>JAGDAX010000016.1 GCA_017848335.1 Clostridia bacterium | reverse complement strand
GTGTTTTTCATCCGTCCGGTCCTGACTGCGAGTGGCCCGTTACCGAATGGCGCATTTCAAGAGGCGGCCTTCGAAAAGCAGGCCACCTCCGGACGCAAACTAATTATATATTCCTTGCGCCCTAAAAGCAAGTCTTTTAATATTATATATATTTATAGTGATAGATGCCGAGTACAGCGTGCCCGGCGCCCTCCGGCCTCTTGCCACAGCGCAGCATATTGAGCCCCTCACTGAGCACGCTCACGCGTGAACCGTTCGTGTCTCAAAATGCAGACGCTGGATCCTATTGATCCACCGGCTGCAGAAACCTCCGGCCTCTTGCAACCGCGCAGCATATTGTGTCTGTCGCTAAGCACGCTCACGCGTGAATCGCTCCCGACACAAAATGCAGACGCTGGATCCGATTCGTCGCGAAGCGGTACTTGGCACTGGGCACTAACCACTGGGCACCAGGCAGTGGCAGAAATCTCTTGCCTCTATCCTTTCCGGCCCCCTTTCCGGACCCTGGTTCAAATCCTCATTGATATTTCCCGCCCGCGAATATATAATTACAAAGTCTTTTTCCGCGGCGCCTGTGTGTCCCCGGACGGGACCGCGGGAATTCCGTTCAAGCAGCAGTCCCGCAGAGTTTTTCTGACTTTTCCTTTAGCTTCTCATCGGAGCAGCTTTTATTGGAGGAATTCTATGATTGTTAAAATTGCTTGTGTTCTGATTTTTGCGGCGGTGACGGTATTCATCGGCATCATCAGCAAAAAGAAGGTCAAGGGCGTCGGGGACTTCGTGCTCGGCGGCCGCAACGTCGGCCCCTGGTTCTCGGCCTTCGCATTCGGAACGTCCTACTTTTCGGCGGTTATATTCGTGGGCTATGCCGGAAGATTCGGCTGGAATTTCGGTGTTTCCGCCACCTGGATCGGTCTCGCCAATGCCCTTATCGGGAGCACGCTGGCGTGGCTTGTGCTGGGCCGCCGGACGAGAGTCATGACCAAGCACCTGGACACGTCCACGATGCCGGAGTTTTTCGAGAAGCGCTACGACAGCAAGGCGCTCAAGCTGGCTGCGGCGATCATTATTTTCATATTTCTGGTGCCCTACTCCGCTTCGATCTATAAGGGCCTTTCGGGCATTTTCCAGATGGCCTTCAACATTCCGTTTGAGGTCTGCATCATCGTGATGGCGGTGCTGACGGCGGTGTACGTTATTCTCGGTGGCTACGTGGCCGCGGCTCTCAACGATTTTATTCAGGGCATCGTGATGCTCATAGGCATCACCATTGTGGTCGTGAGCGTGCTTCGCGGACAGGGCGGCTTCACGGCGGCGCTTGCCGAGCTTTCGAAGCAGACGGCAGAGACCTCCGGCGGCACACTCAGCGGCGCGTTCACGTCCTTCTTCGGCCCCAACCCGCTGAGCCTTCTGGGCGTTATGATACTCACCAGTCTCGGCACATGGGGACTTCCGCAGATGGTCCACAAATTCTATTCCATCAGCGACGAGAAGGCCATCCGCAAAGGCACCATCATCTCGACGGTCTTCGCGCTGGTGGTGGCTGGCGGTTCATACTTTATGGGCGGCTTCGGCAGGCTCTACGTCGAGGCTGACGCTTCCGGCGCTCCCGTCACGGGCTTTGACGGCATCGTCCCGGCAATGCTTTCAGACTCTCTCGGCGACCTCATGATCGGCGTAATCATGGTGCTGGTGCTCTCCGCGTCAATGTCGACACTCTCCTCTCTGGTGATCTCGTCCGCCTCAACGGTGACGCTGGATCTCATCAAGGGCTTCTTCGCGCCCAGGATGTCCGAGAAGAAGCAAATGTGGATCATACGCATCCTCTGCGCGATATTCATCGCGATCTCAGTGCTTCTCGCGCTCGACAAGGGTGCCCTCATTTCAAACCTTATGGCGATCTCCTGGGGAGCTCTGGCCGGTGCGTTCCTGGCGCCGTTTATGTACGGTCTGTTCAGCAAGCGCATCACAAAGTTTGCGGTGTGGACGGCATTCGTGCTGGGAGTCGGCTTCGTGGTCGCCAACGTGTTCCTGAAGCTGGTGGAAGGTACCACCGCGGGCGCCATCGCAATGGTGGGTACGCTTGTGATCGTTCCGCTGGTGAGCCTCATCACCCCGAGAATGAAAAAGGAGCACGTGGAGAATTGCTTCTCCTGCTACGAGGAGCACGTCGAGGCGAAGGTCACGCATTCGCTGACGGATATCTAAGGGAGCGGCACGTAAGGCTGGGCTTGATGAGCGCGGCCCGAAAGCCCAAACCCGATGAGCGCGGCCCGAAAGCCCAAACCCGATGCGCGCGGCCCGAAAGCCCGAACCCGATGCGCGCGGCCCGAAAGCCTGAAAGCCTGAAAACCCGAAAGCCTGAAAGCCTGAAAACCGGCCGTCTGAAAGCCACCGGACCGGGCCGCGCCCTGACGCCAAAATATACCTGAAAACAGGCAAATCAAAAAAGCCATGCGGGAACGTTAAGATTGTTCCTGCATGGCTTTCGTTATTCACGCGGTATCCGCCGTTACCTACCTGGTATTCGCGCGGTATTCATCCGTCATTCACTGCCGTTCGCCCGTCATTCATGCCGGGCAGAGCGTGCAATACGGCGGTGCAGCGCGGCCGAGCCTTAACCCGCCGGCACGATCCTTATCATCCCTCCGCGGGCCACCGGGAGCTTTTGGGCGGAGCCGTCCGACTTGCCGCGGGCAGTCTTCTCGCCGTAAATATCAAACACCTCATATTCGAATGGCGCGCCTCCGGCGGATACTATGAAATCGCTTTCGGTGTTGTTGAACACGTCCTCCGTGCATCCGCAGGGCTCGAAAAGAGCCGTGCCGTAAAGGACGGTGATCCTCTTGCCGTTCTTCCCGGACGACATCAGCGTGTAATTCAGATCAGGCCTGCGGGCCTTGAAGCCGCCGTTCAGCAGAACGTCCCTGTTTGCGGTCCAGTAGTCCACAAAGCAGCTGATGACGCGGATGTGATCCTCGGGCATTTCGGTGAGGCGTACGGAAATCTGCGGCACCGAGAACATTATGTTCAGAAGCTGGCGTCTGCAGTTCAGCGGCGTCTCGTTGTGTCCCCAGAGAAGCATGTCCGAATGGGTGGGAGTCGTGGCATTGACGCTCCTCAGCGCGGCAATACCGACCCTGTTCGTCACGGAATCCGCGGCACAGTCGCATACCCTCAGCATATTGCAATGGTTGACCATTTCCACACCGATGTAGTTCTGCCGGAACTCGAACATGAATTCCGGGTCGATCTCCGTGAGCTCGTTGTAGATCTCGTCGAGAAGCATTCTCGCGGCGGTCTCGAGGCTTTCGGTGTCCATGCCCTCCGCAAACGGTGCGATCTCGGCGGGAGTGGCGTTAAAGGCGTCGATAAAATCGAGCTTGAGCCCGTCGATCCCGAAGTCGCGCACGTAGCGCTTGTATACGTCCTTTATGAACTCCCTCATTTCGGGATAGCGGATGTCCAGCACGCCCGCGCCGCAGGCGTCGTTGTTGTAAGCCATCTTGTCCTTGAGGCGCTTGTAGTCCTCGGTCAGGTAGCCGATGAAGGGCACCGGGAACCACATCAGGATCTTGATGCCCAGTGAGTGCACCTTGTCGCAAAAAGCCTTAAAATCGTAAAATTTGTCCGCGGCCACGTGCCAGTCGCCGCATTTTTCGTAATCGCCCGTGTTGTTGCCCTCAAACTGCCAGCCGTCGTCGAGGATGAAGGTCTTAAAGCCAAGCCTGGCGGCGGCCTCCAGCTCCTTTGTCAGAAGCTTCTGCTCGGGCTCCTGGTGGAAATTGTACCAGGAGGAATAGAGCGGCAGCGCGGCATTGTCGGGCACCGGTTTTCTCTCGAAGCGCGCAAATGAGCGTATCCATTCTCCGGCCTGCTGCACCGCGTCGTTCCAGTCTATCGGGCGCCTGTCGATCCTGAGAAGAACCCCCGAAGCGTTCTCGCCGGCCACGGTCTCTTTGACGGTGACCGTGAATATGAGCTCGTCCCGCTGGTTAAGATCGTCGACGCTTACCGTGATTCTCGATCTTAAGACGGAATCGGAAAGCGATACGGTCACGCGGTTGCGATCCTCGGCGTCGTGCACCATCATTATCGGCGCGCCGTAAGTATAAGATGACTCGCAATAATTGGGGTTCCACCACTGGCGGAGCGTGTGGTCGCGCCAGTTGAGGGGCGCCCAGGTCGAGAAGAAGCCCACCAGGTCCTCCACCCATTTGTAGGTGCCGGCGGCGGGAAGTCTGTATATTTCAACGCCTTCTGCGCATTCCTGAGTCCCCGTGGCTTCCGCGGCCTCTTCCGCGGTCAGGGGGTAAAGCAAACCGTTTTCATATTCGATCATAAAACACCTCGCAATCGTTAAATCGGAAATATTCTAACAAGCGGAGAGGCGGTTGTCAATACGCCGAAGCGTCCTTCGGGGCGCCTCGGGCGCCTCTTTTCGTTCGATTCCTCAGGTTCGCTGCCTCCGGGGCCGGGCGCTTTCCCCGGGACGGGGCGCTTTTTTCGGGCCGCATCTTATCCGACGTTTTCCCGCTGTCCGGCCGCTTCTTTCTCCTTGCTTTTTATTTGCGCGATGTGCTATACTCCCAATTGAAGAATGGTGGACATGCATTTATTCTTAATATTCCCTAACGGAGGGATCTAATGAATTTAGTCTCAATCAACGCAAATGCCAAGGTTAATTTTTCCATTGATATTTGCGGGTTCGCCGAGAACGGTTATCATCTGGTCAATATGATCATGCAGACCGTCGCGGTGTACGACCGCATTCTCCTTTACACGCCCGAAGCCATCAGGGAGCTGCGGGAGGATATTATTGCGGACATTATGAACGCCAAGCGGCGCCACGACGAACGGATCGCCATCCTGAAGGCCAAGAACATCCCCATACGGCAGCCGAATCCCTCGGACAACATTATCTTTACGTGCACCAACCACAAGCTTCCGGTGGACCAAAAGAATCTTTCCTACCAGGCGGCGCTGATCATGAAGAAGCTGGCGGGCTACGACGGAAAGCTGGGCATTCACATTCGCAAGAATATCCCGGTGGGCGGCGGTCTCGGCGGCGGAAGTGCGGACGCTGCGGCTACGCTGGTGGGCCTCAATAAGCTTTTCGGGCTGAATTATTCCAAGGAAAAGCTCATGGAGATCTCGAAGGAGCTGGGCTCGGACGTGCCTTTTCTCGTGATGGGCGGCACCGCTCTTGCCACGGACACGGGCACCACACTGAAGCCCCTGCCCTCGCTCACCAAGGGCCACCTGCTGGTGGTTAACCCGGACATTTTCCTCTCCACCGAGAAGGTTTATGCCAAGTACGACCAGATGCGGCTGGCGCCCGAGAGCCACCCGGACACGCAGCTCCTGCTGGAGGCCCTCGATTACAACGACGTGCACACCTTCGCGCCCAACATGAAGAACGTCCTGGAGCACCCGGCGTTTGAGCTTGAGCCGCAGATCATGGCCGTCAAAAAGAGGCTGGCCTCCACGGGGCCCCTTGGCGTGCTGATGTCCGGCAGCGGTTCGACGCTTTTCGCGATTTACGAGACCCGCGAAGACTCGCACAGGGCCTTCAAGTACTTCCGCAACAATAACTTCTTCGTGATGGAGACGGAGCTCAACAACAGGCCTGTGTTTTTCCAGGAATGAGAGAGAAAAGGCGGAAAATATGGATTGGACCGATCTTACCGTAAACATCCCGGCCTCGCAGGTTGACACCGCCGCCTCTGTCGCGGAAATGGCAACCTCACGGGGCCTTTATATTGAGGACTACTCCACGCTTGAGGACGACCTGAAGCTTTTCGGGCCCGTGGAGATCATTGACGAGGAGCTGCTGGCCAGGGACAGAGACACTGCCAGGATACACGTATACGTCAGCCCCGAGGAGAACCCCTCGGAATACCGGCTTTTCCTCGAGGAAAAGCTGACTGCGGCGGGCGTCGAATTTACGATCGACTCGGACGAGGTCAGCGAGGAGGACTGGGCAAACAACTGGAAGCAGTTCTTCAAGCCCGTGAATATCGGCCGCAGGATCAGGCTCATCCCGTCGTGGGAGCTTGACGCGGACAGCAGCTCGCCCGAAGGACAGGCGGCTCTTGCCGATGGGCGCAAGAGGCTCGTCATCGACCCCGGCATGGCCTTTGGCTCCGGCCAGCACGAAACCACCAGGCTTTGCCTCACGCTTTTGGAGGACTATGCCCGCCAGGGCGTCAAAATGCTGGACGTGGGCTGCGGCAGCGGTATTCTTGCGATTGCCGGGCTTCTGCTGGGCGCCGACAGCGCCGTGGGCGTGGATATCGACCCTCTGTCCGTCAAGATCGCGGGCGAAAACGCGGCGATCAACGGCATCACTGACAGGCTCCGGCTGATCGAGGGCGACCTGGCTTCCAAGGTCAGCGGAAAATTTGCGCTCATCACCGCCAACATCGTGGCGGACGTCATCATAAGGCTTCTGCCTGACGCGGCAATGCTTCTCGAGGACGGCGGCGCGATAATAGTCTCCGGCATCATCGACGGCAGGCTTCCGGACGTCGAAGCATGCGCCGCAGAGTGCGGCCTTTCGTTCGCGAGAGTATTGACGGACCGCGGCTGGTGCGCCGGAGTGCTCACAGGAAGGCAGTGATCGCAGCCTGCGGCGGCAAGGATCCCGCGGTCGGATCTGCCGCGGTCAAGCGGCGGTTTTAGAGCGGGCGGCGCACTTCAGAACGGGCGGCGCTTTGGAATACGCGGCGGTTTTAGAGCGGACTGCGGTTTTAGAACGGGCGGCGCTTTGGAATGCGCGGCGGTTTTAGAGCGGACTGCGGTTTTAGAACGGGCGGCGTCCTTCAATTGACGGAAAGGTTTCAACCCGGCGTCTTTTAATCGACGGACAGAATTTCGGAACGGGCGGTATTTATGAAATACGAAAGCAACCCTCATCTGTATATTTTCACAGGGCATTTCGGCAGCGGAAAAACCGAGATCGCGGTGAATTTTGCCATGGATCTCAAAAAGAGCAGGCCCTCCGCGAAGGTTGCCCTTATCGATATGGACATCATCAATCCCTTTTTCCGAAGCGCCGACGCCGCGGAGCCCCTGAGAAACGCCGGGATCGCCGTGGAGACTATGCTCTACGCCAACACCAACGTGGACGCGCCGGCACTTACCGGGCGGATGGGATACCTTATCGAGGACAGGGAGACCTACGTGATACTTGACATCGGCGGCGACGATTTGGGCGCCAGGGCCTGCGGATATTACGCGGAGCAGATCGGGAGCCGGCCGCACACCATGTTTTTTGTGATGAACCCTTACAGGCCTTTTACCGCGGATACCGGAAGCGCACGGAAGATCTTCAGGGAGGTCCGTGAAGCCGCCACGCTCGAGGTCGACGGCATTTTTGACAATTCAAACGTCCTGAACCACACCGGCGCTGCTGAGATCGTGAAGGGCGGTCTCGCTGTGGACGTGTTCGCGAAGGAAACCGGCGTGCCCGTGCTTGGCCGTGCCGTGATGAGGAAAAACCCCGAAGCGGTTTCGGCTGCGCAGGCGGTCTGCTCCCCCGACGAGCTGCTGCTCATGGACGAGTACGTGAAGCTTCTTTTTGAGAGGAACGACCGCTGACGGAGCCGCGGGCGGCTTTGGAACGAGACAAACGGTGAAAGGCTGACAGCTCAGGTTTCACGGCGAAAGCAGAACAACGAAACGCAAAAGGCGAAAAACGCAAGGCGCAGCGCGTAAAACAAAAAGCGCAGCGCGTAAAACAAAAGGCGCGGCGCGAAAAACAAAAGGCGCAGCGCGTAAAACAAAAGGTGCAGCGCGAAAAACAAAAGGTGCAACACGAAAAACAAAAGGTGCAGCGCGAAAAGCGAAAGGCGGGCCGATCTCCCCGCCGGGCATCAAGCTCGCCTTTTTTCTTTGCTCACACCTGCTCCCGGACGTACCGGTTCGCTTGCTCCTTGCTCACACCTGCTCCTTGGCCGCATCCGCGGCTTTCTTCTTTTTGATCAGGTTCCTCTGCGGCCGCAGGACGATCTCATTGACGCACATTCCCGGTCTCCGGTCCAGCGCGAACTCAAGCGCTTCGGCCACCTCAGAGGGAGCAAGCGTATTGTCGGGCTCGCCGCCCACCGCAAAATCCGCGTTTCTGTAGAGACCGGTGTCGGTTACGTCGGGGCAGATCGTCACCACCCTCACGTTGTGCTTGCGAAGCTCCTCAAAAAGGCTGGCAGCGTAGAAGCTGATGGCCTTCTTGGTGGCGCCGTAGACCGCCGCGTGAGTGCTTGCCTCTTTGCGCGCAAGAACAGACGACACAAACACGACCGTGCCCTCTGCCCTGCGGATCTTAGGCAGCAGAGCCGACGTCAAGACCATCGGAGCCGTCAGATTGACGTCCACCATTTCCCTTATCGAATCGGGCCTGATCGTGTCCGAGACACCGTAATATGCTGCTCCGGCGCAGTTCACGAGAAGGTCAACCGCGGGCTCCGACACCGCTGCGGCAGCCCTTTCAACGTCCGCGTGGTTTCGCAGGTCGCAAAAGACCTTCACCGTTTCGCATTTCCCGCAGGAAGCCTCGGAGCCTGCCTCGGTACAGCCTTCAGGGTCTGCTGCGCGGTCCCCGCCGGGGTCTGCTCCATTCTGTCCGAGCTTCGCAGGAGGCGCGGGAAAGCTTCTCCCGATAAGGTAAACCTTGTCGTACTGCAGCGCGAGAATATCAAAAATCGCGCCCCCTATGCCTCCGGAGGACCCGGTAATAACGCAAATCCGCTTGTCCATATGCTGCTCCGTTTTCTGTCTTTAAGTCTGTCGCGGCAGCCTACCGCGACGTCCGGGAATGCGCCGTTCGCGCTGTCCGGTAAGAGGCCCTCCGCGATGGCCGGTAAGAGGCCCTCCGCGCTGCCGCTCTGGCTGTGTAGCCGCCGTCAAAGCCCTCCGCGCTGCCGCTCTGGCTGTGAAGCCGCCGTCAAAGCCCTCCGCACTGTCCGGGAATGCGCCGTCCGCGCTGCCATCCGTGCCGTCTGCAAAAGTGCCGTCAGTTTATATGCGGCCTGTCCGGAGGCTCAGCGCTCATATCCGGCCCTTTCATCTACCCGCCGACTGTCGTGTATATTTTCCTCTCGTCAAGCCCCGCGTCCGCAAGGCACTCCTTCACAAAATCCGTTATTGCCTTTTCCCTGGCCCCGGAATAGCCCAGCGTGCCGCCGCTTTGGACGAAGTTGTCAAAGAGCGGGGCGGCGGCCGGATCGTGCCGGCGCATTGTTTTCAGATAGTCCGCCGGCACCCTGAATCCACCGACACCGGCGCCGTCCAAGGCCTGTATTATTCCGCGGCGCCGCAGTTCCTCAATAAGTCCTCTGTAGTCCTCGCGCCAGGTCGGCACTGTCGCCAGCACCGGATCGAAGGACAGCCTCACGCGGAAGCCCTTCCCGAGAGCGTATTCGGCGGCGCGCAGCCTGTTTGCAAGCGGCGACGTGGCAGGCTCAAAAAGCCGGATATTCCGCTGCGGCGAGACTGACCACGTAAAGATCATATTTTCCGCAGCCCCGGGGTTGATATTGTCGAGGAATCCCCTTGTGCCGCACTTCGTCCTGACCTCGAGCGCAAAATCCCCGAAGCCCCTCTGCCTGCAGTCCGCGGCCAGATCCGCAAACCCTGCGACGTACCCGAAAAGGCCCTCCAGCGCGTAGATATCATTGTCGTAGCTCACAGGCACCAGCAGCGACCTTCCACGGTTGTCCGCGATAAGCCTCGCGAGCTCTCCGCAGCAATCCCCGACGTTCACGTAGGCGATGAGGTTGGCGCTCCTTGACGCGCCCGAAAGGTAGCAATAGCTGCACCGGCCGATGCAATTCACGGCCACGGAGCAATAATAGAACGCGTCGGCGCCGAAATTCTGACAGTTGCGCGAGCCCTCGTGAATAAAAGGCCCGCGGTTGACCGCAAGCACCAGCTTCGGATTGTCGCGCTGCAAGCCGTATCTCTGGCCCCTTCGCGCGGTAACGTCCTCAGCCGACCTGACAGGCACCACGGTAATCTTGCCTTCCGGCGCAAAGCGCCTCAGCCGCCCGAGAATACGCCCCGTCGCCTCATATTCGAATGCCGCCTCCTCGGCGTAGACCGTATCAAACATAAAACACCGTCAAAAAACAAAACACCGTCAAACATAAAGCGCCTATTTCAAGGCAAATTCAAAGCGAATTCCAAAGCAGATTCCCGACGAATTCCAAGGCAGATTCCCAACGAATTCCAAGGCAGCTTCCCAACGAATTCCAAGGCAGCTTCAAAGCTTATTTCAAGGCAGATTTCAAATATATTCCGAAGCCTTGAGCAGTGCCTCGAAGTATTCCAGCGATGCTTTCCTGTCGCCGCTCAAAGCAGCCGCCTCCTCCGCGACACGCGCATAGAGAGCGAAGGCGTCCGTGCCCGCGAAGCAGTCCCGGCGCATCAGATTCTTCAGTATGGCGCCCCTCGCGAATGACAGATCAAGCGAGTCGGCGATCTCCTCCCACAATTCGAGGAGCCCGGGCGGAAGATCTCCGGCCGCCTCCTTCCCGGCGCATTTTCCGGAAATGAAAGCATGGAAAGCCTCTGCAAAAGGTATCAGGGCCTCTGCTGCGGCATCTGCGATCCTCT
>JAGDAX010000140.1 GCA_017848335.1 Clostridia bacterium | reverse complement strand
CTGAGATTCAGGCAATGACCTTGCCTGAGCTGTCAAGGGTTAGATTGCGTCGGCGTGACCGGCGAAATATAATTTCAGCTGTTTCAGCTGTGTTTGGAGGAAAAATGGAAGACAGTCTGCCTATTGCAATGCACAGAGAATGGAAGGGCAAGATTGAGACAAAGGTCAAAGTGCCTCTGGAGAATCAATACGATATGGCTCTGGCTTACACGCCGGGCGTGGCTGAGCCTTGCCTTGAGATAAAGGACGACCCGTCACTGTCCTATGCCTTTACGGCCAGATGGAATACCGTGGCGGTGATCACCAACGGTACGGCGGTGCTGGGGCTTGGAGATATCGGGCCCGTGGCAGGTATGCCGGTGATGGAGGGAAAGGCCGCTCTGTTCAAGGCCTTCGGAAACGTGGACGCGGTGCCGCTCTGCATCAATTCAAAGGATCCGGAGACGGTCATAAGAACGGTGGAGCTTCTCGAAGGCAGCTTCGGGGGAGTCAACCTTGAGGATATTTCCGCGCCGGCCTGTTTCAGGATCGAGGAGGAGCTCAAAAAGAGGTGCAGCATTCCGATATTTCACGATGACCAGCACGGTACCGCGACGGTCGTGCTTGCCGCGCTCAAAAACGCGCTTAAGCTTTCCAAAAAGAAGATCCAGAAGCTCAGGATCGTTATCAACGGCTGCGGCGCCGCAGGCATTGCCATTGCTAAGCTTCTCATCAAGGCAGGGGCCTCCGATATTATTATGTGCGACCGCAAGGGCATAGTGACCGAGGAGTCCTCCGGAGACAACGAGTATAAGCTTGAAATCGCGCGTGCCACAAATCCCCGCAAGGTCAAGGGCAAGCTCGCGGACGCGCTCAGGAAGGCCGACGTTTTCATCGGAGTTTCCGCCGCCAATATTCTGAGTGCGGATGACGTGGCGAGAATGAACGAAAAGCCCATTATTTTCGCGATGGCAAATCCGATACCGGAGATATTGCCGGATATCGCCAGAAGGGCAGGAGCTTTTATTGTCGGAACCGGGCGCAGCGATTATCCGAACCAGATCAATAACGTACTGGCGTTCCCGGGCATTTTCAGAGGCGTTTTTGACGCGGGAGCCTGCGACATCAACGACGGGATGCTGCTGGCGGCGGCTGACGCGATTGCGTCCTGTGTTTCGGGGGATGAGCTTGACTGTGAGAATATAGTGCCTCAGGCATTCGATCCCGGCGTGACGGAGGCTGTGGCGAGGGCTGTGGCGAAGGCGGCTGCGGAGACCGGAGCTATTCGCGGAGGTGCTGTTTGCGGCAGCTGAGACGGTGATTATGAGGCTTTTACCGGAGAATTAACGATGGCATTTGACGGGCTTTTGGGGCAGAATGAATTAAAGGAACGTACCGCGACGCTCATCAGGAACGGTCGACTTAGTCACGCCTATATATTCAGCGGGCCCTCCGGCATCGGGAAAAGGACTTTTGCCCGCAAATTCGCCGCGGAGGTTGCCTGTACTGCTCCGGTTGAGGGTAAGTCCTGCGGCAGATGCAAGGCCTGCATTCTCGCGGAGTCCGACAATAACACCGACATCAGGATCATATCCTCAAAGGACGGCAAGGGCCCGGGCGTGGATACGGTGCGCTGGGAAATATGCGACGACGTGGCGAAGGCGCCGCTGTTTTCTTCGCGGAAAATATATATCATCGAGAACGGCGACGGGATGAATGATTCCGCACAGAATGCGCTTCTAAAGACGCTTGAGGAGCCGCCGGCTTACGTAATGATCATAATCCTCTGCGGAAGCGTGCTGCCGCTTTTGGAGACGATCAGGTCGCGGAGCGTGGCTTTTGAGCTTGAGCGTTACAATGACGACGAGATACTCGAGGCCTACGGGAATCTGAAGCGGAAATATGCCGCCGAGGGGAAGCCTTTTTTTGAGAAGGACAGAGAACTGCTGGTGGCTTACGCGGACGGGATTATCGGGCGCATCGAGGACGTCTGCGCGAATGATACCATCAACGACACGCGCCTCAATATATTTAACGGCCTTATCGGTGTTTTTTCCGGAGACCCAAAGGCGCGCATTGAGCTTGGCAGGATATTCGACGCCAAAAACAAAAACTATGACTTTATTTTCTTTGCAATGATGTCCATATTGATGGACGCGATGGTATTGGAGCGGTGCGGTCCGAAGGCTAAAATCATGAACACGGACCTCAAGAATAAGATTGCGGATATGGCCGTGAACGCGGGCTATTACCGGATCAAAAACAGCCTGTTCCTGGCGGATGAGTGTTACAAAAATTTAAAGAGAAACGCTGCGGCGGAGCTCTCGGTGGACAATATGCTCATCAGGATGGAGAAGAGGGCGTAGGATTGTCGCGAAAGGCGGGAATCCGAAAATAATCGGAGCTTCCTGCGACAGGCGGAAATTCGAAAATATGCGGAGCTTCCTGCGACAGGCGGAAATTCCTGCGACATTTACACTTAGGAGATTTTATGGCAGTTGTTTGCGGCGTAAGACTTACGCCAAATGGAAAAATATATTCGTACATGCCCGGCAAGCTGAAGCTTGACAAGGGTGATTTTGTGGTGGTGGAAACCAGCCACGGACTCTCGGTCGGAGAGGTAGTATACAAGGCCAGGGAAATGGACAGGAATCCTTCCGGCGGTGACTTCAAGTACGTCACGAGAATAGCCACGTCGAGAGATCTTGCCGATGCCGCCGAGAATGAAGAGCTGGCCAAAAGGGCCTTCAAGATCTGCAAGGAAAAAATCGAGCAGGAGAAGCTCGATATGAAGCTGTTTAAGGTGGAATACACCCTCGACAGGGCCAAGGTGATTTTTACCTATATGTCGGAGCAGCGCGTGGACTTCAGGAACCTCGTAAAGGATATGGCGCCCATTATCAGGACGCGCATCGAAATGGTGCAGGTGGGACCGAGAGAGCACGCCAAGGTCTGCGGCGGCATCGGTATCTGCGGCAGGCAGTTCTGCTGCCAGGGCTTTATGACTACCTTCGATCCTGTGACGATCAAAATGGCCAAGGACCAGGGTCTTACCAGCAATCCCACAAAATACTCGGGCAACTGCGGCAAGCTTCTTTGCTGCATACGCCACGAGGAGGCGGCCTATGAGTACGCCCACGGCATCATGCCCAAGAGCGGTTCTCTCATAATGACGACCGACGGACCGGGGAAAATTATCGTGGTAAATATGCTCAAGGAGACCTGCACCGTGAAGGTGGGTTCGGAGCAGAATTTCGAGATCAAATCCTACGGTGTGGACGAGATCCGCCAGCTTACGGACTCGGAGCGCAACGAGTATCTCGCGCTTCGCAAGAGAGAAAAGGAAGAGATGGAAGAGGAACTGAACGCCCGAAGGATCGCCGTGGCGGAGCTTCGCGACGGCGCGTCGGGCGAAGGCAGGGGCGGCAGATCCTCTGACGAAAGATCAAGGAATCGCGACAGGTTTGCTGCTAAAAAGAAGGTCGAAATCGCCGCGTCGGGATCTGATATTGCTGCGAATGAAAGCGGTGATCATGACGAGCGCGGCGTGCGCGGTGAACGGGGCGAGCGTGGCGACAGATTCACGAATCCCGGCAAGGAGCGTGGCTCCATACCAAGATACAGGAAGGGCAGAAACCGCAAGCAGGGTGCCGTCAAGGGCGAGGACAGGGGCAGAGGCCGTCAGCCGCAGGAAGCCGGCGCTGAGGATTCGAGAGTGAGAAATGCCGCCGGTGCGACGCCCAAGAGAAACAACCAGAAGAAGGCCCGGTTCAATAAGAAAAAGGGCGGTCCGAAGGGAGGATCTAAGGGCGGATCCGAGGGCAGGGCGTCCAGGAGAAACGACGAGGGCTGACGCTGCGCGTTTTGATTTTGCTTTTGATAATGCGCGTGTGATTTGTTTTTTGAACGTGCCTTTGGAGCTATGTTTTCAACGTGCCTTTGGGGCTATGTGTTTGAAGGTAAAATAGGAAGCGGCGGTGCTCTTTGATCGGGGCGCCGCCGCTTCGGCATAATAACGCTTTATCAGTTGTTTGCTCTGCAGGAAGGGTCAATGGGGCAGGCTTATCGTTTGCTGCTGCCGCCTTTATCTTGCCACTTTTGCTGCTGCCTCCTTTATCTTGCCGCTTTTGCTGCTGCCGCCTTTATTCCTGCAGCCTTTACTGCCTTTGTTTTTGCAGCCTTTACTGCCTTTACTGCCTTTGCTTTTTGCTGCCTTTGCTCTTGCCTTTTCCTTTGCCGCCGATTGCTGCCAGGAAGACGGCCACCAAAAGGACGGCGGTCACTGCGAGCATTACGATCCACATCTTTTTGCTGACGGTGTTTTCAGAGCCGCCGGAGGGGTCGGAGGCTGCAGGGGTTGGAGCCTCGGAGGCTTCGGAGTGGGAAACGTCCGAAGGAGAGGGGCTTAATGCGCCTGCATTCGCGGGAGTGTCTGAGGGCAAAGCCGGGTCGGAGGCGCCGGTGGCGTTTGTGCCATCATCGGTGGACTCCGGTGTGTCGCCGGCAGGTGCGGGTGTGTCCGTCGGAGCCTCGGTCGGGGCCACGGTGGGGGCGGCCGTAGGGGTCGGCGAAGGTGTAGGCGTGGGCGTGGCTGTGGGTGTGGGGGTAGGCGCCTTGGTGGGCGTGGGTGTTGGATTCTCGGGCAGAACGGCGCCGCTGCAGCTGTCGCCGGCAGGGTGGAAGGCCAGGCTCTTTACGGAAAAAGAGTCGCCGCCGGAGAGCACGAATTTAAAGAAGTTGAAGGCCTTGTCCCACACGGGAAGCCTGGTGAAGTCGATGACGTAGGTCTTGTACTCGGCCGACAACGTGATTTCGTAGGAAAAGTCGTCGCGGGGCACGGTGATGAGCTCGTCACCGACGAAAAGCTTGAGCTTCTCGCCGCCGGAAGCGCCCTTCATGGTGATGATCGCGTGGGAAAAGTCGGAGGTGTTCACGGCCATGCCCATATAGTCGAGGTAGACTCTGGGGCCGCCGGAGCGCGTGAATACGGCTTCCTCGGTGCCTGACATTGTCGTGCCTTCCTGCGGGAAAAAGAGGTTGCGGGCGTAGCTGTCGGCGAAGGACAGGCTGCTGCCGTCCACGGGGTGCCGTGCTTCGACGCTGACGGCGGTTTCCTTGCTGAGATTGTACGTCTTGGCGATGCCCTCAGCTATCTTCAGGCCTACCTTGTCCATCTTTTCGTTGGAGGACAGGAAATCACGGACGTCGTCGGGATTGTCGATAAAGCAGCACTCCACGATAATGCCCGGGAAGCCGGCGCGCATCGAGCGCATCACGATGCCGTAGTAATCCTGCAGCGAGCCGTCGGGGTAGTACTCCTTGTACGTAGCGGTGTTTGCCATGGTGGTGAGCAGGTCGTGGTTCTGCAGGCCGATGGTGTTGACGCTCGCGAGAATATTGTTGCCCAAGGTCTGGGTCATCGCGGTAATCTCGGGCCGGAAAGTGCTGTTGGCGGCGACCACCACCGTTCCTCTGGCCTTGCCGTCGCTGGAATTGTTGTGGATCGAAACCAGCACGTTGGCGCCGAAGCGGTTGGCCCTGGAGACGCGCTGGGCGAGCGTCAGAGTTTCGTTGCCTTCGCAGGTCATGAGGACCGTGACGCCCTTGTACTCCTCGAGGTATTTCTTGACGGACCGCGCAATGGTGAGGTTGCAGTCCTTTTCGTTGTAAGCCTTGCCGTCCACGGTGCTGCCTGCGCCCGGATCGGTACCGCCGTGACCGGGATCAAGCACGATAATGAGATTCGCCGCAAGGCTGCCGGGCGGAAGCTGGAGCGACGCGAGAATCAGCACCGCCGCCACGAACACCGCCGCAATGCGCAGGAAGGAACGCTTCGCCGCCGCATTATGCGGTGCAGGATGATTCAGGTTAAGACTGCGGGATTCAGGCGAGCCGCAGATGGTTCTATGTGATTTGAAATCTGATTCATTATTTGAGTCGGAAAACATGGAATCTCTCTTTCTCAGTGTGTGCGTTAAACGACGCCGGGAGCTTTGGCGCTTGCAGAGACGGATCTGCCGCCGCAGCCGGCCCCGAGGGCATCCCGATACGCCGAAGGTATTTTAATGTATTGTGCGGCTTTGCGCAAGGGGGAAAGGGAGTGGGGGGTCAGTAAGGCTGGCTTCTTGCCTTACGGCTGCGCCGATTCCTCGGCACTTGACGCTCATCACTAACTCCCGTCCCATAACTCAAAAAGCACAACTCACATTTCACAGCCGCCGCGAAGCGGCGCTCTGCACTCATTAAAATATTTACATTTCCCGCCGCTTGGGGTATAATCCCCACAAGCTTTTGAGGGGCGGCGAAGAGCGCCCGCGTCGGAAGCGTGTTTGCTCGTCGAGAGTATTATTGTCGCGCATCGTGCGGCATTTGATCATATTTCACCGAAAGGATTGCGCTATGAAAATTGCATTTATAGGCTGCGGGGCCATGGGCGGCGCCTTGGCGGCAGGAATGATTGCCAGGCAGGGTATTGACGCTCAAAACGTGTACGTGTACGACAAGGACAGTGAGAGGCTCGGGGCCTTCTGCGGAAGGACGGGCGCGGTACCTGCGGCGAGCGAGGCTGAGGCTGCGGCATGCGCCGACGTTATATTCATTTGCGTGAAGCCTGCGATCACCGCCATCGTTTCCGAAAAGATCAAGGGGCTGACGGATGGCAGGTACGTGGTGTCCGTTGCGGCGGGCGTTACCGTCAATTCGTACCTTGAGATCCTCGGGCGAGGCACTAAGATCGTGAGGCTGATTCCGAACCTTCCTGCGCAGAAGGGCTTCGGGCTGACGGGCGCATTCTATTACAATTTCGAGAAGTCCGGGAAGGACGCCGAGGTCAGGGAGGCCGTGAACGCGCTTCTTGCGACGGTGGGCGAGGTCGTCGAGGTCCAAAAAGAGAAAATGATCGACGAGATGATTGCCGTGACGTCCAGCAGCCCGGCGTACTTCTGCCTTATGATCGAGGCCATGGCGGATTTCGGCGTACAGGTGGGCTTTACCCGCGCAGACGCGCTCAAGATGGCGGAGCAGGCGATGATGGGAACTGCCGCGTACATGCTGGCGGAAGCCAAGCACCCCGGAGTGCTCAAGGATGAGGTTTGCTCGCCCGGAGGAACTACGATTGCCGCGGTCACGTCGCTCGAGAAGAACGGCTTCCGCAAGACCGTGCTGGAGGCGATGGAGTGCTGCCGCGCGAAATCTGTCAAGACGGAGGGATACGTTTGAGGCAAGACGGAGGGATACGTTTGAGGCAAGACGGAGGGATACGTTTGAGGGAGGTTTCCATTTACACCGACGGAGCTTGTTCCGGGAATCCCGGGCCCGGCGGGTACGGAGCGATCCTGATGTACGGACCGCACACCAAGAAAATATACGGCGGCGAGCCCCATACCACCAATAACCGCATGGAGCTGAAGGGGCCCATCGAGGCGCTCAGGATGCTCAAGGAGCCCTGCGCCGTGAAGCTTTACTCGGACAGCAGCTACGTGGTCAACATTTTCACGCTGGGATGGCTTGAGGAGTGGGAAAAGAAGGACTTCAAGGGCAAGCTCAACGTGGATCTGGTGAAGGAGCTGGCGGAGCTTTGCAGGGTGCACCGCGTCACGTGGATAAAGGTCAAGGGGCACGCCGACAACGAATTCAACAACGAGTGCGACAGGCTTGCGACGACCTACGCGAAAATGGTTGCGGAGGGAAAGGCGCCGTGCGTTGACGGGGGGCCGGTGGTTTACGAGGAGCCTGACGCCTGACGGGTGTCGGCGAGGAAGAGCCTTCGTGAGAAGTCCATTCGCGAGGAAGAGCCT
>JAGDAX010000139.1 GCA_017848335.1 Clostridia bacterium | reverse complement strand
TTTGTTTTTTGGTTTGTTTTTTTTGGTTTGTTTTTTTGGTTTGGTCACTCATCCGTTCTTGACTTTGCGGCTGCAAAACTATACAATCATCTCAAAAGATTCTCGCTTGAGGAGGAGTCACAGTGAACAACGCAAAACGATTTGAGCTGCTTAAAAAGAAGGTCGGCGGCAACCGCGAAAAGACTCATTTTGAGTACACCTTCGGCACGCCGCGGGAGATCCTGGAGCATATCACGATGCCCGACAAGGCCGTTTCCCGCGTGCTCTCGCAGATAGAATTTGCCATGAAGCTTATCGCAAACGACGCGGCCATGGTGCAGGGCGACCCGGTGGGCGACGCTCTCGCGATCCTTGAGGATTCCATGGAGACAGAAGGCTTCTTCACAAGGGTTGCGCTTGCTGCGGCCGAGAATGCCCTTCTGCCCCTGGCGCCCCTTGCCAAGACGTACTCGCTCATTCTGTGCGGTCACGCTCACATTGATATGAACTGGATGTGGGGCTACAACGAGACCGTGGCGGCCACGCTGTCCACCTTCCGGACGATGCTGGACCTCATGAATGACTACCCCGGCTTCACGTTCTCGCAGTCCCAGGGCTCCGTTTACCGTATCGTCGAGGAGCACGATCCCGAGATGATGCAGGAGATAAAGCAGCGGATCCTTGAGGGGCGCTGGGAGATCACCGCCTCCGAGTGGGTCGAGACCGACAAGAACATGCCTTCAGGCGAGTCGCTCATCAATTCCGTGGAGTTCACGCGCGAATATTTCGGGAAGGTCTGGGGCCTTGACACGTCGTCTCTGGTCATAAACTTCTCGCCGGACACCTTCGGTCACAATCTGAATATGCCGGAGATCGACCGCTACTGCGGCATCAAATACTGCTACCACTGCCGCGGACTTATCGACAATAAAGACAAGACGCTCTACCGCTACCGCTCGCCCTCGGGCGCGGAGCTTCTCATGTACGTGGAGCCTTACTGGTACAATTCGGGCATCACGCCCCATATCGGCATCGGCCTGCCGGGGCTTTCTCACCGCATGGGCGGACTTAAAACGGGCCTTGTCGTGTACGGCGTGGGCGACCACGGCGGCGGCGTCACCCGCAAGGACGTTGAAGCTGCCATCGAAATGATGGACTGGCCGGTATTCCCGAATATCAGGTTCGGCACCTTCGGCGAGTTCTTCTCGCTGGCTGACAAGCCGGAGATCGTAAGCAGACTTCCCGTGGTCACCGAGGAGCTCAACTTCCTGCTGGAGGGCTGCTATACCACGCAGTCGCGCATCAAGAGGGGCAACCGCGCCTCGGAGGCCAAGCTTGGCGAAGCGGAGACCTTCGCGGCATTTTCCAAAGCGTTTGCTGGCGGAAAATACAACGAAAAGTCATTCAAGGCGGCCTGGGAGGACGTGCTTTTCACGCACTTCCACGACATATTGCCGGGCTCCTGTACCAGGGAAAGCCGCGAATACGCAATGGGGCTCTTCCAGCGAGCGCTCGCCAGGGCCGAGACTGAAGAAAACCTCGCCCTGAGGAATCTGGCCGCCGAAATCGATACGGGCATGATCGATCCCTCCGGAGAGGATCCCATCAACAAGAGCTACGGCGCGGGCGCGGGCTACGGCGTAAGCAGCTTCTTCGGCGTCCCCAATCCCGAGCGCGGCAGCGGCATAACCCGCGTTTTCAATCTGTTTAATTCCACCGCGACGGAGCGAACCGAGCCTGTCGAAATTACCGTCTGGGACTGGGCCGGCGACCTGCGCTGCATGAAGGTCACCGACGAAGCCGGAGCTCCGCTCGAATTCGCCCTCGTGGACGGCGGCCCGCAGCATTACTGGGACCACAAATACGTAAGATTCCTGGTCTATCTGACGGTGCCCGCCTTCGGCTACAGGACCGTTGTGCTCTCCCAGTCCGACATCGCGGAATATCCCTTCTACAGCTACATTCCGGATTCGGGCCACATAGATTACTGCGACGACTTCGTGCTCGAGAATGAATTCATCCGCGCGGAGTTTGACATGGAGACAATGGAGCTGCGTTCGTTCATCGACAAGCGCGACGGAAGCGAGAAGGTGGGCGGCAGCGAATTCGCGGGCCTCAAGGTCATTGACACGCAGGACAACTCCATGACCGCCTGGACCATCGGCCGTTACCTCGCGAAGCACCCTGCGACAAACGTCAAGAAGATCCACCGCTACAGCTTCGGCGGCCTCCGCAGCGTCATCAGCTTCACCGTCGAGATCATGAATTCCCGCATCGAATGCTCCTACTACCTCGACAAGGGCGCAAAATTTATCGGCCTCAACTGCCACCTGATGTGGAACGAGCTGGCCGGCGAAACGCTGCCCTTGCTCTGCTACGAGCTGCCCCTCTCCTACGAGGCTTCGCGGTGCATGAACGACATCCCCATGGGCTCGACAACGCGCACACCGCACAACCACGACATACCGGGGCTTTCCTATTGCGCGGCAATTCCCGACGGCGGCGGTGCTCCCCTCGCGATATTCACGGACACCAAGTACGGCTACCGCTTCTTCGGCGGCTCAATCATTTCGTCGCTCATCAACACAGCCCACAACCCGGATCCCGACCCCGAGCGCGGCGAGCACGATTTCTCCCTGCGGATAGGCCTCGGCAGCGCCAACCCCGCGGCAATGGAAAAGATCGCCTGCACCGTCAACCGCCCGATCAGGTTCGTCTCCGCGGTTCCCCACAAGGGCGCCCTGCCGCCCTCCGGCGCGTTCCTGGAGGTTTCGGAGTCCACGGCGGCGGTGACCTCCGTGACGGCCAGGGACGGCGTTTTCAGGATCCGTTTCAGCGAGCAGAACGGCACCGCCGCGCCTGTCACAGTCACGTTCCCGCGCGAGCTTGCGTCCGCGGAGCTCACTGATCTGTCCGGCAATTCCGTCGGCCGCGTCACCCTGCCCGGGCCCGCCAAGGCATCCTTCAGCGTGCCCGCGCACTCCGTGGCAACGCTGGCAGTTGTGTTTGCGTAAGCGCAGCTCGAATGCGCCATCCGCGAGCCTCTGCGCGGCCGGCACCCGGCACTTGCAGCTCGCGTCCCACAGCTAATAACTCACAGGCCATAACTCGCACGGAACGCGCTCCGGCCTCCGGCCTCCGGCCACCGCGCAGCATATTGAGCCCCTTACTGAGCACGCTCACGCGTGGACTGTTCGTGACTCAAATTGCAGACGCGGAATCAGATCCGTCGCGAAGCGAACCTGGCACTCAAAAAACAACCACAAAGGAGTAAATATCATGCGGAAAACCAAAGCAGTAATTGACAGATTTGATCTCGACACGAGAATGGTTCCCATCTGGGATGGCGACACGGTCTACAACGAGTCCGTGATGTTCGTGGGCCGGAACGACCGGGTGAAGCTTCTTTACGAGCCTTCCGAAATCATCTCCGTGCGCTCGCGGGATCTCGGGACGGAGTACGCGAAGGGCGTGGACTACGACTTGACGGACGACGGCTTCCTGGTGCTTCTCCCGGACACGTCGGTGAAATTCATTCCCGAGGACGTCTACTATGCCCCCAATCCGGAGGCGCCCGATATTGTCGTGAAGGTTCTGCGCGACGGCGTCGAGACCCCCGTTTATTTCAGCGAATCGATTGCGGAATATCAGGTGTTCGTAACGTACCGCCACCGTTTGGAGCAGCGCCTTTTCGTGCCCCCGGTGCGGCGTGACACATTCAAAAGGCTTATCGCGAAGCTCGAGTCCGGTGAGGACGCGACAATGATATTCTACGGCGACAGCATCACCTTCGGGGCTTCGTCGAGCAGCATCTTCAACATCCCGCCCTTCGCGCCGGTCTGGCCCGTCATGTTCACCGAGTACCTCGCCGACAGATACTCCTACACCGTCAATTACGTGAGCACCGGCCTTCCGGGGACCGGCACCGTGCCGTCGGAGCCCTCGCTTCCCGCGGGAAGAAACCGCGGCACCATCACCTTCATCAACCCCTCCGTGGGCGGCTGGACGTCGAGGGACGCCATCGCCAGATTCGACGAGCACATAACGCCCTTCATCGAGAAGTACGGCTGCGACTTTTTCCTGTTCGGCTTCGGCATGAACGACGGCGGCAACGACGCGGACACGCAGCATGACCTCGTGAAGACCACCCTCGACCGTGTGACCGCAGCGGCGCCCGAGTGCGAGCTGCTTCTTCTCGCGACAATGGTCCCCAATCCGGACGCCGTCAACGGCTGGTACGCGCGCCAGGAGCTTTACGAGGACGTTTACTACGAGCTGGCTGAATTTTACACGAAGCAGGGGCATTCCGCCGCCGTGGCGCCTATGACCTCCGTCAGCAAGTCGCTGCTGTGCTATAAGCACTTCCGGGACTACACCGGCAACAACGTCAACCACCCCAACGACTTCATGGCCGCGGTCTACGCGCAGACGGTGCTGCAGACGGTGGCAGGGTACTGAAAGCATTGAGGGCGCTGAAGGTTACTGAGGACGCTGAAGGTACCGAAAGTGCCGAGTGTGCCGAGGACGCCGGGAATGCCGGGAGTTCTTTGAGTGCTGAGGACGCCGGGAATGCTGAACCGGGATCTGCAGAGCGGCTCATTGCGCGCCCCGTTATAAGGCTCGGGATAAAGCTTGATTTTCCACCGAAATGTGATAGACTTTACGCGCACAAAGCTCAAGGCCCGGGAGGCGGATGCTCTTCCCGCGCCGACAGAAAAATTCATCATATTTGCACCATTACCTGAAAGGATACCGAAATGAAAAAGCACTTGATTGTATTGTTGGTTATTGTGGCGGCGCTCGCGCTGCTGCTTTCCGCCTGCACGGACACCAAGACACCCGCACCCGCCGGTACGGCAGCTCTCTCGGAAGCCACGGAGGCCCCGAATACGGACGACCCTGCAGAGCCGGCAGATGCCACCGAAAGCGCAGATCCCGGCGAAGAGCCCACTGAGAGCGCGGATCCCGGCGAAGAGCCCACCGAAGGCACCGATCCTGTCGAAGAGCCAACCGAGAGCGCGGATCCTGTCGAAGAGCCCACGGCTGAGCCCGCTCCCACAGGCAATCCCGACATCGCTTCCGGCACCAACGTTGCGCTGACGGCAGAGGTGGACGTTTCTTCGACCACCGGCGAATCGCACGTGCAGTGGGGCTGGTCATACGAATTCGTCAACGACGGCCTCATTACAGACCGTGACGCCCTGAGCTACGGCTGGACCTCCGAGGTTCTCGTAAAATACGATTCCCCCGAAACGGACGACTGGGCGCTTTTTGAGCTGAAGGACTACACCACCATCAACTCCGTAAAGATCTGGCCTATTTTTTCGGGCACCAACTTCCCCGTGGATTACCGCATCGAGGTCTCCACAGACGACAAGACGTACACCACCGTTGCCTCCGTTGAGGGCGATACGCACGCCAAGACAGGCAGCGAAGAGCCGGTCCTTCTGGAGTTCGACCCCGTCACCGCCAAGTACGTTAAATTCGTCGTCACAAAGATGCACGACGTGCAGTCCGGCAATGACGGATACATTTTCCAGATCGCGGAAATCGAAATATTCGCCGCCTGATTCAAACGGAGCGCCGGGGCCATACCGCTTTCCTGCGGCCCCCGGTCTCTGACGGCCCCGGAGTTTCAAGCTGCGGTCCCCGGTCTTTGACGGCCATGGATTTCAGCTGCGGCAGCCCGTCTTTTACGGCCATGCCCCGCCCATCTGCGGCAGGGCCGGCCGCAATAAACAACGGACGGCAATAAACAACGCCGGTTAAACGCTTTCAATCACGCAATATCCGGATTCCGGATGGCGAGATCATCGCCCCTTGCGAGAAAGCATTTGACCGGCGCTTTCTTTGTATCAGCTTCGGTTTATCGGGCGCAGCTTGCTGCTTCCCTGTCTCTTCTTCCCTGTCTCTTCTTCCCTGTCTCTGCTTCCCTGTCTCTTCTTCCCTGTCTCTAAAACTCCTGTCTCTTATCCGTTTTTCGCCTGCTCCCCGGAACGTGCCTTCGCGAGAATGCCGCAGCAATCTCTCAGCGATGCCGCAGCAATTCCGCGCCAATAAAAAAACGGCCGCGTAAGGGCAAACCCGCCCCTGCACGGTCGTTTCTTCTTTCGGCTTTTCCGCCTTCAGGTTTTCTTCCCTCAGGCATTCTTCCTTCAGGATCTCTTTTTCAGCCGGCGGCGTTCAGGCATCCGGGCTCTGTTCCCCGCGGCCTGCATCCGCTCTTCCACCCATAGCCCGCGGCCTGCATCCGCTCTTCCGCACATAGCCAGCGGCCTGTTCAAGCTCTGCGGTTGGCTGTTTCGCCCGTCTCAGGGCATCTCCTTCCCCTCGTACATATAATCGAACCACGGGAAATTCTTCCACTCATTGACGTGCAGCCGGTGCATCTCCTCGGTCAGCACCAGCATTTTGCCCACCAACGGCGCCGGCGGCGTGAATTCGTAATATTCGCCGTCCACGTAAAGTCCGAATTTCTGCAGATCCGTGACAATAGGCAGCGAGAATACCATCTCGTAGGACAGGTCGAAGTCGAAGGGCTCTCCGTGCTTCGTGCCCCTAAAGTGGATGCCCTGGTGGTCGATGGCGATCCTGCCCTCGCCGCACGCATCGGTGGTCTTGTAATTCTTGAGCAGCTTGTAGTCCGGGATCTCGCCCAGGATCACCTCCGAAGAGAAGCTGTATTCGGGATCCGCCCTTATCTCGTCAATGATGCGCACTCTCTCGAGCTCCACCCACTTGGAGGGCGTCTCGGGAATCACGCAGGTATCGTCGAAGGGCACGAAATCGTAGTAATCGTTGACGGTGGCGCCGTTGCCGCACACGCGGCACTTAATGAAGTCGTCGCCCGCGTCCATTGTAAGGTCACCGCCGCACCTCGGGCACACGTAGCAAATGTCATTGAGGCGCTTGCACATGCCGTACCTGTGCTTCCACTTGACACGCTCCTCCTTCTGCCAGAGGTAGTCGTCGTGGCGGCAGGCCTCATTGATGGCCAGGTCGATCTCCTCGGCGGTCATGGCTTCAAGCTGCTCGGGTGTGAAGAGGAGCCTCAGCTCGCCCGTCACCTTGCCGTAGCGCTCGTCAAGGCACACCTTGGTGCTGGTAAGGTAGCTGCCCTCCAGCTTCATGAAGTAGACCGGTATGCGGTAGTGCTTGATGAATCTGGCCGTGCCCGGAACCACCGGCTGGTTGTGCCCGTAAATGGAGCTCATCCCCTCCGGCGAAAGCGCGACGCAGCCGCCCTGCCTTATTATCGAGTTTATCCCGCGAAGGCTCAGCATGTCGCTGTTGTATATCTTCTTGGGGATGATATTCATCATCTTGAAGACCGTGTGCAGGTGGCTCCTGAAAAACTCGTTGTAGCCCGCGACAATATTGATGGGCCTCGGATAGGCCGCGCTCATAATGAATGCGTGGTCAAGCCTCGAGAGGTGGTTCCAAATGAGGAAGCAGGGGCCGTCGCAGTCGCTGATGCTGTCCCTGACCGTGATCTCCGGCTTGTACTTCCTGGCAATGAACCCCGTCATCAGGAAGTGGTAGATCCAGTAATAAAACCTGTTCGGGATCCTGTACTTCCGCTTGGCCAGCTTTTCCTTGAGTGTGTCCTTTCTTTTGCTCATAATCACAAGTCCCCTTTTTGTTTTTTCGGCAGAAGGTCACCCGCGAAGCCTTTCCCGGTAAGACGTTCCTGCCCGGGAAGACGTTCCTGCCCGGTAAGACGTTCCTGCCCGGGAAGTTTGTGCCGCGCATTCACGCGGAGATTTTCCTGCCCGGAAAGTTCTTCCTGCGCATCCGCGAGAATCTCTTCACGCGAAGCCCGCGCCTCGCCTTCCCGCGAAGTCCGTGCCGCGCCACGGGTGGCTCCCGCCGTTTTATGCAGCTTTATTTTTCCCCGACCTCGCCGCGCAAAGCCTTGATGTACCCGGGGCTCGACCCGCAGCAGCCGCCCACGTAGCTGACGTACGGAAGCACCGGCCTCAGGTCATTGATGAACCTCTCAGGCGTGTATGCGTCCTCAGGATCCCCCCCGAAGGACACCGGCAGCCCGGCATTGGGCTTCAGAATGAGAGGCAGCGCCGTCTTTTGGTGAAAGCTCTCGATGACCGCCACCGCGGTCTCCGGCCCGTAGGAGCAGTTGAGCCCCACGGCGTCCACGCCCACCGGCTCCAGCGCCTCCAGAATATCATCCACGCTGTTGCCGAACATGGTCTTGCCGGACTTTTCAAAGGACATGGTGCAGAACACGGGAAGGCCCGTCTTTTTGGCCTCCTCCGCAGCGATCCTCAGCATTTCCGCGTCCATGAACGTCTCCAGCAGAATTACGTCCACACCCGCCTCAACGCCCGCGCGAATCATCTCCGCGTAAACTTCGCGGCACTCGTCCTCCTCGAGGTCCCCGAAGGGCTCCAGCAGCTCGCTGAGCGGCCCCACCGAAAAGCAGATCTTAACGTCCCTGCCTTCGGCGGCTTTGTGCGCGATGGCAACGCCTGCCCTGATGACGTCCTCCACGGTGTATTCGGAATTCTTGCGCACCGCCGGCCTGTTGGCGTCGAAGGTGTTGGTCAGAATCATATCCGAGCCCGCGTCAATATATTCACGCGCGACCTCCTCCACGAATTCGGGGTGCTCTATATTGTATCGCCACACGGGCACCTTGGGGACGCCGTTTTTTTCGGCAAGAGCCCAAAGCATCGTGCCGGTGGCACCGTCTAACAGCTTCATTTCAGTCTCCTTCTCGGTTAGTTTTGAATGGCGATGGGCACCGGGCACTCGGCCCGCGAAGCTCTCTCTGGCCTCTTGCTTTACCCGGCCCTGACTTTCTCACAAATCAAACAGCGACAGCTCATCCGTCTCCGGCAGCCCCGCCAGCACGTTGTTGCGCCGCAGCACCTCGATGACGATCTTGTTGAGCTTGGCGCGCTGCTGCAGGTCGTCGATGCTCGAGTACTCGCCCACCGTGCTGCCGGTCTTCTCGAGGGCCTCGCCTGCGGAGACGCCCACGCCCTGCAGGGCGCAGAAGGGCGGCCTCAGCTTGCCGTCCTCGGGCACGAACCTCGTGGCCTTGGACTTGTACAGATCCACAGGCAGGAATTCGATGTGCCGCGCGTACATTTCGAGCACCTGGTCGTATATCGTCAGCTGGTCGTCCTCCTTGTCGGTGAGCGAGCGGCCGGATTTGCGCAGGGCAAACATGGCGTTGGTGGCCTTGTTGATGCCGTAGAGCATATTGTCGCCGTCGAAGTCGTTCACCTTGAGGGTGAAGCGCGTGGCGTAATAGGCCAGCGGCTCGTAAAGCTTGAACCAGGCCATGCGGACGGAGAGCAGCACGTAGGCCACGGCGTGGGCCCTGGGGAACATGTACTGTATCTTCTCGCAGGACTTCATGTACCATTCAGGCACGTTGTGCTTCTGCATCTCCTCGCGCCACAGGGCCCAGGAGCCCTCGGTGTGCTTCGCCACCTTGCCCTTGCGGACGGATTCCATTATATCGAAAGCCATTTTTTTGTCCAGCCCCATTTTTATGAGGTAGAGCATTATGTCGTCGCGGCAGCATATGCACTCCGAGAGCGTGGCGGTGCGCTGCTCGATAAGCTCCGAGGCGTTGCCCTGCCAGACGTCCGTGCCGTGGGAGAGGCCGGAGATCCTTACCAGCTCAGACACGGTTTTGGGCTGCGTGGACAGGAGCAGGCCGATGGCGAAGGGCGTGCCGAACTCGGGAATGCCGAGGCTGCCGGTGGGTATCACGATGGGGAGGATCTCCTTATCGAGGCCCAGCTCCTCGTTGGAGGTGAAGAGCGAAAGCACCCTGGGGTCCGAAATGTTGACGGAGTCGGCCTTGATGCCCGTAAAGGTCTCCAGCATCTTCACGATCTCCGGGCCGTCGTGCCCGAGAATATCCAGCTTGAGTATGGTGTCGTGCAGGAAGTGGTAGTCGAAGTGCGTCGTTACCTTATCGGAGTCCGCGTCGTCCGCCGGGTGCTGGATGGGCGTGAAATCGTAAATTTCCTTGTCGCGGGGCACCACCATGATGCCGCCCGGGTGCTGGCCGGTCGTCTTCTTGACGCCCTCGAAGCCCGAAGCCAGACGCTCGATCTCCACCTCGGTGGCCATGCGGCCCGTCTCCTCAAGGTATTTGCGGACGTAGCCCTTAGCGGTGCGGTCTGCAAGGCCGGAAATGGTGCCCGCCCTGAACACGTACTCCGCGCCGAACATGACCTCGCAGTATTTGTGCGCCCTGGCCTGGTCCTCGGAGGCGAAATTCAGGTCGATATCCGGCACCTTGTCGCCGTCGAAGCCCAGGAACGTCTCGAAGGGGATGTCGAAGCCGTCCTTGATGAGAGGCGTGCCGCAGGTCGGACAGCTCTTGTCGGGCATATCGCAGCCGGCCTCGTATTCCTGGTTAAAGTAAAACTCCTGGTAGAAGCATTTCGGGCAGCGGTAGTGCGGCGGCAGCGCGTTCACCTCGGTAATGCCGGCCATGTACGCGGCCAGCGAAGATCCCACCGAACCGCGGGAGCCCACAGTGTAACCGTTCTCGGCGGAGTGCGCCACCAGCTTCTGGGCGGCCATGTACATCACGGAATAGTGATGCCCGATAATGGAATCCAGCTCCTTGTTGAGCCGCGCCATAATGTGGTCAGGCACCGGGTCGCCGTAGGTGGCCTTCGCCTTTTCGCAGCATATGCGCCGGAAGTCCTCGTCGGACCCGTCAATGGAGGGCGGGAAATTGCCGGCGGGCACAGGCCTTATAGCTTCGATCATATCCGCTATCCTGTTGGTATTTTCCACCACCACCTCGAAGGCGCGGTCCCCCAGATAGCGGAATTCGTCCAGCATTTCCTCGGTGGTCCTGAGGAAGATCGGCGGCTGCTCGTCGGCGTCCTTGAAGCCCATGGCGGTCTGCATCACGCAGCGGTAAATCGCGTCCTCGGGGTCCAGGAAGTGGACGTCGCAGGTGGCCACGGTGGGCTTCCCGAGCCTGTCCGCAAGCTCCAGTATCTTCAGGTTGACGTCCTCCAGCGTCTTCTCGGAATCCACCCTGCCCTCGCGGATGAGGTAGCGGTTGTTGGCCGTGGGCTGTATCTCCAGATAGTCGTAGAAGGAAGCCATCCTGAGAAGTTCCTCGTCGCCGGCCTTGTTCAGCACCGCGTTGTAAAGCTCGCCCTCCGAGCAGGCGCTCCCGATAATAAGCCCCTCCCGCAATGCCTCGATCTCAAACCTGGGCATCCTGGGCCGCTTGTAAAAGTAATCCAGAGACGATTTGGAAATCAGCTTGTAAAGGTTTTTCAGGCCCGTAAGGTTCCTGACCAGAATAATGCAATGCCAGGAGGGCGTGTTTTTGGCCTCCTCCTTGGTCTGCTTGCCGGTCTGATCCGTGAGGTAGCACTCTATGCCGTAAATTATCTTTACGCTGCTCTTGAGATCCGCCGCCGCCTTGAAGATATCCGGGTAGGCCTGCACCACTCCGTGATCCGTCACCGCCACGGCAGGATGTCCCCATTCGGTAACACGCCTGATAAGCTCCTTGGGCCTTGTAATGGCATCCTGTGCGCTCAGTGTCGTGTGCAGATGAAGCTCCACCCTCTTGCGTCCGGCGCGGTCCTCTCTTTTGGGCGGCTTAAAGGCCGTCACGTTGCGGGCGTGCAGCGTCAGCTCCTTGGAATAGCGGTCGTACATAATGTCCCCGTAAACAGTGAGCCACTTGCCCGGCGCGAAACGCGAGTTCACGAAGGGCAGATCCTCCGGGTCGAAGAAGAACTTCGCCACGATGGAGTACGTATTGTCGGTAATGCTGACAAGGGCAATGTACGAGCCGCTGGGGATCTGCTTGACCTCCAGCTTGAAAACCTTGCCGCGCACTGCGATATAGCCGATATCCGCATTAATGGTATCCATGCGGACAGGCTCGTCAAAAATCTCGCCGCCGATAAGTATCTCGTTGCCCTTGGAGTCCTTCCTGAGCTCCTCACCCTCCGGCGGAGTCAGCGAACGTTTTTTGCGGGAGCCGCCCCTGCCCTTGTACGAGTCGCCCCTGCTTGCGCCCTGCCGGCCTCCTTCGCCGCTGTAGCCCTGGCCGCCCTTGCGCTTTTGGGACTTGTTCTTTTTAATGGTGTCGTTGATCTCCTTCTCGTACGAGTCCTCGTCGAATTCGACCTTCACAGGCTCGGCGGAATCAAACTTCTGCACGTAGCTGCTCCGGACGCTGTCCGCGTCGCCGCCCACCCCGATAACAAGGGGCACGTTCTCCCCGAAAAGGTCAAAGAGCATGTCGTGCATCATTTTGCGCACGTTTTCATTGTTCAGAATGGCGGAAGCGGGCGTGCTGACGGTAATGTAAATGGCCTCCGGCGCGATTTTGTGCTTCGAGCCGCTCACTGAAAGAAGCGCGCAGGCAGAGGGCTTCTCCACGGAAAGAAAGCTCAGGATGTTATTCCAGAGCCGCGCGCGAAGACCCGGATCCGCCACCACGGCGGCATACTTCTCCCCCCACGAAAGGTGCACCTTAAGGCTGTCGCGCCCTTCCGTGGCGCCGGTCTTCTTCATGAAGTAATCGATTGCGTCCGCGTAAAAGCCGCAGTCCTTCGAGTAAATGTATACGTTGAATTTTCCGTCCTCGCGGAAAACGTGGATTCGTTTTATTTCAAATGTGTTATCCATGGTAGTCGTCCGTTCGTGGTGGTTGTCGTTGGTGGATCAGTGCCAAGAAGAGGCCAGAGGCAAAAGAAACGGGGGACAGGGCTCAAAAGGGGCCTTTGCGGACCCCTTTCGGCTTGTACTTACCTTGTGCTTAACCGGACGCCGAAACGCCCTGTGCCGGCCGAGATCCAGGCGAAATCGCGGCACCTGTCCGGGATCTGAAGCCCGTGCGGAAGCTTCCGGATCACTTCTTTCTGACAGTGACCTTCTTGAGCCTCGCGAACCGCGGCAGGCCGTCCTCCCTGGGGTATTTGACGTCGCCCTGAATAAGGGGCAGCGCGTATTCGATAAACTTGTCAGTTACGTAGTTGCCTTTTTTGTTGATCCAGGAGCGGGGAACCTTCTTCTCGGTGTTGGCGATCTCGGAAAGCGGGATGAGCTTCATTTTGCAGCTGTAATTGCCGTCCTTCATGACGCGCTCGAAGCCTACGCAGTAGTCGGTCATGCCCTTGAGGGCCATCCTGACGGCGGTCTTGCCGGCGTTGAAGGCCTCCTCCACGTCGCGCTTTGAGCCGCAGTGCGACGCGCATCTCTGGAGCAGGCTGAGCTCGATGGTCCTGACGCGGTACTCGGGAATGGCTTCCTTGAGGATATTGCCGAGGGTGCCTGCCACGCCGCCGAGCTGGGCATGTCCGAACTTGTCGCGCACGCCGCTGTCTGCCACGTAGGTGCCGTCGGCATATTTGATGCCCTCAGAGGCTGCGACCATGCAGTTGCCGTTGTTGGCCTTGGCGATCCTGCGTGCGTCCTCGATGAACTGCTCCTTGTCGAAGGGCAGCTCCGGAAGGTAAATGAGGTCGGGGCCCGCGCCCTTGATCCCGGCAAGAGCTGATGCGGCGGTGAGCCAGCCCGCGTTGCGGCCCATTATCTCCATAACGATAATGCTGCCCTTGTCGTACACCCTGGCGTCCTGGTAGACCTCCATAATGCTGGTGGCAATGTATTTGGCGGCGCTTCCGTAGCCGGGGCAGTGGTCGGTGCCGAAGAGGTCATTGTCGATGGTCTTGGGAACGCCCATGACGCGGCACTCGTATCCGGCCTTCTGCATATATTTGCTTACTTTGTTGCAGGTGTCCATCGAATCGTTGCCGCCGTTGTAGAAGAAGTAGCGGATATTGTACTTTTTGAACACCTCGAGAAGTCTCTTGTAGTCCGTCTCGTCCTCCTCGGGCGAAGCAAGCTTGTACCTGACGCTACCGAGAGCCGACGAAGGGGTGTTTTTGAGGTACAGAAGCTCCTCCGGGTCCTCCTTGCCGATATCGTAAAGCTTCTCGTCAAGAATGCCCTTGATGCCGTTGGCCGCGCCGTACATGGCGGTGATGGACTTGCTGGCAAGAGCGGTCAGGAACACGCCCGCCGCGCTGGAATTTATGACCGACGTTGGGCCGCCGGACTGTCCGAATACTGCTGCGCCTTTAAGTTCTTTCATTTCGTCCTCCCGATAAAAAGGCCGCCCGCAAACTGCCCGCAGGCCGCCCGAAACTTCAAAAAATCAACGGATTCATTGTACCACATTTACGGGTCTTCTTTCAACAGAAATCCCGAGTGTTTTCCACCCGTTTCCCTCCTTTTTTCCACCCGGTTTCCACCCGTTTTCTTCCCTTTATCCTCCCGGTTTCCATTCCTTTTCTGTTCCGCTTTTCCGTTAGGCGGTCTTTAAATCGTACACCTTAAAATTGAGGCCGGACGCGGTCTTCGCGCAAGGAAACGCAATGCCCGGCGGCAAGTCCCGCCGCCATCATCTGCGCAGACAGAAGGAGAAAAGACTTCACTGTTTCTCTGCTGCTTGGACCTTCTCTGTGCACTGTCTCTGATATCTCTCTAATACCGTCTGCCCGAATTCGCCTGTGTAGCTCTCGTCCGGTATTCCCCGGCATATTAAAGCACCCCGCTTGTCAGCATTATGCCGCATGCCTGACAAACGGGGTGCAAATAAAACTTATGAAAACATTAGATACGTTTTTATTTTATCATCAGGAGGCTTTCCTTTTTACCAAAACAGATCCCGCAAATACGAGCACGGCCAGGATATACCAGACGGAACCCGGGTCTCCGCTTTCGGGCGTTGATACCTTTGCGGCCCTGTGATGACTGAATTTCGCATACGACGCATCAAGCTTTTCGATAAAATCAGCGGATCCAAGCCTCCAGCCCTCGGCTGTTTTTACGTATCGGAGCTCAGCGTCGAAAGGCTCGAGAATCTCTGCCTCTCCGGTTTGCTCAAACTTCGCAAACGGGCGAAAATGATACGTCACGATTGCGTGGTCATCATCCTCCAAACGGATCTCAAAACTATCGCCGCTGATGCTTTTAAGCCCATATCCTTCGGAAATCTCCAACTCATAAGACGTCGGCGGGCTGTACGGATAATAGTAGTACATTGTTTTCGCGTCAAGTCCCTCAGCAAAGGTTATATTTTTCCCCTCGTTTACGCCGACTATCAGCCCCGTGTCTTCTAACATCAATAAACGTTCGGCCACTTCATCCGTGCAGAAAAGCTTCGCGTAATTGATCCACGTGTCTTTTTGGGCCAGGTCTCCCTCGAGAATGTTATATGAATGTCCCGTATACGGTCCTTCCTTCGTGATAATATTCTGTCTATGCTCGGGGACCACTGCGCGTCCGTAGGTATCGAGCCTCCTGTAGTTCGCCAGTCTCGTCATCGAGTATATGTCGGAAACAACGGCCACAATGCTTTCCTTGATAAAATCCGCCGTCAGTTCTCCGGACGAATCAACAGTTCTGTCAGCTCTGAAAAGCATATTGCTGAAATCGGTCCCTGAGATCTTCCATTTTCCGGACTCATTCGACAGGAAGAAAAGGACGTCAGCTGTCAGCCTGGCGTTGTTCTCGTCGCCGTCCAGCGCTTGATTGTAATAACGGTGGACCGGTACGGATACGGCAGCCTTTCCTCCGGTATTGTCCAGGATCTTCATGTCCGCGATCTCGGAAGGCTCAAAATACGTATAGGGTCTGTCGCCGTCCTCAAAGCTGAACTTATCTCCGCCGTAATAGTACCCGTAGAACCAAACGCCCGCCTCCTCATAGTACAGATCGAAGAAGCCTTTGCTGTTATCTATAATCGCAGAGGCAATCTGATCCGAAAAAGTATCCCTTATCATCTTTTTAACGTTTTCCGGTTCAAAGCCGTCCTTAACTTTAAAAAATGAATGGAAAGGATAATTCTCAGGCTTGTTTTGGGGTCGTATTCTGTCAGATATGTCTATATCCCGATAAAGAAAAGCCCTGGAAGCGCCGCCCTCATACCATTGAAAAAAAGTTCCCACGCTCGTCCTGATGTCGACGGCCTTTTGGATCAGATCGGCAGCCTCTTCCCGGGTAATCGCGTCCTCTGCGCCGTAAGCCGGAGACAGTATGGCAGACTGAAGCAATACAATAACAAAAATGATCGTCAACGAAACAATTATCCTTCTCATTAAATGACCTCCTTTCATGTAGCCGCTTTAATTATAATTGATTGGTAAAACAAAATTATTGCAGATCATATTATTTGAATTCCGTCTGGTTATCGTCCACAATTCGCTTACTGTGATATCAATATAGGCATACGCTTGATTACCCGCAAAATTCGGATCGGATGTAGGATAAGGATCTGCAATCACCACCCTTCGAACATTATTACTATCTGTGTATGCGCCTATTACAATCACATAATGTCCAGTCGACGTGTAAGTGAAAGAATCTGAAGCAACCATAATACAAAGAAACACTAAAGGATAGTCATTCTCAATATTAAACGCTATGGCATTATAATAATCGGACAAAGTAACGCTGTCTGTGTAATACGGATGCTGCCAATTAGTATAACGTCCCGGTAAATAATAGTTTAATGCTGCTCCGGCCTGCTCGCATCCAAAGCCATTGCCATCGGCGCTCAGTCCTGAAGCCACACGCCCTCGCGAATAAATATAATCAGATTTCACAGGAAAATTGCTTTGATAATTTGCATCTACATGCGCAGGATTCCTGATACCAACATCACTTAAATCTACACCCTTATAATTTAAAATCATCCATACTGATGTCGCTCCGCAAGTAGTCCAATCTCCTTGTGCTCTATGTTCCACATCCAGCATGTACAATCTAAGCCGCCACCGTCTTCCATCACTTTCGGAATAGAGTTTAACTGATAAATCGCAGGACCCGGTAGGATTGGCAGCAAAAAGATAATGGTAAAAATAACTTACTATGTAATAGTTGCTTCCAACCTTCACAAGAGACCATCTTGTGGTATAGTTTGAATTATCGTCAGTTGACACAAATTTGAGCGTTGTCCCGTTTACAAATGCCAAGTATTCGCCAGTCTCGATACTTTGAATCGTATATCCCACGCTTGTATACTTTATTCTAAACAGTTGAATCGGAGACTTCATATAGCTTTTTTTACCGTTTGCAGGATAATTTCTTTGAGCAACGCCTAATTCTGATGCGTTTACAGGTTTTGAAATACCGGAGTTTGTCGTACGGGTCATGCAGTAGCTATTGGTACCGCCGGTTATTTGAGGGCATGCAGAAATCATATATATGCCGTCCTGCACCTGCCCGGTTGAAGTATAGTTGTACGAAAGACTGACTCTCGGCATTTTTGACGAAGTCGCTGTGGTGGCTCCGTGAAATCTTGCCGCGTAATTAAAGCTACTTATCGTGATATTAACTCCCGCGTCCACCGCCGGCAAGTTTCCGCCCGCCCAAACATTGGCCATATTTTTGATATTAAAGGAATTGGAGCCTGTAGCTGATGCACCCGCGCTAAGGTTCGAAGTTGCGCTGTTTGTCGTCGTATACCCGTTATAGATACTTGTGTAAACTGTGCCGTCGTAGTTTGTACCGACCTGCCAGTTTGTTTTTGAAGGTCTGGCTGTCAACGTCACTGCGGAGGAGCCGCTGTAGGCGCTTTCTCTGTAAAGAGTCAGAGTCGCTCCCGTCACTGAGCCCATAGACGTCAAGACCGGCTTGAGATTCGGGAATTTGATGATCGGATTGTGATAAGTATTTGTCCCTGTTTTGTTAAAGAGCAAGATAGGCGCATCAAGCAAAGTGCCGCCATGCGAACACTGAGTGCTGCTGAGATTTGCGCCGACAATATTGGCATTTCCATACGCATTGGTGGTGACAAAATACAGAACAGGGTCTACCGTAACAGGATATTGCGTCTCCGGATCATCTAGAAACTTTTCCGGGACAAAGAGGGTCAATTTACTGCCTTCAGCGATGACTTCTCCGTATGTGAAATTTTTCGCAGAATCCTTTATGTAGATCTCGCCGAATTTGGCGATCGGAACATCGTTGTCATATATCACGACCGCACCATTTTCGTTAACGATATTTAACCCTTCGGCGTCTACTTCAAACGAGAACACGTTTTGCGAAGGTCTCTCATTCAAAATGATATCCGTTTTATTCCCTGTGAAGGAAGGTCGTGCACAAAAATCGACTCCGTCACCGAAGGCGTTTCTATAAATCAAAGCGTTATCGGAGAGCTTCGCCTGTTCGCCGCCGGCGATGCCACAGGGCCTTATCGTCACCCTGTAATCTTTATAACGCGTACACAGCCCGTCTTCCGCACTGATTGGAAAACTTGTACGAATATCATTGTCCCTGGTCTCGTATATATACACGTCCGACGACTCCGTCGGATAAAGCTTATTGCTTTTGTCTTTTGTGATGCCCTCGGCATCTTTATACTTTACGTCGACCGGAAATATCACGCTTCGTTCTGTCTCAAAATCAAGCAGATATCTAATGACATTGAGTGGATCCTCATCCGTATCGAGTCTTACGACCATAGAACCCTTAAACGATTCATCCTCGGTCATAACTTCCGGAATGTCCAGAAAAGCAAACATATCTGTCTTCAGGTCGTCATAAGTCTCAGGCTTTATTTGATCCGCATGAGAAAAAATGATCATTGAGCTAAAAATCGTAACAGCAAGAAACAAACAAACAAGTTTTTTTAGTGAAAATAAAGAATACATAATATCGCCTCCTTGATGATGCAGTTAAAACAAACAATTGTTCAAATCAACCTTGATAGTAAACCGTAAGAAATACAAAGCTGATGGTATCAGTTTTAAGACCGGTTGTGAAGACAGTGGCACTCACGGCGGCAAGGGAAACAGCACGTGTATCGTCACCAAGCTTTCCTCCGTTGTCGAGGTACCCCTCTGTATTCACAAGGAA
>JAGDAX010000138.1 GCA_017848335.1 Clostridia bacterium | reverse complement strand
ATCGCGGCAGCGCAAATGCCGGAAGCCAAAACAGGGAGCATGCAGATCCCGGGCGGCGCGGTACCGCGGGCATAAATCCCGAGCGTGACATGTACAACGCGCCCTCGGGCGCTTCTTCGGGAGCTGCTTCGGGTGCATCTTCCGGCGTTTATCCCGGAGCTTCTTCAGGCGCATATTCAGGCGCATATTCGGGCGCGCCCTCGGACGAGAAATCCAGGCAGAGCGTCATTCGCGTAAAAAAGAACCGCAGGTATCAGCTCCCGCCCCTTGACCTGGTGAAGCCCACCGACAGGGACGACAACGCCGCCGACAACGAGGATCTGTACACTCTTGAAGCGGAGCGCAACGCGGAGAAGCTCAAGACGACTCTCCGCAATTTCGGCATAGGCGTACGCATTACCGGCATCACCCGCGGCCCGGCGGTCACAAGATTCGAGTTCAAGCCCGACGAGGGCATTAAGATCAGCCGCATTGTCGCGCTCACCAACGACATTGCGCTCAGCCTTGCTGCGTCAGCGGTACGCATGGAGGCGCCAATTCCCGGCAAGCCTGCCATAGGCATCGAGATACCCAACAAGACCGCTTCCACGGTATACATTTACGACGTGCTGAACACGCCGGAGTACAGGACGGCCAAGTCGAAGCTCTCCGTGGCGCTGGGGAAGGACATTGACGGGCGGACGGTGCTCGCGGACCTGAACAAGATGCCGCACCTTCTGATCGCCGGATCGACGGGCTCGGGCAAGAGCGTCTGCATCAACACCCTGATCATGGGCATTCTCTTCAACGCCGCGCCGGACGAGGTCAAATTTATCATGATCGACCCCAAGGTGGTGGAGCTGGGCATCTACAACAACATTCCCCACCTGCTGATCCCGGTGGTGACTGAGCCCAGGAAGGCATCCGCCGCGCTGTCCTGGGCGGTGGCCGAGGTTGAGCGGAGGTACAAGCTTTTTGCGGAAAACAACGTGCGCGACCTGGCGAATTACAACCGCGGAATCAAGGAAAAGCCCGAGATGGCAAAGCTCGAGAAGATCCCCCAGATCGTGATCATTATCGACGAGCTGGCCGACCTTATGATGGCCGCGCCTCAGGACGTGGAAAAATCCATAATAAGGCTGGCCCAGAAGGCAAGGGCCGCCGGAGTTCATCTGGTGATCGCAACGCAGAGGCCTTCGGTGGACGTCATAACCGGTATCATCAAGGCGAACATTCCCTCGAGAATTGCATTCGCGGTGGCTTCGCAGATCGACTCAAGGACGATCCTCGACACCGTCGGGGCTGAAAAGCTTCTCGGGCGCGGCGATATGCTTTACCACCCGCTGGGCTTCACCAAGTCCGTCAGAGTGCAGTGCGCTTTTGTCTCGGACGAAGAGGTGGAGCGCGTGGTCAATCACATCAGGAATTCTTACGGCGCCCCCGAGTTTGACGACGAGGTGACCGAGGCGATCGCCGTGGCTGCGGAGCAGAACCAGAAGGACAAGGGCAAGGACCGCGAATCCGATCAGGGCATGGACGACGCCGACCAGGATTACAGGCTGATATGCGAGGCTGCTGAGCTGGCGCTCTCTCAGGGCGCGATCTCCACGTCAAGCCTGCAGCGGAGAATGCGCCTCGGCTACGGAAGAGCGGCGCGGATCATCGACTCGCTGGAGGCAATGGGGCTTCTCTCGGGAAGCGACGGCAGCAAGCCGCGCACGGTTTTGATGACGAAGGAACAGTGGAAAAAGCGGCTGGAGGAGGAAAACGCCGGGGCCTGACGGGACTTTTTCCGGGCAGGGGAAGCCTGAATGAGCGGAGAGACGGTATCTGATTATGATTGATCTGCAGCTTGACCAGAAAATAATATCACGCAAGCAGCACCCCTGCGGCGGCAAAGGCTGGACAGTGGTGCGCGTGGGCGTCGAGTTTAAATTCAGGTGCGACACCTGCGGCCGTATCGTGGCCATGCTGCCCGACAAGGCGGAGAAGTTTGTGAAGAGCACCGGATGAAGAACGTCGGGTGAAGAAGGCCGGGTGAAGAAAGTCGCGTGAAGAAAGTTGTGTAAAGCTTCCGGACGGGGATTGGAAAATATGGATCACAAAAGCGGGGCGGCCACGTATCAGGCCGCCCCGCTCTGTAAAACACGGGTCGATATTGCTGCGCAGAGCATTGACGCGCAGAGCATCGTCACGCAGATCATTGCTGCGCAGAGCATTGACGCGCAGAGCATCGTCACGCAAAGAATGCCTCAAACAGCTCGGCTGCCGTGATCTGGTCAGCCGCGGCTTCCGATTCCCTCAGGGAATGCATGGCGTACAGCGGATTGCCCACGTCGCAGGTTCTGATGCCGAGCTTGGAGGACAGAATCGGCCCGATGGTGCCGCCGCCGCCCCGGTCGCTGTTGTTGGTGAATACCTGGTAGGGGATGCCGCTGCGTTCACAGAGGCTCCTGAAGGCCGCCATAGCGCCCGCGTCGGTGGAGTAGGATTGATTCCAGGACGTTTTGAGAACGATGCCCTTGCCGGGGATGATCGGCGACACAGGATCCGCGAATTCCTGGAAAGAGGGGTGCGTCGCGTGGCCCATGTCCGCTGAGATCAGCAGGCTGCTCTTGAGAAAATCGAGATAGTGGAGGCCGGGGGCGAATTTCGCGCAAAGAAGCTTGATGAGCTCCTCGGGGAAGACACTTTTTGCGCCGCCGAAGGTGCCCGAGCCGCATTCCTCGTTGTTGAATGCGATGGCAACGTTGAGGTCGCCGAAGCGTGAAGCGCCGCCGTCCCCGCACGCGTGTGCAAGGCCCGAGAATATCGCATAGACCATGCCCCTGTCGTCAAGACCCGCCGAGTTGATGAACTCGTTGGAATTTCCCCAAAGGAAGGCTTTTTCCGCTGTTACGACGGAAAGATCCAGCCCCTTGATGTCCGCAGGAAGAGGCTTCGCTGCGCCGTCGCTGTCCTTCGCGATCCTTGAGCAGAGGAGGTTCAGAAAGGCCTCGTTTGCGTCGTCCTCGCCAAGGCCGAAAACCGGCAGAAGCTGGTTCTGCACGCTGAATTTCATGCCGTCGTTGACGCCGCGGTTCATGTGCAGCGAGGCGTTGGGAATCACAAAACGCGGGCCGAAGTCTGCGCTGTCAAAGGACTTGATTCCGCCGTCGGATTCGTAATACACGCGGCCGCAGACCTTCAGGGCCCTGTCCATCCAGGTGTGGAAAATGGTGCCGCCGTAAAGCTCGACGTTGATGCGCAGCGTGCCCGCGCCTGTCCTGAGGGTGGGGGCTTTGATCTTGAAAAGCGGATAATCCGTGTGCGCCGCAGCAATATTGGCCTTCTGCGGTTTTGCGCCGGACACAAAGGCGGCCAGTATGTTTTCCTGGTAGCAGACGTAATAAAGCTTCCCGGGAATCAAATCAGCTATGCTGCTGACGTCGGTCTCCTCCGCGCCGGCATTGTCGAGCATCCTGCGGAGCTCCTCGATCACGAGGTAGGTCGACGGCGTGGCGTCCAGGAAGTTCAGGAAGTTTTTGATTTCGTTTTTGTATTTGTTTTTGTTTTGTTTCATGACGTTTCCTATGCGTGGTAGTCAGGTTATGAGTGCCGGGTGCAGCGGCTGTCCTTGTAGTTGCGCAAACGGCTCTTACAGCAGGAAAGTCGGCAGCTCTTCGTAAACCGTCCATTGACCGTCGGCAGGCTTACCGGAGGTGTCCGTATCGCGCGAATTCCCGGCGGTGCGTTTTTGCGCCGGTCCTGAAGGTCTTGTCGGGGAAGGGGCCTTTGTGTGATCGGGCTTCGGCGCAGCAGGCTCGGGGGTGTTCGAGGCCGTGTCCGCGGACTCGCGCACGACCGTATTTTCCCTTGCTTTAGCGGAATACACGTTGTCCTGCAGCGACTCGTTCTCGACCTCGGTGTAAATGTCTACGGCCTCCCTGTCATCGCATTCGATGATCAGCGCGGGGACGGCCTCGAGGCCTGCGTCTCTGGCGGCGTAGAACCTTCTGTTGCCGGAAATGATGCGGTACTTGCCGGGTTCGGCCTTGGAGGGCCTCAGAATGACCGGCACGAGAATACCGTACTTTTTGACCGATTCGGTGAGTCGTGTGTGGCCGTCTTTCTTGAAGTCAGGCAGCCTTGCGTAGGAAGGATCCACCAGTGAAAGGGCAACGTATTTGAGATCGCTTTCGCCGGAGGGCCTGGTATCTGCAGCCTTCTTTGAGGGCGCTTTCTCAGCCTTCACGGGAGCCGCAGCCTTCGCGGGTGGAGCCTTCTTCACGGGAGCCGCAGCCTTCGCGGGTGGAGCCTTCTTCACGGGAGCCGCAGCCTTCGCGGGAGCCTTCGCGGCCTTCGCGCTCTTCGCAGGGGCTTTGGTGCTCTTTGTGGGAGCCGCAGCCTTTACGGGAGCCTGCTCTTTTTTATCTGCCGCTTTGCCTTCGGCCTTTTTATCTGCAGGAGCGCCGGCCGCTTTGCCGTCTGCCTTCCTTTTAGCAGGAACGTCTGCCTTCTTATCAGCAGGTACGTCTGCCTTCTTATTAGCAGGAACGTCTGCCTTGCCGCGGCCTTTCTTCCCGGCTGCAGGAGCGTCGGCCTTCCCGGCTGCAGGAGCGTCTGCAATCTCCGCTCCCTGAACGTCTGCCGATTCCTCTTCCTGAACCTCCGGTGCCCCGGCGACGCCCTCGGGGGAGGCCTTCTCATTCTCGCTGAAAATAAACCTTGCGCTGCCGGAAGAAGCCTTGCCGGCGCGGCTGATGCTGCTTTTTCCTATCGACATTTTTTGTGTATCTCCTCTGCAAGTAGTTTGAATTCGCCGGCGCTGCGGCATTTGGGGTTGAATACTATCACGGGCATGCTCTCGTCCTGCGCCTTCTCGACGTTCACGTCCACGCGCACGTAATTCTTGAACACGTAGGCGTCCGTCTCGCTGAGTGTGGCCATCGTCTGCTTGAAATAATTTTTGCGCTCCGAAACCTTGGTGACGGTGATGCCGAGAATCTCGAGGTCCGGCGCCACCTCCCTGATGGAGTCGATGAACTCGAACATATTCGCGAGCCCGAAAAGCCCCCAGGGCGACGCTTCCACCGGAATGATCACCTTGTCCGACGCCGCGAGAATATTGATGACCCACGTGCCCAGTGTCGGAGGCGCGTCAATGAGGATATAATCGTATATCCCCTGCGCGACAACGTCCGCCATTGCCTTCCTGAGCACGAATTCCCGCTGCATTCTCGGGAAGAGCTCGAACTCGACGCCGCTCATCAGGGTGGAGGAGCAGACGATATCCACGTTTTTGCAGCCCGTCTTCGTAATGCAGTCCCCGAAGGCCGTCTGCCCCTTGATGACGCGGTAGATATTCCTGTCACCGGAGGCCAGCTCAAAGACCTTGTCCTCGTCGAAGAAGGAAAGGGACAGGTTGAGCTGCATATCCCCGTCAATAACGAGGATCTTTTTGCCTGAAATGCCCAGAGCGCACGCAACGTTGGCGCAGGTGGTTGATTTGCCGCTGCCGCCCTTGTTGTTCGCGAAGCTCAGAACTGTGGTTTTTTTCATTTGAATTTCTCCTTTCACGCAGGCGCCCGCAGAACGTCGGAACGCTTGAAAGAAACGCGCATAGATAAACCGCGAATAACACAAAAAGACTCACGCCGCGCCGATATCCGCGCAGCAACGTCCGATAGTTGAATTATATAATATCCGGGTGGCTGTTACAAACGATTTTTGAATTTTATGAACGCGGGTGAACGCGAGATTAAAACGCAAACTGAACGCGGGTGAACGCGAAGCCTGAACGCAAACTGAACGTGGTGAACGTGCTCCCGAACGTATTTTTGAGCGCGATAAGACCGTTCCTGAACTGCAGGTGAAGCGCGGACGGCCCGTCATTTTGACACGCCTTTTGACATGCTTTTTGCCAAAGCTTATCAATTATATGCATGAAATCACTACTGTATGACAAAAAATACAGATATCGTCAGGAAAACCGCAAAAAAACGCGCAAAACAAGAAAATCGGGGAAAAACGAGAATGATCGCTGTTTTTTGTAAAAAATCGGTTGTATTAATACAATGATGATTGCGTTTTAACTCTAAAACGGATCAAACTCGGATAATTCCGGAAAATCCGGCATATTTCCCGGGAAAAACTACAGGAATCAAGCGAAATCTCCCTAAATCGCCGAATTTTTTGTAAAATCGTTGACGGACGTAATTTTTTTGTGTTAAAATTAACAAAATAGGATGATTCGCGCGTTTCCGGATGTTCTTCCGTCTGCGGTCGTCTGACAGTCTGTTCGAGGTCTTCTCGAGTTTTTTTCGGGGGCCCTTCTCTGAGGTCCCTAAAAGCAGGGAACATTTAAGCCCTGACAAAATCTGCGTTATTATCTGCTTTTACGCTTTGCGCGGAATTCCGAATCCGAATCTGACCGGATTCTTCCCTTGATGTAATTATACATTTTTGACGGAGGATTAACTATGCACGTATTTATTACGCGGAAGCTGCTTCCTGTTATTTTGTCGCTGTTTCTGGTGACAGGCATATTCGCGGCCGCGGTGTTTGCCGAAGGCGAGGTTACTTACAACGTATCCACAGCCGCCGAGCTTAGCTCCGCAGTCAACGCGATCAATGCCTCGAGCGGAGGTAATTTCATTATAAACCTTACGGGCAATATCACCATGACCGACTCGATCGCTTTCAGGAAGAGCGGCACCGCTACGACGATCATAGGCAACAACTACTCCGTAAGCTTCACGAGCTGGGGCGCCTATATCACCGTTGACAGAGGCGCTGAGCTTACGCTGGGCGACGGCTTGACAGAGCTTACGCTTGTCGGAAGGACGACTACCAATAACCCGGGCCTTATTTACATATATGAGGCGCCCTCGACCGTCAATATGCTCGACAAGGTCACCATAAAGGACAACGTGACTACTACCTATTACGGCGGCGGCGTCACCGTTGAAGGCGGAACGTTCCATATGTACGGCGGAACCATCGAAAACTGCGGCATATCCCGCGGATCCGTGTGCTTCGGCGGCGGTGTGGCCGTTTACGGCGGCGGCACGTTCATTATGGACGACGGTCTGATTTCCGAATGCTTCGCGCACTCGGATTTTATTGACGCGGACGATCCAAACCGCTGCTTTACGGCTATGGGCGGCGGCGTATTTGTGACAGGCGGTTCTCTGTTCGAGATGAACGGCGGTGTTATCGAGAATTGTGACGCCACCAATTTCGGCGGAGGCGTAGCGCTTGACACCTCCTACGACGAGCTGCTGAATGCCGGAGGACAGTTCGGCTATCTTAACAGCGCTTTCGTCATGAACGGCGGTACTATCGACGGGAACACCGCGGACAGCGGCGCAGGCGTTTTTGCGTCTGCTTACATCTATAACCTCGTGTATGCGCTTGCGACGGACAATCCGGCCATCGGTGATACGGTGAGCCCCGGACTCCATATTAACGGCGGCACCATCTCCAACAATGAAGCCGCGGATATGGGCGGCGGCGTACTCGTCATGATGATGAGACCGGCTATTGCCGCGAATATTCACAACGCGCTGATCACCGGCAATACCGCTGCGAACGGCGCCGGCATTGAGATATACGGCTACTGGACGCAGACGGACATTGACGGCTGCACGATTACCGATAACGTTTCCACAGGCACGGGCGGCGGTCTGCTCATGGTTCAGAATATGTCCGGCGGCAAGACGACGCTGAAGGATACGACCATCACCGGCAACACCTCCGGTGAGATAGGCGCGGGCGTTTATTATGACGTTTCATCGCAGTTCCTCGTCGCAGGCGCGACTGTTATTCAGAACAATACCTTCGACGGCAAGCTCAACAATCTCAACGTTTTGAGCACGGAAGCCCTTCCCATGGTGGGCGACCTTACGGGCGCGTCAATAGGACTCTCCGACCCCGCTCTCTGGGGCGACGAGTACGAGGACACCGATCCTGACGCCCAATCCTCAAGCTTCCTTACAGGCGGCTTCCTGGCCAACAACGCGGAGCTTGCTTCCGTGTTCACCTCCGACCACCCCGGCTGGGTGGTGGCGATCTCCGACGTTGACGCGAATGAGGTTCGCCTTGTACGCATTGAGCCCGTCGAGTACATCGAGGAGATCACGATAGACAAGACCTATTTCGGCAAGGAAGGCTACGACGACGAGGACGAACCGATCGACACCGAGGAATACTTCACGGAGACGGTGGAATTCACGATTGAGCCCTTCGCCTCCTTTAACCGCGAGACCGGCAAGACCGTGATCCCGGCCTTCGCGGAAGCCTCCTACGAGATAACCGTAGGCGACGGATCCGACACCGTGACCGTTGAGCTGCCCGATTTTACCGGCGCGGGACTGGGCGACTACTGGTACAAGCTTACCGAGGTCGAGGGCGATACCGCAGGCGTCACCTATGACACGGAATACTATCTCCATATAGTCGTCACCGCCGACAATCCTTACGACGTCACCGATATCGGCGTTTCACAGGTGACGATGCACAAGACCGCTCCCGACACGACTGACGGAAGCTACGAGAACACCGAGGCCGACAAGGCAGAGACGCTCTCCAACATTTACGGTCACGGCGACCTTACCGTACGCAACGAGGTCACCGGCAATATGGCGGATCTTGCCAAGCGATTCGACGTCATCGTTGTGTTCACGGCCCCCGGGGACAAGGTCGTCATGGGCCCCATCACCTATGGGACAGAGACCATTGAGCCCGGCTGGAAGGGCACGAGCACCGTTACCGTAACGCTGGGCCACAACGAGGAGATCACCTTCGAGAATATTCCCGACGGCGTCACCTACAAGGTCGTTGAGGTCGATTATTCAAGCGAAGGGTACGAGATTCCTTACTATGTGTTCGACAAGCCCGCCGAGGAGGGCGACGTCGTTATAGACTCGAGAGGCTGGGCCGATACTTACGCCACCGGCACGATCTCGGACAGCAAGGACAAGGTGACCATCACCAACGTCAAGAACGCTGAGCTCGACGTGGGCGTCATTATCCAAAGCAAGCCCTTCATCTTCATGATTTCCGCCTCCGCGGTAATTATGATACTTGCCGCCGCGGTGCTGGCAGGTTCAAAGCGCAGACGCGATTCGGGCGATATCGACTGACGATCCGGTCAGCTCGACCGACGATCCGGTCAATTCTGCTGATCCGATCGATCCGATATCCCGAACCGAAATTGCAGAAAAAGTTACTGTTTTATTTTTAATCTATTTATAGGAGGTTTCCTACAATGCGTAATTTTATGGTTACAAAGATAATTCCCGTACTGCTGTCGATCCTTCTGATCGCGGGCAGCTTCGCAACCGTGGTCCTTGCGGCCGGCGAAGTGGTCTACAACGCAGGCACGGCAGAGGAGCTCCTGCAGGCGGTAAACAATATCAAGAACACCGGCGCAGGCAGCTATATTATCAATCTTACACACGATATCACCGTGAACGATAAGCTCGGGTTTGAGACCGCCGGCATAGAGGTAACACTTGTCGGTAACGGCAACACTCTGACCTTCGAGACCCGTTCCGGTCAGTTCCACGGACTCTCTGTCGACAAGGGCGCGGTACTGAACCTTGGCGACGGCAGCTCTGAGCTTATCATAACGAGCGGCTCGGACGCTTACGTTCCCGGTATTGTTTACGTCAGGACAGGTTCGACCGTTAACATGTACGAGCACGTCACGCTGAAGGACCATCAGGGTGTGGCTTATTTCGGCGGTGGCGTCAGCATAGAGGGCGGTACGTTCCATATGTTCGGCGGAACCATCGAGAACTGCAGCGTCAGTGATCCGGGCGGCAACTGGGGCATAGCCTACGGCGGCGGCGTATGTGTTTACGCAGGCGGTCTGTTCATAATGGACGACGGTCTCATCGACAGCTGTTCGGTTTCTTCTCCCTATATAAGCAACTACAACGCGCCCGGCGTCGGCGGCGGTGTTTGCGTCACTTCCGGCTCGTCCTTCATTATGAACGGCGGTACTATCAGCAACTGCGATGCGGAGCATCTCGGCGGCGGCGTGGCCCTGCTTTACTCAAGCGGAGAATATTATCTTGAGAACAGCTGGGGCAACATCCAGAGCAAGGTGGAGATCAACGACGGCACCATTACCGGAAACACTGCCGCGGACGGCGCAGGCGTCTTTGCGTCGGGCCTCTACTACCAGACCGCACAGCCTATAGGACCCGCTCTCTCAGTGGGCCGTGCAGACGATCCGGGCCTTTACATCAACGGCGGTGAAATATCCGACAACGTAGCCGAAGGCATGGGCGGCGGCGTATTCCTCTTCCTCGTCAACTCCAATCCCGTCACGATCAGTGACGCGGTCATCACCGGCAACGAAGCCGGCGAAGGCGCAGGTGTCTGCGTGTACGGCGACTGGACAAAGACCGAGATCGACGGATGCGAAATTACCGATAATGCAGCTGTCGGAAGCGGCGGCGGCATCCTCCTTATCGAAAACGTTGACGGCGGAGAAACCACCGTCAATGACACGGTCATCACCGGCAACACTTCAGGCGAGATCGGCGCGGGCGTCTATTACGATGAGGATTCGCCTCTCACCATCTCCGGCGCAACTGTTATCCAGAACAATACCTTCGGCGGCAAGCTCAACAACCTCAACGTTTTGAGCACGGACGCTCCCGCCATGGTGGGCGACCTTACCGGCGCGTCAATAGGACTCTCCGACCCCGCTCTCTGGGGCGACGAGTACGAGGACACCGATCCCGATGCCCAGTCGTCAAGCTTCCTTACCGGCGGCTTCCTGGCCAACAACGCAGAGCTTGCTTCCGTGTTCACCTCCGACCACGAAGGCTGGGTCATTGCGATTTCAGACGTTGACGCGAATGAGGTCCGCCTTGTCCGCGCAGAGCCCGTCGAGTACATCGAGGAGATCACGATCGATAAGATCTACCTCGGACAGGAAGGCTACGACGACGAGGACGAAGTGCTTGACACCGAGGAATATTTCACGGAGACCGTGGAATTCACCATTGAGCCCTTCGCTTCCTTCAACCGCGAGATCGGCAAGACCGAGATCCCGGCCTTTGCAGAGACCTCCTATGAGATCACGATCGGCGACGGAACCGACACTGTGACCGTTGAGCTGCCCGATTACACGGATGCCGGAGTAGGCGACTACTGGTACAAGCTCACCGAGATCGAGGGCGTTACCGCGGGCGTCACGTATGATGAAGAATATTATCTCCACGTCGTTGTCACCGCTGACAACCCCTACGACCGCACCGACATCGGCGCCTCCCAGGTGACCATGCACAAGACCGCTCCCGACACGACTGACGGAAGCTACGAGAACACCGAGGACGACAAGGTCGAGGCTCTCACCAACATTTACGGGCACGGCTCTCTTACCGTCACCAAGAAGATCACCGGTAACATGGCTGACCTGGCGAAGACGTTCGACGTCACCGTCGAGTTCACCGCTCCGACCGGCAAGACCGTCATGAGCCCCATCACCTACGGCGCAGAGACCATTGCTGCGGACTGGACAGGTTCCACCTCCGTCACGATCACTCTCGGCAACGGCGAGTCCGTCACCTTCGAGAACATTCCCGACGGCGTGACGTACACCGTAAAAGAGGCTGACTATTCCGAGGACGAATATGATATCCCCGAATACGTTTTCGACAAGGCCACCGAGACGGGCGACACCGTTTACGAAGGCACCTGGGCAGAGACGTTCGCGGAGGGTACCGTTTCCGACAGCCTTGACAAGGTCACCATCACCAACAACAAGGACGCCACCATCGACGTGGGCGTTGTCCTTGGCAACACTCCCTTCGTGGTCCTCTTCGTCACAGCGTTTGCGGCAGTCCTGGCGGCGGCAGTGTTTATCGCGATCAGGAAGAGGAAGGCTTACCTCGGCGAATGATCTCCGGGGCAAACGAAAGTATTTGAGATTTTTCAAATGAAGAAAAAAGAATTAACTGACTCCGCGCCCGCACCGGGCGCGGAGGAACAGGCCGTTATCGATTATCTGAAAACGGTGAAGTTCAAAAAACGCATAGGCGGCGTTGATGAAGCCGACGTCTGGAAAAAGATAGGCGAGATCAACGCCCTTTACGAGAAGCTGCTGGTTGCCCAAAAGGCCGGATATGAGGCGGCTCTTGCTGCGTTGCGCGGCGGCAGCGATGCCGTTGACACGTCCTGCGACGGCAGGGATGATGATACGGCAGGCGGCGCTGAAGGCGACGGCAGGGATGAGGATACGGCAGGCGGCGCTGAAGGCGACGGCAAGGCCTAAGACAGCACCTAAGACAACGCCTTCTGCGCTGAAGGCGACAGCAATGCTTAAGACAATGCCGGCGGCGCGGCATACGCCCGAAGGCCGCCGCTTTACCTGACAAACTCAGGCGGGAACGCTTTCCGCAGCGAAACCGCTTTTACCATAGATTGCCCAATGAAACAGACGATGGAATCGATGAACCCGCTGTCTTCCGAGAGAGATATCATCAATCAGAGACGCGGCAGAATACTCAAAAGGTACGAGACCCGCTCATCGCTCACCGGCACGGTGGTGCTGCTTATGATCGTGGCGGCGATTGTCATTATATTCTCGCTGATTTTCGGGCTGAAGATCATAAGCGGCAACGACATGTACCCGGCTTTTCGCGACGGCGACCTGGTGCTGACGTATTTCAGACCTTCCTTCATTAAGAACGAAGTCGTGATATACAAGGCCGGAGGCGCCGAGCATTGCGGGAGGATCGTCGCAAAGGGCGGAGACACGGTGGATTTCAGCGCAGAGGGCAGGCTTCTCGTGAACGGAGTCGCGCAGACGTCGGACGTTGTGTTTCCCACTGCGGCCCCCGAAGGCTGGGAGGGCCCGGTCACAGTGCCGGCAGACGCTGTATACGTTCTGGGCGATTACAGGACTCAGGCCGCTGACAGCAGATTATTTGGTTTTGTCTATACAAAAGATATCGGCGCGAAGGTTATCGCGCTTTTGAGGCACATGACGTTATGAAGGCATTGAAGGGCTTTAACACAGTTGCAGCAGTGGTTGTGGCATTCCTGATGGCAGGCATCATGCTGGTGTCCGGTTACGTTCTCTGGTCAAACACCAGAGTCTACCGCGCCGCCGGGGATGTTTACAGATCTTTGCTTGATTTGAAGCCTGAAGGCGGCGAGCCCGGCAAGGATTCCCGGACAGCCTTCGAGGCGCTTCGTGCCGTCAACCCAGATATTCTCGCGTGGCTCACCGTCGACAACACCGGCATCGATTACCCTGTGGTGCAGGCCGCCGACAACGCATATTACATGAGCCGCGACGTTTACGGTGAGTTCTCCCTCGCCGGAAGCATCTTCCTGGACTACAGGAACAGCAGCGACTTCTCGGACCCGCACCTGATCATTTACGGGCACCACGTCGAAAGAGGCCTCATGTTCGGCGACCTCGACAAGTACCGCGACCCGGATTTCTTTGCGGACAATAAGAGCGCGTCGATAATCACCGATCAGGGACAATACGATTACACGATAATTGCCACCGCCGACGCTCTGGACAGCGAGACAAGACTGTTCGACCCGTCCCATTGGAACGGCGACTTCGAGGGCTTCTGCACTTTCCTTGAGGACAACGCGATCCTCCTCAGGAGCGAGACGCTCGAAGAGCTCCGCGCATACCCGCAGTCGTCGCAAATTGCGGTGCTCGTGACCTGCACCAGCGGCCAGACCGGCTCAAGGTTCGTCGTGATCCTGTACAGGCACATCGAGCCCGACAATCCTCCGGAGCCCACCGAGACTCCCTCCGAAGAGCCTGCGGAGACGCCGACCGAAACACCGACTGAGACGCCTGCCGAGACGCCGACGGAAACCGGTGAACCGACGGAGACTCCCGAGCCTACCGACGACCATCCCGATACGCCTGTCACATACGACAGCGACTTCCGCTGGGTGTTCGCGACAATAATCCTCTGCAGCATGATCATCATCGCGGTCACCGTCCTCACAAGGAAGAAGGAGTGAAGCAGGCAGACGCGGCGCGCTGAACCGGCCCGCCAGGAACCTGCGCCCCAAGGCGCTGAATAAGAAAAATATGCAAAGCAAGGCCCCGCGGTTTTATTCAAGCTGCGGGGCCTTTCGCCGCACGCTCCGGCGCTCCGACGGCCACTAAAAATAATTGAACTTTCCCCCTTTTTTATGCTAAAATCTATACAATAGATGCGGGTGCTGCTTTTTGCTCCATATCCGCTGTTTTTTTGTCATTGCCGGGCAGCGCCCGGCTTCAGTGAAGTATTTACCGGCTTTTTGGGAGAATAAAAATGAAGAAGAACGCCAAAAGTTTTTTGACCGTATTGATTGCATTGACGGTGATCGCTTCGATCGTATTTCCGTT
>JAGDAX010000137.1 GCA_017848335.1 Clostridia bacterium | reverse complement strand
GGGCAGCTTCAACGGAGCCTGGCTTTATGCCGAAAAAGGCGAGATCGTATCTAAAGGCGCCGTCGGCTGGCGAGATCCCGATAACAGGCTGCCGCTTCAAGAGGACAGCATTTTTGAGATGGCCTCGGTCACCAAGCATTTTACCGCCGCGGCTGTCATGCTCCTTGTAAGAGAAGGCAAGCTGAGCCTTGATGATGAGCTTGCGAGGTACTTCCCGGATTTTCCGTACAGGGGCGTCACGGTCAGGCGGCTGCTCAACCACACGAGCGGTATTCCCAATCACGACGTCAGCGCGCTTGTCAGGGAGCTCACGGAAAAAGAAAACGCGATTCCCGATAACGGCAGGTTCTTCAGGCACGTCTGTGAACGCAATGACGCCCCGCTTGCCCCTCCCGGCGAGCAATACTGCTACTCCGACGCGGGCTACTCCATGCTTGCGGAGACAGTCGAAAAGGTCTCGGGCGTCCGCTTTGAGGACTTCCTGAGGAAAAACCTGTTCGAGCCGGCGGGCATGAAGGATTCAGCCGTTTATCACATACGCAGAGACGGCATTCCATCCGACCGATTTGCGCGCAATATGGTGCTTGAGAAAGGCAGCTTCGTTCCTTCGGATCTGTCCGTGAATTCCTCCGCTTACGTTGTGGGATCGGACGGCCTTAACGGATGCGACTACCTTTACACCACCGTTTTCGATATGCTGGCGTGGGACAGGGCTCTCCGTGAAGGGACCGTGCTGACACCTGAAGAGCAGCAGACTATGTACACCCCGGGAATTCTCAACAGCGGCAATCTCCCCCTCGAGAACGGCAGCGAGATCAGCTACGGCTTCGGCTGGCATATTTCGCGCGAGCAGGACCTCGGGCTGATCGTAAGCCACGCCGGCTGCATGCCCGGACTGTCCACCTGGTTTGAGCGTTTTGTGGACGCAGACAGAGTGCTCATTTTTATGCGCTGCCGCGACTTCACGGACGAGGAGGCGTATTCGGCCTTCCGTGAAGGCATCGAGGAAATCGTGCGCGACCGTACGCCTGCGTCCTGCTCTTCCCTTTAGCGGTCTTTTTGCAAAAGCCGGTCCGAAAGCCTGTTTCAAGCAGTTTTCAGGCTTATTTCAGGCCTGTTTTAAGCCTGCTTTAAGCCTTTTTAAAGGTTAAAACACCGGGAAAAAGCCTTGACCCGGAGCCGGATTTATGATATCATTCACCCGATACTAGGGAGTAGCTAGCGCCTTAAGCGCAATATATTCCGTCAGTACGGGATTTGTCCCCGGAGTATGTTCGAAGAAGCGAGACTATTATCACAGCTGTTGGTTGTGGTGATAGTCTTTTTTATGTCCGGCGACGTCCCAATATAAAAAAAGAGAGGAATTTATGTCTGTATTTTCAATATTCACCTTGTTGGGCGGTCTGGCATTCTTCATTTACGGAATGAATCAGATGTCCGGCAGTCTGAAAATGATTGCCGGTGAGAAAATGGAGTTTTACATCAATAAATTGACTAAAAACCGGATTCTCGGGCTGCTTTTGGGCTGCGTCATCACAGTCGCGACGCAGAGCTCCTCCGCCGTAACGGTCATGCTGGTGGGTCTCGTGAACTCGGGACTTATGAGTCTTTCGAACACCGTCGGCATCATCATGGGCTCAAACATAGGAACAACGATCACCGCCTGGCTGATGAGTCTTATTGGCGTCTCAGGCGAGAACGTGGTCGTCAAAATGCTGAAGCCGGAATCATTCTCGCCGCTGCTTGCCTTCCTCGGAATCATTCTGATCATGCTGTCAAAAATGCCGAAGAAGAAGGAGGTCGGCAACAGCCTTGTCGGATTTGCCATACTGATGTACGGAATGCTGCTGATGAGCGGGTCCGTTGCTCCGTTGGCGGACAGCCCGGCCTTCGCGAGCCTGCTGACGTTTTTCAAAAATCCTTTCCTCGGCGTACTTACCGGAATGGTCGTCACCGCGGTCATTCAAAGCTCCGCCGCCAGCGTCGGAATGCTGCAGGCGCTTTCTCTTACCGGGGGCATCACCTACGGCATCGCCATCCCGATAATAATGGGCCAGAACATCGGCACGTGTGCGACCGCGCTGCTTTCCAGCATCGGCGTCAACCGTAACGCCAAAAGGGTCTCGGTGATCCACCTCTCCTTTAACCTTATCGGCACCACCTTCTTTATGATACTGTTTTACGGATTGCACGCGATTTTAAAATTCCCGTTTATCGACAGCTCCATCAATCCGGTGGGCATCGCGGTCTGCCACAGTATATTCAACATCGGAACGACTTTGCTGCTGCTGCCCTTCTCCAAATTGCTGGTCAGGCTGGCGGAAAAGGTCGTCACCGGCGAACCGCAGGCGCAGATCGCCTTCCTTGATGAAAGGCTGTTCAAGACCCCCTCCGTGGCGGTGGCAAAGTGCGAGGCCTTCACCGCGGAAATGGCGGAAATAGCAGGCGCCTCTGTCATAAAAGCGATTGAGAACTATTTCAATCACGACCAAAAACGGGGAGAGGAGATCCGCGAAAGCGAGGCACAGGTCGACACCTACGAAGACAGGCTGGGGACGTACCTGATCAAATTGTCGGCGAGCAACGTCTCCTTTAACGACAACCTTAAGATCGCCAAAATGCTCCATTCCATCGGGAATCTGGAGCGTATCAGCGACCACGCGCTGGAGCTTGTAAAAAGCGCCGAGGAGATCCGCGACAAGAAGCTGCAGGTGTCCGAACAGGCCGGAGCGGAGCTTAAAACGCTGGCAAGCGCCGTGACCGAGATCATAACGCTTACGGTTCAGGCATACGAAAAGACGGACCCGGAGCTGGCAAGAAAGATCGAGCCGCTGGAGCAGGTCATCGATCTGCTGGTGAACAAATGCAGAGAGAGCCATATTGCAAGGCTTCAAACGGGCCTTTGCACGTTGGAAAGGGGCTTCGTTCTGTCGGACACGCTGACCTGCTACGAGCGTATTTCCGACCACTGCTCCAATATTGCGGTGGCTGTGCTTGAAGCGGAGGAAGCGGCTTTCCGGCCTCACGACTATCTGCGTCAGGTCAAGTCCGAAAACAATCCGGAGTACACAAGGCTGTTCAGGGATTACCGCGCGAAATATTTACCGGATGCCGCAGAAGCCGCGGAGTGAGCGAAGTGCGTGTCGCTGCAAGATTCGCGGGAAGATCCACCGGGCATTATTGGCGAGCGTAAACATATGCAGGATTGCCCTTCCCTGACCGTACGGCAGCATTTAGGCAGGACGATATAGCTTTTAGTAAGACGGTATAACGTTTCAGAAAGACGATTTTTAGCGTCAATGGATTATTGAGGAGTTAAGCTATGGATAACAGATTCGAATTTATTGAAGAAAAAGGTATCATGCAGGGGACCCGCATAATTGTAGACAAGGAGACAGGCGTTCAGTATCTGCTGGCGCACTGGACCAATATCGGCGGTCTTACGGTGTTAGTGGATAAGGACGGAAAACCCCTGCTCGACAATAGATATTCAGGCGAAAAGGGCTGAAGCGCTTTCCGGTATCGGTTTTGCATCCTGGTTTTGTGTTTAAAAAATGATTTACGGGGAACACGATCATTTTTTTTGAATACGACGAAGCCGGTAAAGACGATGCCGGTAAAGACGTTTCACCGTTGATACTGCAAACCGCGCAGGACACGTGCGGGAGCTTGATCTCGCGATTTGAATTGGCGGATCTTGAAGAGAAATACACAGCCGAAGTACGCCTCCGAGGTTCACCGCCGAAGCGCCACGCAGAGGTACCTAACGAAGTTATATGCAGAAGAAACCGTACAGACTGTATCCTGAAAGGACGTTGACGCGCCATGATCATAAACACGGGACAAAGAACGGATATTCCCGCGTTCTACGCGGACTGGTTCGCAAACAGGCTGAAGGAGGGCTTCGTCTGCGTGCGCAACCCCTATGACCCCGGTCAGGTCAGCCGCTACCTTCTCGATCCGTCTGTAGTTGACTGCATCGGCTTCTGCACCAAAAATCCGGAGCCGATGTTCCGGCACATGCATCTTCTGAAGGACTTCGGTCAATACTGGTTTGTGACAATAACCCCCTATGGGCGCGACATCGAGCCGAACGTGAAGGACAAGCAACGGCTGATCGAGGATTTCAAAAGGCTGTCTGACACGGTCGGAGCTGACGCGGCAGGCTGGCGTTTCGACCCGGTTTTCATAACCGACAAGTATTCGCAGGAATATCATTTGCGCGCCTTCGAGAAGATCGCGGCGTCGCTTGAGGGGTACACCGGGACCGCAGTGATAAGCTTCATCGACCTGTATCCGAAGGTTCGGCGCAATTTCCCAGAGGCCCGCGAAGTCACACGGGAGCAGAGCTTGTCGCTCGGCAGGAAAATGGCTGAGATCGCGTCGTCTCACGGCATGACGCTTAAGCCCTGCGCCGAGGGAGACGAGCTCGCGCAGTTCGGTGCGGACTGCGGCGGTTGTATGCGGATAAGCGACTACGAGAAGGCCATCGGCCACCGCCTGAACGCCCCTAAGAGAAAAGGCGCAAGGTCTGAATGCGCCTGCTATCTCGCCTGCGATATCGGAGCATACAACACCTGCCGTCATCTTTGCAGATACTGCTACGCCAACGCTGAGCCTGCAGCCGTGCTTGCGCAAAGCCGCCTTCACGATCCGCAATCACCGTTTCTTATAGGGAATTACGAGGAGGGCGACCGTATTCACGACGTACCGCAGGAATCCTGGATCGACAGGCAGTATTATCTGTTTACGTAGGAAAATCGTTACGCAGGAAGCTGACAGCACAGAAAGCGCGTTGCTTCAGCAGATCGTTACGCAGGAAGCTGACAACACAGAAAGTGCGTTGCTTCAGCAGCGAGCCGGAGGTCCTGCCCATTTGCGCTTCAGCCGCCCTTCCCGAGCCTGGTTGCGCAGCCCTTATCGGCGGCGCCGGCAGCCTGTCCTTTGAGTTTTTCACGCATTCCCTGACGTCAGATCTTTCATTATTTTTGCGTTAAGATATTTTTCGGCCAGCATTCCGGTGTGATAAAAATAATGGTTGGAGGATTCGTAGCCTATGCACGGATTTCTCCGCTGCACCGACGCGAGCCGGAGCGCGAGAGACGCCTCTTCTTCCGCAATTTCCGCCATTTCGGCGATTTCCGTATTTTCAGCATTTTCCGCAAATTCCGCAATTTCTGCTGTTTCCGCTTTATCCCCCTGCCCCTTTTCCAAGCCGTCGCGAAGCCCAATAAATCTGATCTGAAGGTACGAGGAACGGAAATGACAAAACGCCGCCTCCGCCGAGTCATAAAGCTCGCGCAGCGCCGCATTTTCCGCGAGAAGCTTCGCGGGCAGAGCTTCCAGCGCCTTTAGTCCGAGCTCCCATATCTCCGAAAGCTTGCGGAACTGATCTTCAAAAACGTCCGCCGGAAAGCGGCCTCGCCAGTGAGCAAGGTCGTCGTAAGGATAACCGACCATTGTTGCGTCGAAGCCTGACGGCTTAGAGAAAAGCAGACAGGAAGGCCCGAAATTCTGGGGCCCCTTGTACAGCACCTCGAGATCGAAGGGGAAACTGTCGAAGGCGTCGCTGAAGAGCCCGCAAGCCTTCTCCACCGTATCGAGCGACTCCTCCGGGAATATTCTCGCGTAAAGGCTGCGGAGGGGCGGCGTTATTTCCTCCTGAAACATGGGCGCAATCAGCTTCATGGATAGCGACGGGAATCCGCCCAGCGTCCAGCTTAGGAACATCCCGTCAATTTCCAGCTCCCCGAGCCGCTTAATGTGCGTGTATATTTGCCTGAAAGCAGGCAAAAACGGCACAAAGGAGCACTCCCACGAATTGTTCAGCTGCAATTTAGCGAAGGCCTGATGCCCGGTCTGTTTGGCCCGCGCCCAGACCTTTTTGGCAAAATCGCCTGGCCCGACCACGGAGATCGAATAGTCTATGACCCTCGTCTCGATTCCGGCAATATTCTTGCGCATATCCTGCTCGCTGACGCCCATCACGGCTACGCTTCGAGGCAGCTTCTCCGTAAACTCAAGAGCCGTCTCAAGGTCCATTCCCCAGTCCCAGGCAATCAGCCGTATCGCAGGATTTCGCGAAGCCGCACCTTCGTAAAGCGCCTCGTTGACCTCGGCCATAACAGCCGACCTGCTGCGCATTCTGCAGCGCGGACAGGAAGTCACGCCGCCGATGCTTTTCGAGAAGCAGTTGGTGCGATTCTCGGAAGCGACAATTGTGAAAAACCCGCCAAGAAGCGGAACCGCCTCCGCGACAGTCGCCGCAGCGTCATAAAGATATTTCCTGACAGCCGGAACTGAGGTGCAGAGGCACGCGTCGTCAGCGCCTTCCTCGCCCTTCAGATCCGGATTTTTTTCAAAAAAGCTTTTGGGCATTGAACGCGGCTCGTTAAGGTACAGCCAGAGCTTCAAGCCGTAACGCGCCAGCCGTTCCGTGAGCGCGCGCATGTTGGCTAGCCTCTCCTCCCACCCTTCGGAAAGCGAAGGCTCAAAGGGAAACGGGGCAAGCTTGTATAAAACCGCCTGGCACCAGATCCCGGTGATGCCTGCAGACCGGTAAGCCTCAAGAAGGCAGTCGGGGAACGAAAAACCGAGGTCCTCCATGAACGTGTCGCCGTAAAGCGCGCAATAAGGATAGACGATGCGTTCAATCAGATTTTTCCCTGCGGAGGAAGAGCTTCTCTCACGGGCAGCACTTCCCGCGGAGGAAGAAATCCCCTCACCGGGAGCACTTCTCGCGGAGGAATATCTTCCCGCGCCGCTCCGGCGGTCAGCAGCTGCTTTTTCGAATACCGGGGCAAAATCAAAGGGCGCCGCTGTTTCCGGCGGCAGTTTACCGTAAAAAGCTTCAGTGATCCTTTTGATCTCCGGGAGTGACGACCGGTCGAAGGCATGCCATTCGAGCTTTCCCGTATCCGGCTTGAAGCCGCCCAGCTTTTCTCCGAAAAAGTCCTCTTCCTTTATCACAAAAGCAAGTTTTTCGTCATCCCAGTTAAGAAGCATGCATAATTGGGAGTAATCTATAAGGTGCCAGTTTGAGCGTATAACCGTAAGATAGCCGTATTTAAGCCACCTTTCGTCAGCCCGGCAAGACCTCAGCCCCATTTCAAGGCCGAGCTGTGCGACTTTCTCCTCCGTCGCCCCGATGACGGCAGCCATAACGTCCGTTCCGACAATACCCCAGTTCCTGTACACAAAAGCGCACAGCGGGTCCGGAAAATGATCTAAGGTCAGTCTCTTTCCGCTAATAACAGGCAGCAGCTCCATACAAGGTCTCCTTCGGTTAAGAACATAATTCGCGATAAGAAAAAGCACGCGGACGCCGCGATAATATACGTTCCGCCTCAGGAGATTATAACCCGTCGCGGGGCTTTTTGTCCACATTGTCCTGTGTCAAAGCTTCCGCGAAGCTTCTTCAGAACTTCACTCAAAACTGCCGCAAAACCTCTTCAAAGCCTCCGCAAGCTTTCGCAAAGCTTCTTCAGAACTTCCAGCAAAACCTGCATACGGTCAATTGACAAACCCACCCCGGATCTGTATACTTTTATTGTTTCAACTTGAGATACCCGCAAGGTTCAAGCCGGCCAATAGTACGAGCTGCGGATTCCCTTGCACGGGTCTCTTCAGAAGCACGAATTTACAGAATCAACAGAAATGACAGAATTACAAATTTGCAGATCACCGGATTGCCGAAAAGAGGATCATCATGCAGACAAAAAAGACAGGCAGCCACTGGACAGCTTATTGCGACCCCGGGACCGGGCGGTATTTCGCGGAGATCTTATATATCAGCCGTGAAGGAATTGAACAGTACGACTATGAGATCACGCAAGACGTTTTCGCGAGGCTCGGCACCTTCGCGGAGGAATACGACAACGTCGAACTCATAAAGACCGGCAATATGACCTATTCCCTCGAGAATACCATGTACGGCACCCTCGGACCTGAGCGGAGAGTCCGTGACGAGGAAGGCTACGAAGCGATGATGAAGCTGGTCCGCGAGGAAAAGAAGCCTAAAAAGAAAGGCAAAGGGAACAGGTCCGGCAGATAGGCCTGAAGCCGCGGAGGTGTACGGAAATGGACGTTTTTGACAACGGTAATTTTGACAGCGATTACGAGGAAAGCTACGCCCTGTCTGTCGAGAAGGAAGTAGACGAGATCAGGGCCGGGGCGCTGAAGCTTGTCAGGAAAACGCATCCGCATATACGATACGCGGTCGACAGCCGTTCAGTCGATGACTACAGCGAGAAAAGACGGGAATATCCCGGCAAGTGGTATCCGTACTTCAGGCTGCCGAAGGGCTTCGCAGCAAGGACGACCTGATCCGGGCCATTGCGGAAGACACTGTCCGGTATTTTGCGGATAATAAATAACGCGTGATTTTAAGCGTGTTCCGGTACGCGGCCGCTCCGGCAAAACAGACACAAAGGAGTTAATTTTTATTGCTATGGAAAAATCAGGCATCAGGCATTGCGGAACCATGACTATTGAAACTAAGCGGCTGGTTCTTCGCAGGCTCCGCGTCGATGACGCCGGCGCGATGTTTAAGAATTGGGCGTCCGACCCTGACGTGACCGCCTTTCTGAGGTGGCCGCCCCATCAAAACGTCGATCTTACTGAGTTACTGCTGTCCAAGTGGGAGGAGCAATACGAAAAGGACGATTATTATCAGTGGGGCATAGAGCTCAAGGAAATCAGCGAAGTCATCGGCACGATCTCCGTTATAAGTATTAATCCCGAGATCGAAGAGTGCGCAATAGGATACTGTATCGGCAAAGCCTGGTGGCACCGCGGAATAATGACAGAAGCCCTGAATGCGATTATCCGGTTTTTATTCGAGGTAGTAGAATTTAACCGCATCATGGCTCGCCACGACGTCAGGAATCCGCATTCCGGCGCGGTAATGAGGAATTGCGGCATGCAGTTCGAGGGACTGCTGCGGAGCGCAAGCAGAAACAATCAGGGCATCTGCGACGTGGGACAGTATGCGATCCTGCGGAGTGATTATGATAAAAATCCGGACGAAGGACGGGGGCTTAAATGAGCAAATTCTTTTTGATCGCAGGAATAGTGATCCTGGCGCTCAGCGTGCTGTCTTTTGCATTCGCGGCGTTGAGCAGGTATTTTTACTTTAACGTCATGGACGGTTCATCCGGGCTGTACGCGAGGCTGGAGCGCAGGTCTTTGGCGTCGCTGATCGCCGGAATAGTTTTATTAATTATCGGGGCCGCATTTCTCGTTATCAGGTTTACGGTAAAATTTCCGTGAATAACGGGCGATGAGGCGTGAAATGATTGATGCGGAAGAATCGCATCTGAGCATTGCTGCGGAAAAATCGCATCTGAGCATTGCTGCAGAAGAATCACATCTGAGCATTGCTGCGAAATTGCGGAGGGAACACCCGGAAAGGCATTGAAACCGTGAAAAAACTGATCGTATTGCTGATAATTTGTGTGGCGGCGATGTCGTTGTATTCGTGCGCCGATAAAGGCAATCCTGCAAAGCCTGCTGACGAAACGCAGGCTACCGCGGAATCCGCAGAGCCGGGCGAATCCGCCGAGCCGGGCGAATCCGCCGAGCCGGACGCAACGGAGGCATCCACGCCGGACGATGCAGACGAAACTCCCGGATATATCGATGACGGCGAGATCTTCAACCCCGGGGACGATCCCGGGGCAACGAAGGATAGCCCTTACGATAAGACCCCGAAGCCGCTTTTCGGG
>JAGDAX010000136.1 GCA_017848335.1 Clostridia bacterium | reverse complement strand
GTGCGCGTCAAGAGGGTCCCTGCGGATTTTCCGGCGGATTTCCCGCACCCTTTGCGGTTTTCCGGCAGATTTCCCGTGAATTTCCGGCAGATTTCCAGTGGATTTCCGGCGGATTTCCAGTGGATTTCCGGCGGATTTCCCGTGGATTTCCGGCAGATTTCCAGTGGATTTCCGGCGGATTTCCGGCGGATTTACCGTGGATTTCGAAAGCTTTCATCCGTCTTTTATCGGAGAAAAAGAACGGGGTAAAAGACGGGGTAAACGGACAAAACGTCGGAATAAAAGGCAAAAACGTCGGAATAGACGGCAAAAATGACGGAATAAACGACAAAATGACGGAATAAAACTCACCGCGTCACAGCGGAGGATCATCGAGCTTATGCGGGAAGACCCGGACTGCACGATATACGATCTGATTGAATACGTCGAAAAAAAAACAGCGCTCTGTCGAGCGCAATATAAAAGCGTTGAAGCTGCCCGGACGCGTTGAACGTGAAGGTTCAAGGAAGTCCGGAAGCTGGATCGCGCAAGAGTAATTCTGCTCCCCTGTAAGCCGCCCCTGTAAGCCGCCCCTGTAAGCCGCCTTTACGCACAGGCTGAGAACAGGAGTTTACCTTTGGCGCAACAGAATCGGCCGGAGCAGTGCCGAACTCTCCTTCTTTTTCAAGCATTCCGCCATTCCCCGCGAACAAGATACTGTTCGCGGGGAATGGCGGAATCCTCTTTCACTTTATGGAACGTAATATCGACTCCTTATTCAGGGGGAGAAAGGGACTTGAGCGCCTGCGCCTTCCACATAAGCACAAGCCTGCATTGTCGCCATTCCCGGCTCCGACCGTACAGCCCGGCCCGCGGCTGCCTATTCCAGCCCTGCCAGCAGCTCGTCCACCAGCTTCTCGTAATCGTCCGCGCCTCTTGCCCCGACCGCAGCCTCGCCTACCACGCGGCCCTGCGAGTCAACGAAATACGTGGTGGGAATATATTGCGCCGGCAGATCCGCGTCAATCGTGCCCCACGGCAGCAGGTTGAGATACGTCACACCCGTGTCCGCAATAATATCCTCCGCCGCCGTTATTCTCGCGCTGTCACCCGCGCCGTTCACGTCGAGCACGACGCCCACAAGCCCGCAGTTTTTCTTCTCAAGCCGCTCCCTCAGCACCTCCAGATCCGGCATTTCATTGATGCACGGCCCGCAGAAGGTGCCCCAGAGATTCACCATCGTCAGCCTGTTCCCCGCGAAGACGTCCTCCGACCGAACCTTGCCGCCCTCGAGATCCGTCGTCTCGAATTTGAGGGCCGTCCCTGTCTCCGCAGTCCCCGCGTCGGGCTCCTTGATCCTGATCCAGGAAGTGTCTTTCTTGCAGAAGGCAACCGCCTCGTCGTATTCTTCACGGAAGCCCTCGTCAAAGGTAAACGCCGTGTCAAGCTCGTCCGCGAACGGGTCGACCACCGCGAAGAACCGGTATTCGCCCGCCTTTCCCAGCTCCTTGCAGCCCTCCGCCGGCAGCTCGTACTTCGCGAGAATTTCCGCCAGCTCGTCATATCCCCTGCCGCCGTCGATCGTATACACCAGCAGGAAGTCAACCACCCGCGGGCTCAGGAATTCATAGTCCTCCTGCGTAAGGTCGCTGCCCTTTTCCGCCAGCTCCGCGTACTTCTCGCGCGACACCGCCACGTATTGAACCTCCGACAGGAAGAAGCCCTTGTCCGTCCCGTATTCGTCGCCGCCCGCAGGCTGGAAGGTGCCCTTGCTCTCCTTCATGAGCTCGGGCCAGACGAAGGTCACCCCCGCCGCACTGAGCTCGGCTTTGTCGTCGCCTGAAAGCCCGTTCTGAATCTCATCCACGAGATCCCCGACAATTTTCTTCAGCTCCGAGCAGCCCGTAAGCCCCGCAAGGGTCACGGTGAGCGCGAATACCATTATCAGCGTCAGCATTTTTTTCATTTTCGTTGCGTCCTTTCGTGTTCCGGTGTTCCGGTGTTTCAGTGTTCCAATGTCAGAGTGTCCGAACGTTCGTGCGTTCGATTGTCAAAGTGTTCATGTGCTCGAGCCTTCGCGTTTCCCCGTTTTGCCGCTTTTGGAGCTCCTGCCGGCGGGTGATTTTTCCCCGGCAAGGATTCTCCTCCCGGCCACCGTAAACGCCAGCGCCTTCTGCGGGCAGGCCTTCATGCACTCGCCGCAGCGTATGCACTCGGCGCTGTTGGGCTTCCTGCTCGGATCGACGTTCATGGCGCACGCCCTGCTGCAGGCCCCGCAATTCGTACAGGCTTCGGCGTCCACGTTCATCCTCAGCAGGCTGAATTTTTGGAAAAGCGAGTAAAACGCGCCCAGCGGGCAGAGGTACTTGCAGAAGGGGCGGTATATAAATATCGACGCGGCGATGCACAGGACCAGCAATACCATTTTCCAGACAAAAAGCCAGCCGAGAGCGGGGCGCAGGGCATTGTTCAGAAGCACCAGCGGCACGCCGCCCTCGAGGGTCCCGACAGGGCAGACGAATTCGCAGAAGAACGGTATTCCCGCGCCGTACCTTGTCCGGTAAAGCAGCGGCAGCCCCACCACCAGCACCGCCAGCACCGCGTACTTCAGGTACCTCAGCGGCTTGTCGAGCCTTGCGGGGATTTTGAGCTTCGGCGTCGGTATCCTGTAAAGCAGCTCCTGTATCAGCCCGAAAAGGCAAAGCCATCCGCAAATGAACCGCCCGACAAGCACGCCCACCGCCGTCAGGAAGCCCAGCACGTAGAACGGAAACCGCCTGTTTCTGTCCGTAAGAGAAGCCTGCAGCGCCCCGATGGGACACGCGCCAAGAGCACCCGGGCAGGAGTAGCAGTTCATTCCCGGAACGCAAAAATGCTTCAGCGGCCCGTCGTAGATCCGCGGATTCCCGGGCATAAAGCCTCGCGCGTAGCCGTTCGTGATAAGGCCCCAGGCCGCCTGGACGATCAGCCGCAGGTGCTTTTTGAGGCCCCTCAGGAAGCCGGACTTTTCCGGTTTTGCGCGGCCGGATTTATCCTCTTTTGCGACGGCGGTCTTATCCTCTGTTGCGAGGGAGGTCGTATCCTCTATTGCGGGCCCGGTCATATTCGGTTTTGCGCTTTTTGTTTTTCCCAAGAATACGATTCTCCGCTATTCCGACGGGCGGTTTTTCTTTCAGCCGTTAAGGCTGCCTCACGCGGCCCGTCTAACTGCACATAGGCCTCACACGGCCCGTCTAACTACACATAGGCCTCGCGCGGCCCGTCAAGCTTCACGCTCGCCTAACGCTCGCTTCGCGCGGCGCGTCAAGACTTACCCGAGCCCGATACATTCCATGCAGATCCTGGCAGCCTTTACGAACACGTCGGCAGCCTGCCCTGTCACGGCCCCGTAAACGAGCATTCCCACGGCGGCGGCGAATATTATTATCGCGAGAGGAAGCAGGATTTTCTTTTTCATGTCCGCAAAGCCACCCCTTTGATCCGTTTTTAAAAGCTTCAAAATCTTTAAACCTTAAGATATGCTACGGTTTAATCGCCTGCCGCGGCGCGGCATTTTTCACAGCTTCAACAGCGTCAATATAGCACATCAAGCGTCTGCAATTCAATAAAAAATCTTTGGGCGGCCGCGGGGCAGCAGTGCGGGCGGCGAAAAACGACTGTACGGCAGCGGGAATCCGTAAGCGAATCGTTTTGCCCGGGCCGGGTGAAGGCCGGGTGAAGACTCTTGACCGCAGCGGCTGATTCGCGGTAAAATAGCCTTGGCGGGCAGCCGCAGGAATTCGCGGCGTACAGACCGCGTTTATTACCCCCGTTGATCGCTTTTGCACGAAAAATCACGTTTGACCAAGCAAAAACACGCAAAACCACTTTGACCGTATAAAAACCGCGTTGACCGCATATAAACCGCGTCGACCGCATATAAACCGCGTCGACCGTTGACCGGATTAAAACGTGCAAACCGCTTTCGAACGCAATGCCCCTTACAAGGAGACAACCGATATGCTGATTGAAAAAGCAAAGGAAACAATGACCTCACGCGAACGCGTCGAGCGCACCTTCGCCTTCGAGAAGACAGACCGTGTCACGATAGGCTACGAAACCAACGGCTTTGTTCACGCAAGGCTTTGCGCGGCACTGGGCATCCGCCCCGACGACAAGCGGGCCCTCGATGACGCTCTTGGCGTGGATTATTGCGGAATTAACGCGCCGTTCATCGGCAGGAACCCTTACCCCGAGAAGCCCGACCGCCGGGTGGACGTGCTGGAGGGCTGCTACATGCGCTGGGTGCCGAACCAGTCAGGCGGCTATTGGGATTTTTGCGATTTTCCGCTGAAGGACGCGGACGACGAGCTTTTCGAGACGTATCCGATCCCGAAGCCCGACGATTTCGACTACGACGCCGCCTATGAGCAGGCGAAGCTTCTTGCGCCGCGGTACGCTCTTCACGTGGGAAATCCGGGCGTGCCTGACGTTATCAATTCCAACGGCCGCATCATGGGCATGGAGGACGTGCTGGTTCACTTCATGCTGGAGGACGAAGCCGCCTTGGACTTTATGCAAAGGCGCGCCGCCTCGCAGCTGGAGGTCATGTCCCGTACTCTCGAGAAGTGCAAGGGCCTCATTTCGTTTGTGTGGCTTGGCGAGGACCTGGGCACGCAGCACGCGCCGATGATCGGTCTCGACCTGTACCGCTCGATGCTGAAGCCCATTCACAGGCAATTCGTGGATCTGGCAAAATCCCACGGTCTGCCGGTGATGGTTCACACCTGCGGGTGCTCTTCGTGGGTATACGAGGACTTCATCGAGATGGGCATTAAGGGCGTCGACTCGCTGCAGCCGGAGGCGACCAACATGTCGCCGGAATACCTGCTGGAGCACTTTTCGGGCCGCCTTACGCTGCGCGGGCTGATTTCCACCGCCGGGCCGCTGGCCTACGGAACCGCCGAAGAGACGGACGAATACTGCCGCCGGACGCTTGAGATGGTCATGCCCCACAGAGGGTACCATTTCGCGCCGTCCCACGCGATCCAGGACAATTCTCCCACCGAGAACGTCATCGCGATGTATCAGGCGGCCCACAAATACGGAGTGTATGCCTGAATACGGAGAAGCGTCGCTTTAACGCTTCTTTAGCGTCGCTTTAACGCCGCCTTGGCGCTGCTTTAATCTCGCATTAACGCACGTTCCGGAGACGTCGGAAAATATCGCATCCGTCGTAACATTACACAGGAGCCCGCTATGCCCTTCGGAAAAAATCCCAAAATCAAAATTCTCAAGCAGACCAAGCCGGGCATGTGCGGCGGCACGGATGCCACCCTTGACACCGGCGCTCCCCGCACTGTCAACTCCCGCGAAATCGTATTTTTCGAGGCGTCGTCCATGGCCCCTCTGCCGCCCGACAACATCCGCAAAAGCCGGGACGTTCTTCACGGGTTTTATGCCTTTGCGTACCCCTCCGGACTTGGCGTATTCACGCTGCTGGAGCTTAAAGCTCAGCGCTTCCAGGACAACCCCCGCGTGTGTGAATTCGCGCTCCTTGAGGACGATTTCCTTCCCGAGCTGGCGGAGCTGATCATGCGGCACAAGGTCGCCGAAAACAACGGGTTTCATTCCCGGACACACGGCCTTCCCGAGAATTTCGGCGGCTCGGTTACCGTGCGCTACAAGAGCGGCGAGCTCATCAGCATTTCCGACAATCAAACGCCCATCCTCACGTATTCCGCCTGCGCGGACTTTGCGGCCCTCTTCAAGAAGGCCCTCTCCGGCAGCAAGGCGGCCTGCCCGTCGCCCGACAATATCTCCCTCATAAAATACCGCGAAGAGCGCGGCGAAGACGACTTCCGGCGGGCAGCTCTTACGATTCTCGCGGACGGCTCGGGCGTCATCAAAAAGGAGTCCCGCTTTTCCGGCCCCGACATTTACGAGTCCGAGAAGCCCGTCTCCCCCGAAACAGTCTCCGCGATCCTCAGGAATATCGCAGACACCGGGCTGCTGCTGTGGAACGCGCTTCCCGAAAGCAGTTACCCCGGGGGCTCCGCCGAGAAGGAGCTTGCCTTCGTGCTGAGAGACGGCAGCGAGCTGGTCATTCCCGGCGACAGGGATCCGCCCGAGCCGATACGGCAGGGCTTCTTTAACGTGGAGCTGGAGCTGAACGTAAAAAACTGATTTCGCAAAGATCCCGGTCACGTTGACGACCTGATTGCTGACGCACCGGTCTTGTTGACGACCTGGTTGCTGACACGACGATCATACCGATAATTTGATTTTTGATAACCTGGAGACCACTATGAAAAAAACGATCCGGCTGATTGCAATTCTTTTGACCGCGGGTCTTGTTCTCGCGACGGCTTCCTGCGCAACACTGCTGCCCGGCAGCACGGGCATTCCGCTCGAAGGCGCCTGGAGCTATTCCTACGAGGACTCGGCGGTGGAAGACTATTACTGGCTGGGCCTTATGTTCCCCGAGCTCAAGGAAAGCCAGATGACCACCCTTTACGAGTACGTCGAGAAGTCCGTGATGGAGGAAGCCATTTCCGACATCATTTCCTCGTTCACGCTTGAATTCGATGAGGAAGGCAACGCAACAAGCGTCGTCGATCCCGAGAAGTTCATTGCCGCGAAGGTGTCCGTCTTCAAGAAGCTCCTTGACGTCGCGGAGAACACCGACCCGTCGGAATACGGCAAGATCCTCTCTGCCGCGGGCTACGACGTCAACGACAACGAGCTTGCCACCTACCTCTCCGTCGGCGGCGATTTCCTGAAGGGCTTCGTCAAGTCCGTCGCGAAAAGGTACGTCGAGGACGCCGAGGCGCAGACCCCCGAATCCGTCGCAATCTCATTCGGCAGCACTGTCCGCGAAGACGGCCTGATCTCGGCAAGCACCGCGACGTATGATCTGTCAGGAAAGACGCTGACGATCACAACTGCCTACTCGGGCGTCTACACCGTCACGCTGGATTACGACAAGGCATACAAGGACGGCGTTCTCACCGTGGGAAAGATCACTTACTCAGGCCCCGGCAGCACCATCGAGAACCAGGTCGACGAAATCAGCATGCTGCGCATACACGACGGCATGGCGCTCGAGAAGGCCGCAGCCAGGTAACCGCCCTGCAAACACCACCGGAAGGGCCGCGGTATCCGAACACCCCGCACCCAAAAAAACAGCCGGCCGCCCCTTGTGAGTGAGGAGCGGCCGGCGCTTTCGTTTAAGCCGAAATTAGATTATTTCTTCTTTTTCTTGTTAACAGCCTCTTTGAGGGCCTTGCCTGCCTTGAAAGCGGGAACCTTAGCAGCGGCAATCTTTACGCTCTCGCCGGTACGGGGGTTCTTGCCGGTTCTGGCCGGACGCTTGCGGGTCTCGAAGGTGCCGAAGCCGATAAGCTGAACCTTGTCGCCTGCTACCAGAGACTTCTTGATGGCCTCGAGGGTAGCTTCAACTGCTGCCTTTGAATCCTTCTTGGATACGTTTGCTGCCTTTGCGACAGCTTCAATCAATTGAGTTTTGTTCATAAATAACCTCCATAATCATTACATAATCTGGTCTAAACTCAAATAAATCCTGAAACGGGCTATGACCGGAAAATCCTCCGTAGCCATCCGTTATTATAATACCCTTTTCGCGATTTAGCAAGCAATATCGAGCCAAAAGACGCCCGAAAGCACCCGAAAGGTACTGTTTGCCCGCATTTTCGCGCTGTTTTTGCGTTTTTTTCGCGCTTTTCGCGTATAAATGCCGAATATTTGCGGTATTTTTACGACGGGATCCGCGGCCGCGGCGCAAGTACACAGGGATCTTCTCCGGCCTGACGTTCTTCGCACGGATCTTCTCCGGTCTGATATTTCCCGCAGGAATTATCTCCCGTCGGAATTATTTCTTGCCGAAAAGTCCGCCGAGCTTGGAAGCGATGCCCGCGATCCCGTCAATGCCGAGCTTTGCCTTGATAAGCTCCACAATGCTCTTGATGGCGTCGCCGTCCAGCTTCGTCTTGAGCTCCTTGGCAACGAGCTTTTTGACCGTGTCCTCGGGCTTGCTCTTGAATTTATCAAGAAGCTTGTCGTCCCCCTTAATCTTTCCCACCAGCTGCTCCGCAATAGCTTTTACGTCCATATCAATACCAGTCCTTTCCTGTTCGGTGTCATCTGTCTGTGCTTCCGTTGCGGCGAAAGCCTGAATAATCCCGATAATATCAATGCCGAATCGTCCGTGTGTTTGCGGACCGCCTTGCTCTTCGCGAATTGCCGCATCAGCCTTGGTGCTCCTGCGTCACGGCTTCAAAGCCCTTCTGCGGCGGATTCCTGCGTCACGGCTGCGCCGTCTTGCCCGCCTCGTAGCTTACCGCGGCCAGGTAGTAAGAATAGAGCGCCTTCACGATGTCGCCGGCCTCCGCGTTGTCCCAAAGCCTCGACAGGTACGCGAGAATACTGTACTTCAGCGTGTTGCCGCCGTTTTTGACGATCAGTGTCTTTCCGATCTCGGAGAGCGTGAGCTTGTCGGTGTAAAAGGCCACGGCGGCGTCTTCGCGGGCCTCGGTGAAGTCCAGCAGCGCGCCGTTCTCAAACGTTATCTGCGGATCCTTCGAGGCCTCGACCTTGATCCTGATGAAAAAGGCGTTGTCGATGTGAAGCGACGCGGACACGATCTGGTACGCGGGATCGACCCTTCTGCTCACAATGTAACCGGAGGGCTTCTCCACCGGCTGCGTAGCGGGAACACCTTCATTCGCGAGGGTTTCAAGCTTGTAAGCCTTGTATTTTTGGGCCTCGGCTCCGAAATGCAGCATCGCGTAAAGAGCCTCCTTCAGCAGGCTGTCGTCGCTTGACTGCGCCAGCGCGAGGGCGTAATTGCGTATCGTGAAGCCCGTCCGGCTGTCCAGCACCGCGCCGTTCCCGGCCAGCAGCTCCATCGAGACCGCGTCGCACATGCATTGCGCGTAAATGCCCGGGAATTCGAACCTCCAGAGCCCGTCAACCCTGCTCCCGACAACCTCCGTCGCGGGCTGCCCCTCCCTGCGGAATCTCATTCTCGGCGTACCGTAAGCCTCCGGTACGTTGGCGGACACGTTCACGGTCAGGTTGTCCTCAATGGAAACGCCTGCTCTCTTGATGGCAGGGTCGCCTTCTCCCACCTTGACGGACAGGAGCCTGGCAAATTCGTCGTTCCCGTTCCTGATCTGGACGTAAACGTAGACCACCGAGGGCTCCGCGCCGGCATCTCTGGGCACCAGCGAGAATTCGAAAAAGTCCGACGCCTCAAGCATGGCGGGCACGTTGAGCACAGCCGTCTTTTCCCACGCCGCCACCATGAAGTACGTCCGGTTGCGCGCGTCCCAGGCGGTGCTGAGGTTCACAAAGGGAACGTTGTACCAGCCGTTGGACGGTTCCCAGAGAATCCGCGCGTTAAGATTGCCCCAGCCGTCGCCCTGCGCCTCGGCATCCGGGTCGAACACGTTAACGTCGTAAGCCGGCGTAACTCCCAGCGCGGTGGCTTCCACCGCTCCGCCTGCGTTTGCAATGGAGACCGTGAATTTGACCGCGCCGCCGTCGTAGACGTTCCTGTCCGCCCTGAGCGTCAGCGAGAGGCTCTCCGACAACGTGCTCCGCTCGATGTTCGTGCCCGTGCCGCCGTAGCTTTGCGGGTATGCGGGCGTTTTGTACACGTCGGGACGGCCCCATTCGTCGGCAGAGGACGACACAGCCGAAAAAAGCGCCGTTATGAAAATTGCTCCCGCGACAAGCAGGCTCACAAGCTTCTTCATTTTCCTCTCCCGTCCCGTAACTCAGCCTCACGGCCCTGCGGCTGTACAGCCGCGCGGCCGTCGGCCGTCAGCAGATCTTGATGCAACGTCTTTTTTACTTTTTACTGTTTGGCGTTTTGCAGTTTTGCTGTTTTGCTGTTTTGCGCGCGCCCCGGAAGCCCAAAGCGCGCGGCTTCATGATCCGTTTTTATTATATCATTTCGCGGCGTGATTTCAACTTGTTCCCGACGCTTCAATTTTATTTTAAATTTAGGCGCCGCACCGACTGCGACCAGCCTCTTGCCACCGCGCTGCATATCGAGCCCCTCACTGAGCACGCTCGCGCGTGAATCGTTCCTGTCTCAAAATGCAGACGCGGGATCCGATTCATTCAGCAGCTGCCGAAGTCTCTGGCCTCTGGCCTGACAGCGCCCTCGGCCCTCAGCCACGTTAGAACATTGCCTTTTTTACAAATATTTGTTAGAATGAAGGAGGTGTATTCATTTTCGCGCAGTCCGCGAATCGTTTCACCGGATCAGCCGCTTCGGCTGGATTACTTCACCTATTCAAATACTTTTTATTTTCTCTGCGCCGGACGACCGTTCATGGAAGGCGATTGTTCAGAAGACGACCGTTCATATTACGACCGTTTACAGAATGTGACCGTTCACAGAAGACGACCGTTTGGCCTTTTTGAAATCGGACTCAATTATCTAAGGAAGTGTAAAAATGGACGCTGTAATTCGTAAACTTCTGGCAGTGATGCTGGCTGTTTCAATGATTTTTTCCTTTGTCACAATTACCGCGCTGGCTGATGGTGCTCCGCTGTTCTTTGAGGACTTCGAGCTAGGCAGTCTGCCGGATGGATGGACGACCGATGCCACCTCCGATTCCGAGGGGTGGTCAGTCGGCACAGGTGACGCGAACCCCGGGACAGGAGCCGCTTCCGGGTCATTCAACGCGCGTGTCACTCACCGCACCACCCTGAGCAAAGCAGGTCTTATCACTCCGCAAATCGTGCTTCCCGAGGAGAACATTTTCGCGAAGCTGAATTTCTGTCTTGTCAACCGCAATTGGGCGGGTGACGTTGACCAGCTGACTGTATACACCCGCGTTAACGAAGGAGCATGGCAGAAGATATTCTCCACCGGCGAAGCGCATGAATCCTGGACGCAGCAAAGCCTTTCGGTTCCCTACATGCTGAACGGTGATACGATCCAGTTTCGCTTTGAAATGACGGACTTCTATGGCTACGGTGTCGGAATCGATGACGTTGAGCTTGTCAGAGCGGAATCCTCTACGAGTTATTCCGTCACGTATTATGCAAACGACGGCAGCGGCGATTCTTTTACTATGACTGACGTTCCCGCGGACAGCGCCGTCTTCCTGCCCGAAGGCAATATTTTCGGCACAGACAGGTATCTGATTTCCTGGAACAGCTCCGCGGACGGCATGGGCACGACCTATTATCCGGGCGAGTACTTTGTTGTCACGGATAACATTTCGCTTTACGCCCGCTTTGCTCCGGAGGGCGCCATTATTGAGGGCTTCGAAGGCGGATCCATCCCGTCGGGCTGGACCACTGACGGCACTTCCCCTGAGTACAGCTGGGACGTCGGAGTCGGCGGCTATGATACCAGTCCCGGGACTCATTCAGGCGCTTACAACGCGAGGCTTGTCTCCCCGGAGGATGACAGCGCGCTGGCGTGGCTTATAACGCCTGTCATGAACTTCGGCAACAGGCTTTCCGGGGCATTGCGTTTCTGGTATTTCTCCGCCCCCTACGACGACGATATTGACTACTTCGGGGTCTATTATCGCGTCAACGGAGGAGCGTGGAACGAACTGTTCTATACGGAGGAGGCTCAGCCGGAATGGACACTTATGGAGATCCCCTTCCCCGACGGAATGCTTGCCGACAACGTCGAAATCGGATTTATGGGAGAAGGCCATTATTCGAACGGCATAATGATTGACGACGTTATAATAGCCTCATACGATAAGGCGATGCCCAAGGCGGAAATGTTCGAAGTCACGCTTCCCTCCGGGATCAAAGTCTGCGACGGCACCGATTACGCACTGCTGGTTTCCTTCGCGGTAGCAGACGAATATCAGGATCTGATGCCCGAAGTGGAATTAACGCTCTGGAAGGGCGGCGTTCAGGTTACGGAAGCTATTGACGTGGGAACCTACACCGTAAAGATTTCCGTGCCCGAAAATGATAATTTTATGTCGGCGACGATAGCGGACCCTGCGTGGACGTTCTTCGTTTTGACCACACAGTATTTCTGCAGCTTTGACGAACCGGGCGACCTTGAGGGCTGGACTTTCATTGACGCCGACGGAGACGGGATCAACTGGTTTGTCTTCACCGATGACACCGGAGGCAACTATTGCCACTCGACCCCGAACGTTCTGACCTCGGCATCTTACGATAATATCGTTGGCGAGCTGACTCCGGACAACTGGGCGATCACACCGCCTGTCTTAGTACGCTCGACGTCGACCCTTTCCTTCTGGTTCCTTGCCCAGGACGTCTTATGGGCAGGCGACAAAGTCGGCGTCTATATCGGCGACAGTCCCGACCCGGACCAAATGGTTTTCCTCTGCGATTTTTACACCGATGACACGTACCTGCCGCACGAGGTCGACATTTCCGATTATGAGGGAATTAAGTATATCGGCTTCCGACACTATGACAGCGTGGATATCTTCAGATGCAACATTGACGACGTCTCGGTCGCGGCACACCAGCACGGCAGATTCACTTACGAGGCCGTGAACGATACCATTGTGGCGACCTGCGGGGTCAACAACTGCCCCGTACCGCAGGGCTTCCCGCTTATTCTGCGCCTGCCCGACGTCCAGAACGACGTCTTTGAGGCAACGCTTTACGATTATAACCGGCTCGCGTTTCCGAGCGTCGAGATCACGTACCGCGGCGTGGAAGGCACCGAATACGAGGAAAGCGCCATTCCTCCCGTCGGGCACGGCTCTTACGAGGTGTGCCTCTCCGCAGGCGGCGTGACGGTCACAAAAACCTACAATATCACGAAGTACTCCGTCGTCGTGCTTGATTCCGAATTCGGAACGGTTACCGCAGACGCGGTCTCTGCGTCTCCCGGCGAGATCGTTTGGCTTGACGCGGTTCCGGCGCAAGGGTATGAATTCGCAGGCTTCACGCTGTATTACGGCGTCTCGGAGATCTTTTCCGAGGAATCGTCGTTCGCAATGCCTCCCTACGACGTGCTTGTCGAGCCGCTGTTTGTCCCTCTGACTAAGCCCGTCTTCAGGGCTCACACGCTGCTGCTCAGCGGTCAAATCGGCGTAATGTTCAGGGTGGATCTGTCCATGCTGAGCGCCGAGGAGCTTGCGGACAGCTTCATGGAATTTACGATCAACGGCCTCACGACCACGGTTCCCACTGCGGACGCCGAGAACGTTGCTCCGGGCCAGTACCGCTTCACCTGCTTTGTGAACGCTCTCCAGATGGCCGAGAATATAGACGCCGCGTTCAAATACGTCCGCGAAGGCGATACCCTCGCAGTATACGACGTCTATTCGGTCGAGGACTACGTCGACTACGTGGAGTCCAACGAAGAGGAATTCACCCCGGCCACAGTCGATCTGGTTTACGCCCTTGCGGACTATGGCCACTACGCGCAGCTCTACCTTACCGAGCTCAACAATATTCCCGCCGATAAGTACGCGGCAATGAACACGTACTTCTCAAGCATCTACGACACCGGGGCGATTCTCACAAACCTGAGCGGCTGCGAGCTGATTCTCGACAATGAACAGTCGCAGGTCGCAGGCGCGCAAATGCGTCTAAGGCTGGACGCCGAGACTGCGCTCTCCGTAAGGCTTCAGGTGCCCGAGGGCGTCGGTCTTACGGCCACCGCCACGTTCCACGGCAAGACCTTCACCGCCGTGGCGGCTTCCGACGGGTATTACGTTATCACGGTTCCCGGCATCACGGCGCTGCAATTCGCGGACGAGATACTCATCGAGGGTGACGCGGACGGCAGCTTCAGCGTCTCCACGTCGGTTCTGGCCTACGTCCGCGCGATGCTGGCGGCGTCCGGCACCACCGATAAGGCCGCCAACGCAATGGCTGCCTTGTATATCTACCATCTGGCGGCCGACGAATACGCCCTGTCCATGAGCTGATACGCGGCATGAAAATAGCTCAAGGAGGTATTCTGCTATGGAAAATTTTGAACCTGCAAGGCTGGAAATAATTTTTTTTGACGCCGCGGACGTGCTGACTGCCAGCAACACCGACACCGACACGGCGTGGATCTGACGCCGGGGCGGCGCGTAAATAAGGCGTCCCCGCCGCTTTGAAGCAGGGCGTTGAAACGGGGGCTTTGAGGCTGACTTTGACGCCGGACTTCGAGCCGGGGGCTTTGAGGCCGACTTTGACGCCGGACTTCGAGCCGGGAGCTTTGAGGCTGACTTTGACGCCGGACTTCGAGCCGGGGACGCAGCAATTTAACAAAACACAGTGTGCTAAGGCAAGCGACCGTTTCGCGAGCGCACTTTCGCAGACAGCCGCGCACAAACGGCAGCTTACGGGCGGCAGACGGACTTCTTTTGAGGTTCGTCTGCCGCATTTTTGTCTGTCAAAACCGAGGACGGCTTCGGAGCATTCACGGGCTTTGGGAATGCCGCAAATGCTGAATCGGCGGCGAAAACAGCAGCGGCTATACCTGCGAAGGCAGCAGCGGAAACACCCTTAAATTTTCCCAAAAATAGCGCCGGAATTGCCCTTTACATTTGACTGTTCGCGCGGTATAATATCCCTGCAACAACGGGGATGTTCCGGTTTCGACGGGGTCGCCGCGTTTTAGATTGCGGGTAGAGGGATCCGTTGGCCTCTTTAAAAAACGGAAAATCTAAATTTAAACGCAAACGAAGATTTTGCACTTCAGGCTGCCTGATCGCAGTCTGCGCCGCCCCTCGGGTTTCTCAAGCCTTAGGCAAGCGGTGTCAATAACTTGAGCCCCGCGGCTTCGGGTCAAAGCCGCCCACTACCGGCGTATTGCTTCCTGCGTCGGCAGAATCCGTGAAGCTACCGGCATATCCGAGCCTGCCTCGCGGCGCCTTATCCGGGAATTCAAAGGCGAGACTACACCCGTAGATATTTAAAGCAAAGCGGTTTCGGACAGGAGTTCGATTCTCCTCATCTCCACCATAAAAGCCTCGCGTATGCGAGGCTTTTTCAACTAAATCCGCTCCTACAGACGGGATAGCTCCGCGCGCGTGGAATTAATAACTTTGTGATGAAATCCGACGGCGTCGGGATAGGTTTCAACTATATCCACCGAATACCCGAAAAGATCTTTTTATAGTCCTTAGCCGCCGAAAAGCTCGCTCGCGCGAAGCTTTTCGGCGGTTCCCCGGCGATGTGCTACTGCCTTAGAGGACGCCGTTCGGATCATCTGTTCTTATATCACATATTGTCTGCTCTTTAATTTCAGCTTGCTTCTCCTAAATCATCCATATTGGGACGATATAAGCCTGCGGTCGATTGCCGGGAACGCCTCTCTGAGGCAGAGGATCGCACCTGTGCCTCGCGGCAGCGGGCACTTATCGAGTATCTTGAACACACCCGCAAGCTCGGACCCGGGATCGGCCGGCTTTTTGATTTCCCGCTCCCGATCGGCACCCACGTCGGGATTGCATATTCCGCCTCGTTATGGTATATTGAAACCGCAAACGCAGCAGCGCGGAGACACCCAAAAATGCCGAAAAATCGTCAAAACCGCGAGGTGTTCCGCGTCAATTGCCTGCGTCAATTACCCGTGCCATTGACGCGTGCCTTTTACCTGTCCCGACTCGGGCCGACCGAGGCGCCGGATACCTCTCCGGACAGGAGCTTATCGCCGGCCGCACGGGACGCGCCATAACGACCGCACCGGACGCGCCATAACGACCGCACCTGACGCGCCATAACGGCCGCACGGGACGCGCCATGACAACCGAAAACAAAGTCGGAGGAAAGCCTAAATGTCCGCCCTAAACCGCAAGAAGCTTCACTTCAAGCACAAGAAGCTCTACGTCGCCCTCCTTGTTCTGCTCATTCTCGCGCTGATAGTAATATTCTTCCCGCGCCTGCTTGACCTGTTCCCCGAATTCAAGGAGCAGATCTCCCCGTGGTTCCAGATCGTTGAGGCCATCGGCATCATAACGACCCTGTTTTTCACGCTGTGGCAGCTTGTGGGCTCGAAAGAGATCTCCCGCGCGACGTTTATTCTCGAGCTCAACAAGAGCTACGTTGAGAACAAGGAATATATGAATATTTACGACGTGCTTCAGCGGGAGCTGGACGGCACGACAGCCGCAGGCAGCCCCGGGAATATCACAAAGAACGACGGGGAGAACACCAAGGACGCCGGGGAGAACACCAGGGGATCGGGAGATATCTCCGACCGCCCCGCAGAGATCACCAAGGGAGCCATCTCCAACTACCTCACCTTTTTCGAGACCATATACATCCTCAACAAGCGCGGCGTTCTTCCCTTTGAGATAGTCGACGACCTGTTTGCGTACCGTTTTTTCCTTGCCGTGCACAGCAAGCTTTTTCAGGACATGAAGCTGAAGGCCCAGCCGGAAAATTTCAAGAACATTTTCAAGCTGGAGAAGGAATGGCTCGACTACCGCGTCAGGATCGGCAAGACAAGCAAGGAAGACGTGGAAAAAGCCTGTAAATATTGGCGGGCGGTTTATGCCGGCGAGGAGAGCAATTCGCGCGAAGAGAACGCGGCGGCCCTCAAAGGATCCGTGCAGAGCCCTGCAGAAAGCGGCTCACAGCCTTCGCCTGAAAAAGGCTCACGGCCATCTTCCGAAGGCGGCTCACAGCGATTCCCGGTGTTCGTCGACCGGCCGCTTCGCGCCATGGTTGCAGACGACGAAAAATACAAGATGCTTTTGAGATGATCACGCGGCTTTGTCCGCTCCGGCAAGGTGGTGTTTGCCTTGATTACCATTGCAGACCTTAACGACAAAAGAATACTGATATGGGGCTACGGGCGCGAAGGGAAATCCACGGAAAGATTTCTCCGTTCGCATTTTCCGGGTTCAACGGTTTCAATATTCGAGGGCGCCGGAGAGGACGTCGATTTTGATTCCTGCGATATCGTGATCAAGAGCCCGGGGATCAACACCCGCATCCAAAACGACAAGATCACCTCGCAAACGGAGCTTTTTCTCTCCCGGTTCGGGAAGCAGACCGTAGGCATCACGGGGACGAAAGGCAAAAGCACAACGGCCGCCATGCTTTACGCGGTTCTTTCCACTCGCCCGGCCTGTCCGGCCGGCACTGCCGGCACTGCCCGAAAAGCGCTTCTGGTGGGAAATATCGGAGCGCCCTGCCTTGACTATTACGACGAGATCGACGAGAATACCGTCATTGTTTTTGAGCTCTCCTGCCACCAGCTGAACAACTGCAAATATTCTCCCCATATCGCGGTTTTCCTTAACCTGTTTGAGGACCATCTGGACTTCTACGGGACGCGGGAGAATTATTTTCGGGCCAAGGCAAGCATCGCGGAGCATCAGGACGAAGGCGACTTCCTGTACCACGGCTCCGGCGTGCCCCCGATAGAGACAAAGGCGACCGCCGTGCTGCTTCCGGATATTGACGCGCAGCTGTATGATATTCCCCTGCTTGGGGCGCACAACCAGTTCAACGCAAACGTTGTCTATACCGTCTGCTCGCGGCACTTCAATATGTCGGACGGCGAAATCCGTTCAAGGCTTCGGACGTTCCGCGGCCTTCCCCACAGGATGGAGCACGTCGGGCAGGCGAACGGCGTGGACTATTACGACGACTCGATCTCGACAATTCCGGAGGCGACCGTTCAGGCGCTTCAGAGCATTCCGCACGTGAAGACCGTGATCATCGGAGGCATGGACAGAGGCATCGACTACACCGTCCTCCTGGAATATATTCGCGGGCACCGGGACGTGACTTATATTTTTGCCTATCCTTCGGGCGCGAGAATCTACCGGGAGGTGCAGGACCTTCCCTGCTGTGTCTGGGCGGAGGATCTGTCCGCTGCCGCGCGGGAGGCCGCGCAAAGAACGCCGAAGGGCGGGGCCTGCGTACTGTCGCCTGCCGCCGCGTCCTACGGGTTCTTTAAGGATTTCGAGGATCGGGGGAACAAATTCAGGGAGCTTGTGCTTGGCAAAGCCTCGGCGGATGGTGGAAAAACCGCCACTGAGGGCGGTGAGACCGCGCCTGACGGTGGAAAAACCGCCACGGCTGACAGCGAGGCCGCTCCTGACGGTGGGAAAACTGCGCTTGAGGGCGGCGAGACCGCGCCGGATGGTGGAAAAACCACCACTTCTGACAGTGCGGCCGCGCAGCCTCTTGGCGGACCCACGCCTAAGTATGTCTCAACCCGGCAGACTCCCGGCGAGACCTCGATTGCCTTCACCGGCGACGTCAGCTTCGATAAATATATGGCCGGAAGGTGGGCCGACGAGGACTTCCTGAGCGGGGAGGTCCGGTCCTTCCTGGGCTCCGCAAGCCACACCGTCGTCAACGTCGAGGGCCCCTTAACGGATTCCCCGGAGGGTCAAAACGCGGAGGGCGTCGCCCAGCTCAGGCATTGCATGAGCAGCGAGGTCGCACCCTTTTTGATCCGGACAGGGGCGGATATCTGGTCCCTCTGCAACAACCACATTATGGACGCCGGCCCGGAGGGCTTGCGCAGCACCCTCAACACCGCCAAGGCACATGGCGCTCAAACCATTGGCGCGGGAATGAACATTCACGAGGCCCGCAGGCCTGTTGTCATTGACGGGGCCGGAGGAATTGGCATGATTTCCGTCGGTTACCAGAGGGCGTGCCGGCCGGCAGAGGATGATATTCCCGGGTGCTATCGCTGGGACGCAATGGACGCCATTGCCGAAAGCATCGACGGCATCAAAAAGAGCTGCCGCTGGTGTGTGATGGTGGTGCACGGGGGAGAAGAATTCACGCCCCTCCCGTCGCCTTATACCCGCGAAAGATACCTGAAATATCTTGACATGGGAGCGGATATTATTGTCGCGCACCATCCCCACGTTCCGATGAACTACGAGACGGTCGGAGACAAGACGATATTCTATTCGCTCGGCAATTTCATTTTCGACACGGATTACCAGCGGTCGCAGCACTATACCGACACCGGCATCCTTTTGAAGCTGAACTTCAGCCGGCAAGGCTATTCCTTTGAGGCGATGGGCATCAAGACGGACAGAGGCGCGGAGCGGATCGTCGAGGCTCCCCTGCCGGACATTTTCGAGGACGTTCAGGCGCGAGAATACGATCTCCTGCTGCCATTGTCGGTGAAGGCCTTCATCGAGGCCACGAAGCGGCAGCTTGTGTTCCTGAAGCCGGAGGAGTTTTCCTCTGCAACGGAGGAAAAGTGGAAAGAGAACTTTATGCAGCCCCTGAGAAGCGGCCGCGTTCCCGGCGAGGCACTTGATTTTTACGTGCTTTGTCCTATTGCCGCGAAATTCGAAAAAGGCGACTGGAAGAAAAGCGGGCACAAAAAGGTAATTGATTATATTTTGCGTCAGATGCAGCCTGTGAGGTGCGGCGATGAAAAATCCAACGAAGAAAAAAGCGGTGAAGGATACCGTGAGGGAAAATGCGGTGAAGAAAAATTCAGTGAATAAAAATTCAGCGAGGAAGAATTCCGCAAAGGAAGGTTCCGCGAAAAATAATTCCGCGAAGGAAGGTTCCGCGAAGAAGAATTCCGCGAAGGAAGGTTCCGCGAAGAAGAATTCCGCGAAGAAAAATTCCGCGAAAAATACAGCAAAAAAGGCCGCGGCGGCGAAATACGGCGACCTGTTTATCCGGCCCTGCGGCAGGGACGATCTGGAGGCGATTCTTGAGCTTCAGGACGCGGTGTTCTCCGGCCTCCCGGACGCCTCTGTGCTGAGAAGGAATCCCCCGGAGCTTTTCGCGCTTGCTCTTGAAGAACCGAATCTGACCGTCGGCGTATTCAGCGGCGATGTGCTGGCCGCAGTCGGAATGCTTGTGGACCCCAAGCCCCCCGAGACGGATCTGCGCGCCAATTTGCAAAAATTTACCGTCGAAAAAGCGCTGGACATGAAGCTCATAATGGTGCGCGGCGATTATCGCGGGCGAGGACTCCAAAGGGCCATTATGTGGATATTGGAAAAAGTGGCGTTCACCCGGGGCTGCCGGCAGCTTTGCACCTCAGTTTCCCCCAATAATGCCTACAGCCTCAGGAACGTGACCGGGCTGGGCTACCTGCTTGACCATCAGGAAACGCTCTACGGCGGGCTTCTGCGGAACGTTTACGTCAAAGAGATCGACGTCGCGGAGTTTGGGCTGCGAGCGGCTTTGTCGGCCGGCAAGCTTGAGGGAACGCCGTACCTGGCGGAGGCAACGGACCTCTCGGACTTTATTCCCGGGGACCTCAGCCTGAGTTTTTCCGGAGACGTGGCAGAGTTTATCAGCAAAACGACGGGCGAATCCGTATTCGGGCTTCTGATCAAGGAGCAGGCTCCCTTTGTGCTTCTCCCCGACAAGGACAACAACTGGGCGGCGGCGGAGCTCGCGCCCGCTATGGGCGGGGATTTGGTGCTCAAGAACGTCTGGCTCAACACAACGGCGAACAGCATAACGGAGAATATATCGACAATCTGACAAAAACCGAAACTTATCAGTCCGTCAAAAGGGCGCCTTATCTATGCGTCCTTTTGTTTTTCATTCGTTGACAGCTTGCAGTAACCGGTCAGATCCGGATGCGTTTTGGCTCTGTCATTTCGTATCGGCGAATATCTGTATCTCCAAAGCATAATTCGACCCGCCGGGGATGCTCATTGGCGCCATCCAACAAGAAATACCGTTTGTTTCAAGCGTTTGTTTGACCCAGTTCGCGTCATCAAACTCTTCCGCTTTATAGCTTATGAAAACGTCTGTCATGGTTTATACCTCAAACATCCTGCCTATCTTGCATGTTGTCTGTTTATTTCATTGTGTTTACGGAATATTATCGGGCTCTGCACCTGTTTTGATTAACTGAAAATATTAACGCCACGAGGCCGCACCTGTCACAGCGGCGCACTTTTGCCTTTTTCAGGTTAAACTAATGCAGTGAACGAGCTTCCGGATTCATTAGCTGTTTCAAAGCTGAATGCTTCCGGTTTATCTGAACGAAAAACGGAAAAACGAAAACAAACCACGACGCTTTTTAATCGGGATTTGCGATTAGTCTAAATAATAATTGATGAAGGGTGCCGAGTCAGGCGCATATCTGAAGCAGCGAATCTTCTGCCTGCATCGCGCCTCCTCTGCATCGCGCCTCCTCTGCAGCGCCTCCCTCTGCAGCACTTTCTCCCTAAAAGAGGCTCCCAAAAACCGCCGCCTGAAACGCCCCTGCGGAGCCGCCCTCCTAAAACGCCCCTTCGAAACCGCCCTCCTAAAACGCCCCTTCGAAACCGCCGCCTGAAACGTTTCCCGGAGAGTGCCTTTTGCACAGCCTGCAGCGCGGCTCGGCTTCCCGCCCACAGAGGCTACAGAATCGATTCCTCTGCAAACCTGAGCCCGAACGCGGCGTATTCCTCCCTTGCCGCGGCAATGAGGTCGTTTGCGTCCGCGAAGTGCGCGGGGCTGTGGGCGTCGACGCCGATGATCACGGGTGCGCCTGCCTCGCCGGCAATGCGCCAGAATTCCGCGGTGGGGTAGCGCCTCTTTTCGCGGTAGCCCAGAAGGTTTATCTCGAGGGGCACGTTGTATTGGCGCGCCGCCTCGCCGATGCGGAGCATTTGCTTTTCGTATATTGCGGGGTCGCCGTCGAAGCGAATGACGTCCGGGTGGGCGATGTAAAGGAACTTGCCGCTCCTGATGCACTTCACGATAGTGTCTGTGTAGTCCGAAAGCGCCGCCTCGTCGTCAGCGTGCCTTGCTCCGGCATAAACCGCGCCTGGATCGTGCTCGTTCCGCGTAAAATGCTGGCCCACGATCATATATTCGAGGCCCCGGTCCTTCAGGAAGCGCTCGGTCTCGTCGAAGCAGAGCGGGTAGTATTCGATCTCCACGCCCAGCAATATCTTCACCTTACCCTTGTACTCGTCGCGCAAAGCAAAAACGGACGAAGCGTAGTCGTCGAACTGCTCCGGGCGCATTCTGAAGCCGGAATAATAGTCTCCGAAGCTCTCGGGAAAGACGTACGGGCTGTGGTCCGCAAAGCCAAGGACCTTGACGCCTGCGGCGATTGCCGCCTCGACGTATTCGCGGTCAGTGCCTGCGGCGTGGTTGCATCTTGTTGTGTGCGTATGGTAGTTGAACAGCATCTTAAAGAAGCGGCTCCTTTACGTAATTAATCCCAAATCCGGCGGTTTCTTTGAGGAACGCGTCAATGGTCTCCGGTATCCCGGTGAATTCTCCGGGCGTGTGCGCGTCAAGGCCGAATATTGCCGGGGAACCCACCTCGCCGGCTATTTTCCAGAATGCCGGGGAAGGATACCTGTTCCCTCCGCGAAAAGCGCCGAGGTTTACCTCCAGCGGAACGTTGTGCCGAAGCGACGCCTCGCAGATCCGCAGCGCCTGTTTTCTGTAAAAATCCCCGTCTCCGGTGTACCGCGCTATGTCGGGATGCGCTACGTACAGGAATTTTCCGCTTTCAATGCACTTTACCACCGTGTCGGTGTACTCGGTCAGGACCTTGTCCTCCTCCGGGTGTGGCTCGCGCACAAAGACGGCGCCCCGGTCATACTCGTTTCTCGTGTGATGCTGCCCCAGGATCATATATTCGAGGCCCCGGTCCCTGAGGAACCGCTCGGTTTTGTCGAAGCACTCCGGATAATATTCGATCTCCACGCCCAAAAAGAGCTCTATCCTGCCCTTGTACTCCTCGCGCAGCGAAAACACCGATCCGGCGTACTCTTCAAAGGCCTCGGGGCGCATCTTTGACGCGGAATAGTATCCGCTGGCCTTTTCGGGATATAGCATCGGGCTGTGGTCCGCGAAGCCCAGCTGCCGCAGGCCCGCAGCAATCGCCGCCTCGACGTATTCCCGGTCAGCGCCCAGGGCGTGGCCGCATCTTGACGTGTGCGTATGGTAGTTGAACTGCATCCTTGTCACCGGCATCACTTCCTTTGAAGGCATCTTTCCCGACGGCGCGTTTCCTGACGGCAGCTTTCCCGACGGCGCCTCTCCCGGCGGCATCTTTCCTCTGACGTCCTCTTTTCTTTGGCGGATCCGTTACTCCCCGTAAGGCAGCTCGATCCCGCTGTTGAATTCCGCGATTCCCTGACGGACCATCCTGTCAATGTACTCGAGCGCGGCCTGCGCGTGTTCCTCTCCGAAGGAGCTCTCCCGGAGCCCGTAGGCAGCCTTCGCATCGTCGCTCGCAAGAGCCTTGTCGAGGGGAACCACGTTGAAGACCATTCTGCCGCCGACGTCGTGGCGGTGCAGCCACAGCGGCGTGTATCCTGCCTTCACGATAAGCGTCTCACCCGTAGAATACTTGCGGATGGTGACGTTCGCGAGAAGTTCATTCTCGGTCAGCCATGCGTACGAGGGCGACGACTGGAACGTAAGGCGGTTCTGCGCGCTGGTGAAATTTCCCAGAGAATAGTAGCAAAGCATTCTGCGGCTGCCGTCCCCGGAGGTGTACGTCGCCACCGGCTGCACCACGTGCGGGTGCCCGCCCACCAGAAGGTCAACGCCCAGATCGCAAAGCCGCTGCGCAATGGCTTTCTGGTTGCCGTCCGCGCCCTCGTCGTATTCGGTGCCCCAGTGCATGTACGCGACAATAAAATCCGCGCCCTCGCCCCGAAGCTCGCTTATCCGGCCGCCTATCTCGCCGTAGAAGTCCTCCAGCCGCGTGGTGCTGAACCCGTCAATAAGCGGCACGTCGGCGGTGTCGACCCTGTTCCAGTTGAGGTATTTGCGGGTCTTGTCCTGCTTGAATTCGTCCGGGCCGTCCTCGTATGTGTAATTGATGATGCCGAGGCGGATGCCGTTCACGTCGACAATGCCGTAGCTTTTATTGTCGGTCGACGTCCGTGCGCCGAAGACCCTGAGGCCGTTGTCCGCCAGCACGCTCTGCGTCCGCATAAATCCGTTGTGTCCCGTGTCGTAGGTGTGATTGTTGGCGAAAAGAGCCCCGTCGAAGCCGGCGTTCTTCATGGTCTCGACAATATTGTCCGGCACGTTGAAGGTGGGATAAGCCCTGTACCCCTCGCCCTCCCCGGCGCAGTTGACCTCCAGGTTGAACACGGCGTAATCTGCCGCGGAAACGATATCCTGCACGTATTTTGTGAGCTCGGAAAAATCATATTTCCCGCCGCCGTAGGCCTTGGCGCTCTCCCACATTGACGCGTATACCAGAGCGTCGCCCACCGAGACAAGCGAAACGTCCTGATAGGTCAGCGGCGGCTCCGTGGCATTGGCGGTCGGGTCGGGAGTTTCATCCTCTCCCGCGGATTTTCCGGTCGCTTCGGGCGTCGAAACAACGGTCGCCTCAGTCCCCTCGGGCGTCTTTTCCTGCCGGGATTTGAAGCTTCTGTCGATGCCCGACACTATCAGCCAGACCATGAATATCACGATGAACAGCACCATCAGGACGGTGGCGATCTGCATTATTCTCAAGATCAATCTTTTGTTCATGATTTGTTCCTTTTTCTTTTGTCTTAGGGGTTCGGAATTTCCCGTTTTCAAAGGGGCGGTAGCCGAACCTTTTGTTTTATTCGCGGGTCGCCGCGACTCGCTTTATTCTTGCTTTCTTTTTGCTTTATTCCCGCTCTATTCTTGCTTTATTCCCGCGGTCAGTCCGATTTTCTTATTCGGCAGCCGCGAAGCAGTCCTCACTCGACAGGATCCGCTTTATTCCCGCGGTCAGTCCGCTTTTTCCTCATATTTCAGCTCGATAATCGAGATCTCAGGATGGCTGAAAAACCGGAAGCCCGACTCCACGCCAAGCCCGCCGTTTATGTACCTGTACCTTCCGGCGTCATCGCGGCTGAGCCCCCGAAGCGAATCTTCCTGCGGGAACCAGCCCTCGTCGCCCGAGAACACCGCCCCCAGCACAGGCAGCCGGTACTGCCCGCCGAAGGTATGCGCCGACAGGCAAAGGTCGTAATCCACCTCTGTGATGGTCCGCTTGTTGACGTCCCGGAGACGCCTCGTCACGTTGTAATTGATGGGCTTGTGTGTCACGCAAATGCTGAAGTCCGTGTCCTGGTCGAAGTCCATCTCGTTAAGAACCTCCCGGTCGTAAGCAATTCCGGTGAGGTAGATCGAATCCCCCGCCTCGTTAGTGATCCTCTCCGCCGGGTACACAAATTTCGCGCCGCACTCCTCAAACACCTGCATAATGTCGATCTTGTACGGCGGCACAATGCACATTTTCCACTTCTCGCTGTTTTCGGGAGCGTTCTTGGGCCGGTAGTCGTTGTCCCCGAGAATATAAAACACCGGCACGCCTTCGCGGACGCAGCCCACCAAGTCGCGCACCAGCCAGTAATCCGGGTCGGTCTCCCTGCCCATATAGTCTCCGCAGAAGATTACCGCGTCGTAGTCAAGCTTCTCGAGCATCGCCTTCAGCCCGCTCTGGTTTTCGCCGAATTCGCGGCCGTAAACGTCGCTGATCTGAAGAATCTTGAAGCCGTCGAAGCTCATCGGCAGCTGGCTGCTCTTGACGGTCACGCGCACAACGTCCACGTCGGCGCCGTAGCGGAGCCCCGTCACCACAAACAGAATCAGCCCCGTCAGCAGCACCCCCACGATAATCAGGGGAATGATCGGCCGGCGCTTTTTCTGCTCCACGAAGAAGCTTTCCTTCGCCCCGGGGGATATGTACTGTTTGCGCTTCACTCTTTTCATGCCGACAAGCTCTTCCAATGCAGATTGTGTAAAATGCCCGGGAATTCCTCCCGGCGCCGGAACGTCCGGCCACACATTTTCATTATACCCTATAACGTGGGCGCGCGCAAGGAAATTAGGGGCGCTTTGGCGCTGTAAGGCTAGTGGCTAGTGGCTAGTGGATAGAGGCTAGTGGCTAAAGGCTAAAGGCCAAAGGCCAGAGCGTGCCAAGGGCCAAGGGACGCGCAGCTTTCGCTGCAGAGATCTGAACGGCAGGCCTTAAAACGAATCTAACCAACCGAAAAAGTGACCCACGTTGATCCTTCCGGCAGAATCGATCTATCTCATCAAAATCTGCAGAAGGATACTATGGGTCACTGAAACTATCCTATAACGGTTACACCCGGTCGCAAAAACGGGTCAACAAAATTTTTAATACCGCTGCCGCCGGGAACGAATGCCGACCGGTACGGAATCTTCTCACCTTCCCGGCGCCCGGCTTGGACGTTATGAGAATTCAGGCGTCAGGACGTCATCTCCGTCCGTTGCAGGCGTCTCCGCGGGAACCGGTGTCGGATCCTGTGACAGTTCCTGTGACGGCACAGGAGTCACGTCCTGCGGGAATTCCTGTGTTGACGTTGGTTCTGCCGGCTCCGTTGTGTTTTGACCCGGAGCGGTGTCTTGACTCGCAGCTGTGTTTTGACCCGGAGCGGTGTTTTGACTTGACGGGGATTCCTGCTCATTTACGCCTGATCCGCCGTTTTCCGGATCCGGGTCGCTCCGGTCCTGCGGCGGGGTCTCCTCCGTACCGAAAGAACCGTCCGGAGATTTCCCCGATGCCTCGCGCTCCGTGGCGGAAGGCGTATCCCGGCCGAAGGGTGTGTCCCAGGCAGAAGGTGTCTCCCCGGCAGAAGGTGTCTCCC
>JAGDAX010000135.1 GCA_017848335.1 Clostridia bacterium | reverse complement strand
GGAGGACCTTGAGAAGCTGAAGGCGCTGCGCTCGGTACCCGGTTAATGTGCACTCCGGCCTTTCCTCGGCCTTAACACGCTAAAAAACCTAAAACCTGGAGAAAATAAACGCTATGACTTCATTAAAAAAACTCAGACTGACGACCGCGAAGCGCCTCTGCTGCGCGATCTGCGTGCTTCTTGCGCTACTTATTCTCGCGTCCTGCACCGGAAGGATCGCAAATCCTCCGGCACACACGGGGCAGAGCACCGCACTTCCTGCGGGTACGGGCGACGCGTCTTCTCCCGGTCAGGAGAACCACGGTCACACCGAAGACCCCGGTCAAACGGTTGATCCTGACGGTACGGAGGGCCCGTCTGATACCGGTGAGCCCGATGGGACAGAAGACGCGACCTCTGGGATTCCTGCGGAAAATGGCACTGAAGGCGCTTCGGGCACGGCGGCCGAAAATCCGTCTGTCACGCCTGATGGAGGTTCGGGGACTGCTTCTGCCTCCCCGGGCAATTCGGGTGCTGCTTCGGGATCCACTCCGGGCGCAACGCCCACTTCCACGCCAAAGCCCACGGCGACACCGACGCCCACGCCTGCTGCGACGGCTCTTCCCCAAAGCTACGTCTTCAGAACGGCCTCCGGGGCAGGTTACACGGTCAGCGGCGCCACGGTCAGCGACCCCGCAGCGAAATTCAACGTCAGGAACACCTTTACAATGAATTTTGAGAACGGCTCCTTCAGGACTCAGTTCAACCGCATGGTATTCACGTATTCCTCCGGGGAGCCTCTTCACGTGGACGTGAAATATGAGCTTGACGGCAGGGAGCAGGTGGACGATTTTTACCTTGACGCAGGCGAGAACGTCACCTTCAGAGGGCTGATCTCCTCATACCTTCGCAGCAAGAGCGGCGTGAATATCAAGTCGGTCGCGGTGAATACCTGCACCGGGAAGGCGACGGATTTCCGCCTTATCGATCTCAAAACCGAGACCGTCAAGGTATACAACTCCGAGACGTATTATCTCGAGGGCAGCCGGTATATTGTCGGTATCAAGCTCAGCTGGGGCGGCGGCATCAATTTCATCCAGGACAAGACCTGCAGGATCAGCGGCCTCACCAACCTCATAAATCAGGCGGACACCGGAAGGCTGGTGCAGCAGTCCTACTACGGAACCGGCGGCAACAGCGAATATACTCCCGGGGATTTCAACGGCTCGACGTGGGCATATAACCCGGTGCAGGGCGGCGACAAATACGGCAATTCCAGCCGCCTTATCGATATCGAGATCAGGACGGGCTCCGTGTACATAAAGGCGCAGCCCCAGGACTGGTCACTCAATAACCGGCTTACGAGAAGCTACATGGAGAACACCTACACCGTGCAGGACGACCTTATTCGCGTTGACAACCGCTTCACGGATTATTCCGGATGGACGCACCGGTATGCGCATCAGGAGCTTCCGGCGTTTTACACGGTCAGCTATCTCGACACCTTCACGTGGTACAACGGCGACAAATCATGGACGGACGCGCCTCTTGCGGTGCGCGACAATCTTCAGTTCTGGGGCGACGCGCAATACGCGGAAAGCTGCAGATTCCCGGTCAAGGTGAACAACACAGAGACCTGGTGCGCCTGGTACAACAGGGGCTCAAACTTCGGAATCGGCCTTTACGTACCGAATATTGACGTGCTTTACGCGGGACGCTTCGGGTACAACGGCTCCAAATCCGCCTCAAACGGCGCCACCAATTACGTCGCGCCCCTCAACATGCTTCTGATGGTCTCCTACAAGCCCATCGAATACAGCTACCTTATCACCACCGGCGACGTGGCTTCCATCCGCAAGGTCTTTAAGGACAACAGGAATTTTGCAGCCAACGCCTCGCTCCGCGATAACTATCAAAGCATGCGTGTGGTCACGGTGGATTACGCAAGCATCGACTTTACCGCTGCAGGCTCGGAGCAGGTCTTCGGAGCGGTCAACAGCGCTTCGTACGCCTATGACAATTCGCGAAAATGCATGCAGCTTAAGGCTGTAGATTCCGCGTCAGACCCGTGGATCAATATCGAATATACGAGAGCGGATGAGCCCCTCGATGCCGGCGACTACAAGACGATCACCTTCGAATATATGATCCCCACCGCCAATAAACACGGCGGCGAATACGCTTCGGATCTGTTTCTCTGTACGGGCAGCCGGACGGGCGCCACGGGAGACGCCAGGGTGAGAGTTCCTCTCATAAAGGACGGCAAATTCCACACCGCGACAATAGACGTCAGCGGGCTGCCTTTCTGGGATGGGACCGTCAACGCGATAAGGTTTGATTTCTTCGACGCCTGCGAGGCCGGTGACTGCATGTACATAAAGAACTTCAGGCTCGTTTGAGCGAGGGCGATCGCAGCGTGAACCGGGGCCCGGATCGCGGCTTGATCTTCAGCGTGGATCGCGGCTTGATTTTAAGCGTGGATCGCGGCTTGATCTTCAGCGTGAACCGCGGCGCCGGGCTTGAAATTTTGTTGAACGGGGCGTCAAAATGTGTTATCATAAAAATGTATAAAATTTTGCGCAAAGGAGAGTCTTAAAAATGGCTTATTATTGCAAAAAAACTGTCGCCGACATCGACTGCAGCGGCAAAAAAGTGATAGTCAGAGTGGACTTCAACGTTCCCTTTGACAGCGAGGGAAATATCTCGGACGATAAGAGGATCGTCGGCGCGCTTCCCACCATCAAGTATCTGCTTGACCGGAACGCGGCTGTCATTCTCGTGTCACACCTCGGAAGACCGAAGGGCGAGTTTAACCCCAAGTACTCCATGGCTCCCGCATCCAAGCGCCTTTCCGAGCTTCTCGGAAAAGAAGTTATCCAGGCCGCCGATGTGATAGGCCCCGACGCCAAGGCCAAGGCTGAAGCCCTGAAGCCCGGCGAGATCATGATGCTCGAGAATGCCCGTTTCCACAAGGAAGAGGAAAAAAATAACCCCGACTTCGCGAAGGAACTCGCCTCCATGGCTGAGATCTACGTAAATGACGCTTTCGGCACCGCTCACAGAGCACACGCCACTACTGCCGGCCTTGCGGATTATCTTCCCGCTGTATCCGGTTTCCTTATCGAGAAGGAAATCGCCTTCCTCGGCAATGCGGTCAACAGCCCGGTCCACCCCTTCGTTGCCATTCTCGGCGGCGCCAAGGTGGCGGACAAGCTCAGCGTGATTTCCAGCCTTCTCGACAAGTGCGACACCCTCATTATCGGCGGAGGCATGGCTTACACCTTCCTAAAGGCCCAGGGCTACGCCATCGGCACGTCCCTTGTTGACAACGAAAAGATCGACTACTGCAAGAGCATGATCGAAAAGGCCGAAAAGTCCGGCAAGAAGCTCCTTCTCCCGGTGGACGCCAAGACTATTGCCGAATTCCCCAATCCCATTGACGCGCCTGTCACGGTCGAGGTTTACGACTACGACAAGATGCCCGACGACAGGATGGGCTGCGACATAGGCCCCGCCACCTGCGAGCTTTTCGCAAACGAGATCAAGAACGCCAGGACGGTCGTCTGGAACGGCCCTATGGGTGTGTTCGAAAATCCTATTCTCGCGGAGGGAACCATTGCTGTGGCAAAGGCTCTGGCCGAGGCTGAGGCGACCACGATCGTCGGCGGCGGAGACAGTGCGGCCGCAGTTGAGCAGCTGGGCTTCGCCGACGCTATTTCCCACATTTCCACCGGCGGCGGCGCGTCCCTCGAATTCCTTGAGGGCAGAGACCTTCCCGGTATCTCCTGCCTGGAGAACAAGGACCGCAGGATCGTTGCCGCGGGCAACTGGAAAATGAACAAGACTCCTTCGGAAGCAAAGGCTTTCATCACCGAGCTCGCCGCAGCCTGCAAGGACGCCAAGAATGATATCATCGCGGCGGTTCCCTTCGTGGCCATTCCCGCAGCTCTCGAAGCCGCAGCAGGCACCAATATCAAGATCGCCGCGCAGAATATGGATTACCACGACAAGGGCGCTTACACCGGCGAGGTTTCCGCGGAAATGCTCTGCGATCTGGGCGTCAGGTACGTCATTATCGGTCACTCCGAGAGAAGGCAGTATTACAACGAGACAGACGAGACCGTAAACCTCAAGGTCAGGCAGGCCATCAGGTACGGCATCACGCCTATCGTCTGCGTCGGCGAATCCAAGGATCAGAGGCTGGCGGGCGTCACCAACGAGCTGGTGGCTTACCAGGTCGAATATGCCCTTAACGGCGTAAGAGACGACCTGGCCGCAGGCATCATCATTGCTTACGAGCCTATCTGGGCCATCGGCACGGGCCTCACCGCCACCGACGAGCAGGCAGAGGAGGTCTGCAAGGTTATCCGCGAGACCGTTAAAAAACTCTACGGCTCCAACGTTTCCTCCGTCATCACCATTCAGTACGGCGGAAGCTGCAACGCCAAGAACGCGGCCGGACTCTTCGCGATGGAGAACATTGACGGCGGCCTCGTAGGCGGCGCAAGCCTCAAGGTTCCGGATTTCTCGATTATCGCTAACAGCTGACGACAGAAGGAAACGGATACTGCAGCCGAACGCTGCGCCCTTGACCGGATGATTTCGGAAACAGGGTGCCCGGATCGTGCGGCACGGATACCGGATCCATAAGGTCTTCAGTCAATAGGGCAGGCGGGACATACCGGCAGCCGGTTTGTTTCCTCCTGCCCTTGTAATTTACAGGCAGAGACAGTTTCGATATGGACGGGCACAAGATTTCAAAGAAAAACAAAATACAGATCGTAGTGATAGCCGTGCTTTACGCGCTGCTGCTGACCGTGCTGTTCTGCCTTATCGCCGAGGACAGAGGCTTTTGGCCCGGGAAGCTTCTGGACAGACCCTTCGCGGACAGCTACGTCAAAAAGAACTATCCCGACGTCAGGTGCAGGCTTGTAAGATCGGGGTACTTCAATGAGGTCAAAAACGACTTCGGCATCGATTACGATTCACGCGGCTACAGATACGTTTATGAGGTGCTTTCCGTAAAGGACGGCGCGTACGGCGGGCTTTCCGCGGGGGATACCTTCTCGGTGGAGGCTTACAATTTCAAGGTCGCCTACGACGAGATCTTCGACAGGTATACCTTCGACAGCACCCTCGAGGCCTCGCTTTCTGAGTGGCTCCTGGACGTGTTTAAGGAATACGCGGACCTGAAGGGTCTTGAAGTGACGCCCGTACAGGTCTTCGCGGAGGCGAAGGTCAGGAGGGGACTTTACACGGGAATCGACGACGGCAAAGTGCTTGAGCACGCGCTTACAAACGGGGCTCTCAGGAACGCGGCGCCTGTGCTTCACGTGAAGGGCGCGAAGACCGGTTTTGAGGAGTACAAGGATACTATCGCGCCGCTTTTGGGCATTTTCGCGGAGGGCGGGCTCCTGGAAAGCGAAGAGCTTCATCCGGCATTTCTCCGGATCATTTATCATTACGAGGAGGACGGCAAGGACGTCGCGGCCTTCGAGTCGAGCTTTCAGGGCTACCAGCTTAAATATACCGAAAGCATGATTGCCGGAACCTCCAACCTGCATTTTAAAATACTTCTCACCGGGAAGGAGACCAGGCAGGTCAGGGTGTACACGATAATAAGAAGCATTTACATCTGGGTCATTCTCGCGGCCATAGCGGTGCT
>JAGDAX010000134.1 GCA_017848335.1 Clostridia bacterium | reverse complement strand
TTACCATTTCGTTCGACGAAGAAAACTCTCCCGTACGTTCAAGGTCGGAATAGACCGCGATAGCCGTGAAATCCTCCGGTGCAAACGGCACGTCGGTCTCAATCAGCGCATACTGAAAGCCGAAGACGGCAAAGGTGGTTTTATATTCATTCATACCCTCCGCGCAGGTGTAATCGATCTGCTGGAGGGGCGTAGTGATCCCTTTTCTTGAAAGCTGAATGTTCTTCTGTGTAAACTCTCCGTTCCCGTCAATCATCTCGCCAAAACGCAGAAGTAGTTTCTGTCCGATTTTCGCCCGCAGAGAAAAGGAAATATATCCGGCGATGTTCTGACCGAAATCGAGAACGGTCTTTCCGCCCGGCGTCGTAATAAGCGCGGGTTTGAGCCTTTCGTGTTCGGTGACCGGAACGTTGTTTGAAGTGCTCGGAACAACGTTGTGCTTCGTCACTTTGACGCGTCCGTTGTAAAGCGGAGTGCGGAACGCCTCGACGATCTCCCCATCCTTGTTATCTGCAAAGCGGATCGGTCCGTCGTTCGACCACTCCCAGCTTTCGTCGGTGACGATCCTGTTCGTCGAACCGTCCTCATAGGTCAATTCAAGCTGTGCCAGCAGTTTTGTCTCCGTCCCGTACTGATTCTTGCGTCCCCACGCGCCGCAGGAGCCGCGGTACCAGCCGTCGGCGAGCTGAACGGTCAGCTCGTTTTCGCCATCGGAGATCATATCGGTAACGTCGTACGTTTGATACTGAACGCGCTTCCGGTAGTCAGTGTAGCCGGGCGCCGTGACGAAACCGCCGATTTTTTTACCGCCTAGTTGCGCTTCGTAAAGTCCGCAGGCTGTGATATACAGACGGGCCATTGAAACATTCTCTTTTACTTCAAAGGTTTTGCGGAAGCAGTCGACCGGATAGCGTTCCTTTTTCTTGACTGAATAGTTGCCTGTGATCCACTTGGCATCCCAGGAGGAAATGCCGCATTCGAAGAACGCTTCGCTCCATTCACCCGGATCGCCGTTTTCGTCCCAAAGGCGTACCTTCCAGACGACGCGCTCGCGGTCGTTGAGATCGAGCGGATATTCCGCGTGCATAAGATCGCTTTCGACCTTGCCGCTGTCCCAGTTTTCGGTGGCGATCTGATACGCGGTTTGCTTTGTCCCGCCGTCACAATTCCACATAAGGCGCGGACAGCGGAAATCGACTCCGAGGGGATTATTCAGGTATTCCGTGCGAAGTCTTATCGCATTCATTCTACGTCCTCCGTATCATTCTTTTCATGGCGCGCCTTTATCTCCGCCTGTTCCTTCGGGAGATTCTTTTCCACGCGCAGGAAGAGAAGAATCGCGACCAGCGCGATGCCGGTGAACACCTCCAGCCCAACGAAGGCGAAGGAAATCACCCAGTTAACACTGTCCGGCTGCTGCAGTCCGACGGTCAGCACGCCGTCCGCCGCGGGTTTCAGATTTTCAAGCGCGACCTGTGAAACCCATCCGTTTTCGGCGAGCTTCGACGCCGCCTCCGCGGTGCTTCCGGCGGTGATCGGAGCGAGATACCCCGCTTTCGAAAGCAGCCAGTTGAATACGCCGGTCATGATTCCCACCATAGCGACGGCGATGATGTTGTAGATCGACATCGCCGTGCCGTCAATGCGCTTGTCCGTCTTCCATTCAAGATGGTCGAGGCAGTCGGCAAAGAGCGCCATAAAGACGTAGGCGCAAGGCAAACCTCCGATGTTTTTGATAAACTGCCCGATCAGAACGACGACGAGATTCGTCGGGAAGATCCAGCAGATCAGCGAACCGATCGCGTACAGAACAAATCCCCACATAGTTACGTTCCGCTTACCGAACTTCTTTGCAAGCGGCCAGACGGCGAAGATGCCAATACCCATCGGGATACCGCCGATGACCGAAACGAGCATCTGCGTGATCCCGTCGTTATAGGTGCCGAGCACGTAGTTGCAGTAGTAAACGAGCCCGAGGTTCTTCATCGTCGTGCCGACAGTGTAGATGAAGAAATAAACGTACATCAGGATCATGTACTTATCGGTAAAGAGCATTTTCAGCTGCTTTCCGAAAGACAGCTTCGTCTCCTCTCCCGCCGCCGATGCTTCCTCGGTGACGCGCTCCTTCGTAAAAAAGTATTCAAGCAGCGTCAGCGGCAACGCGAGGATCGAGAGGATACACATCAGAGTGATCCAGCTTGACTTGTCCGCGCCGATCATGGGCATGATGACCATCGGGAAGACGAGTGCCACGAGAATGCCGCTCATCATGATCGTTGTGATCTGATTGAATACCGAAAGACCGCCTCTCGCTTTGCCGTCACGTGTGGAAAGCGGGACCATCAGGTTGTGGCTCATATTGAAGATGGTATAGGAGAAGGAATAGAACAGGTTGTAGGAGATCATGACCCAGATCGCCTTGACGAGGTCGCTGCCCTCCGGTACTGTAAACAGAAGAATTCCCGTGATCGGAACAAGAAAAGCGGACAGGAAAAGCCAAGGCCTCGCTTTGCCTTCCTTGTGCTTCGAGCGATCGATGATCTGCCCCATGATGACGTTGGTGATCGCGTCGATGATTTTTGAAACGATCGGGAAAACGGTCAGGAACAGACCGCCCCACAACGGCGTAAGGTTGAGAACGTCGGTATAATAAACGTTGAGGTAGGTCGCGAGGACGGCGTTCAGGAGCAGTGCACCGGCGGGACCGAGCAGATAGCCGAACCATTTTTCTTTTTTCGCTACCTCAGATGAGTTGATCAGACCTCTCGGCAGTTTCATATCAGTTTTCCTCCTTCGGCAGTTTCGGTACTTTTATTCTTCTCATAAAGCATCTGATCCCTTTGAACAGATGTCGGTTGGTCAGTTCAACGAATCCCTCGGCGACGTTGAAAGGCATTGCGCCAGAGGACGACATGCTGAGTGA
>JAGDAX010000133.1 GCA_017848335.1 Clostridia bacterium | reverse complement strand
GGTCTCATAGGATCCCTGGCCGGATAGATACTCCTCTATCCTCGCAAGCATCCATTCAGGTGAGTGTTTCTTTTTAGACATAAAAATCCTCCTGAAGTAGATTTGGTTATTTACCTTGTCTACTTTAGGAGGATCATATCACAGTGCGGCCGGGCCGGAGCCATTAATAAGCCAATAATTGCCGTAAGGCGATCAGTCCTCGATGGCCGCCTTGCGGCTGAGAACGTCCTTGAAGTAGCCGACGTCCTTGAACTTGGGCGACCTGTCGTAGAAGTAGCAGCCGTTCTGCTCCTGCTCGACGTCGGTGAGCTGCGTGTAGCAGAAGCCGGAGAGCTTGGGCGAGTCCAGCAGCGCGTCGGTGAGGCCCTTGAAGCGCTCCCTGAACACCTGCTCGTTGGCGGGTGCTTTGCCGTAGCCCCAGGAGGTCTCCGCGTTGTCGTAGGAGCCGTCCTCGGATTCGGCCATCTCCCTGGTCCAGCGTGTGCCGCCGTATTCGCTCATATTGACGGGCGTTCCGGGGACGTAGGGTGCGCCGGCGTCGTTGATCATATTGGGGATCGGGGCGTCGGGGCTGTCGTTGAACTCGGAGATCTTGGCGGCGAAAGCGGCGGGGTCCTGCTCGTAGTCGTGAAGGTCGAAGACGTCCGTGAGAATATGGACGCCGCCGCTGGCATCGACAACGGGCCTGGTGGGGTCGATTTCCCTGGTGATATTGTAGAGCGTTCTGACGGCGAAGGCGTAAAAGTCCGCGTCCTTGTCGTCCCAGGTCTCGTTAAGGGGGCACCAGGTGATGATGGCGGGATGGTTGGCGTCCCTTTTCAGCACCTCCGTCCATTCGGAGATCAGGTTCAGATAGGCTTCGGGGAGGTTGTTGGAGATGCCCCAGCTGGGGAATTCGCCCCAGAGGAGGAAGCCTTCGCGGTCGGCGTGGTAGAGGTAGCGCTCCTCGAAGACCTTTTGGTGGAGCCGCGCGCCGTTGAAGCCGAAGGCCTTGGCGAGCTTGACGTCGTTAAGGAGCGCGCTGTCGTCGGGGGCGGTGTAGATGCCGTCGGGGTAGAAGCCCTGGTCCAGCACGAGGCGCTGAAAGACCGAGCGGCCGTTGAGCAGGAATTTGTATCCGTCGTAACGGACTTCGCGGAGGCCGAAATAGGAGTCGACAATATCGTCGCCGAATTCGATCCGCACGTCGTAAAGGTTGCCGCAGCCTACGTCCCAGAGGTGAGTCTCGGAGAGCGGCACGTTAAGGCTCACGACGCCGGAAGCGTCCGCAACGAAGGCTCTTCCTGCGATATTGCCCGCGAATGAAACGGTGACCGAAAGGTCGGCGGCGCCGCAGAGGGTGAGTTCCATGGACACGGAGGGTGTTTTGACGTCGCTCCGGTACTTCACGGACTCGGCGTGCGCGAGGGGGAGGAACTCGAGCCATACCGTCTGCCAGATGCCCGTGGTGCGTGTGTAAACGCAGCCGTAGGATTCGAGCCTGTTGCTCTGCTTGCCGGAGGGGATGACGGGGCTCCGGGTGTCGTCCTTCACGTACACCTCGATAATATTATTCCCCGGATGCACCGCCGCGGTGACGTCGACGAAGAAGGAACAGTAGCCGCCCCGATGGGCGCCGCAATACTTTCCGTTGACGTACAAGAAGGTCTCGTAGTCGCAGGCTCCGAAATGAAGCCTGGTGACGCCCTTCACGGACGCATCGTCAAGGCAGATCTCTCTCCGGTAGCAGGCCTCCTTGATGAAGCCCTTGAAGCCGATGCCCGAAAGGTCTGACTCGGGGCAGAAGGGGACCGTTATCTGCCTGTCGTAATTGACGCCGGCCGGGTCGTGGCCCAAGCCGCCTGCGCTGCCGGACGCGCCTTCGCGGGCAGAAGCTTCTGCATTGCCGGAAGCGCCTTCGCGGACCGTATCTGCCTCGCGGCCCTCCGGGAAAAATGCGTAATCCCATACGCCGTTAAGGTTTTTGATGCCTTCGCGGCGGAACTGCGGCCTGGGGTGCTCCTGTCTGGGGTGCTCCTGCCTGATGTTGTTAAAATCCATGGTCATCCTCCTGTTTTAATTGGTGAGCTGATTGCCCAGCCGGTAGGTGAGCTTTATGGGGTGAGTATATTAAAAAGCTGTGGAATAATCAAGGGAATTCTAATATAATTACAGGCAGGAGACCGGGCGTCGTTTAAGGATTTCATCAGAGTTTAAAGAGGTGCGGACCGGCGGCGCTGAGGTAAATATTAGCTGAAAATTCGGAGGTTATATGGTTATCGAAATATCGGCCTTAAAGGATTCAATTGTATTTAAGTGCGGCGAAAGCTGCGGCGCAGATCGGGGATTTGTGAACGTTTCCGCGTATTCTCCCGCCCTGGCGGAGGATAAGCTTATCGGCACCGCGAGGTGTGAGCTCAGGGACGGCAGCTTCTCGCTGGACCGGTACCTTTTCGGGCGCGACGGCGCATTCCTGCGCTACGAAACGGACCTGGGCGGCGTGAAATATTGCTCCGCAACGGACTCGAAATACGTGCTCGATTATCCGGCGACGGACTCCGTCAAGGGTCTTCAGATAAGCGACCCGCAGGACGCGGAAATACTGGGCGTGAGGCACACAGCCATCAACGTGGCGATCAACGATATATTGCTGGGCGGCCCCGGCGACAACGCGGAGGAATTCGATTACGACGGCGGAAAATATTACGTCAACAAGGCCATGATCGCGTACTACGACAGGACCTTCCGCGAATTTACCGAGAAGGGGATCGTGGTGACTCTGATCCTGCTTTGCGGCAAAGCCTGGGGAGGGCGGCCTGTCGCCGAGGAAATGAAGCCGGTATTGCTGCACCCGGATTATGACGACGAGGGCACGCTTTCTGCCTTCAACGTGGCGACGGACGAGGGGATCAGGCATTATCAGGCCTTTGTGGCATACCTTGCAGGACGGTACGGCGGCAGCGAGTGCGGAGACCACGGCAACGTTCACGGTATGATCGTCTCCAACGAGGTCACCTCCCAGTGGATATGGGGGAACGCCGGCCTTAAGACGGTGGAGGAATATGCCTCGCTCTACCTGACGTCCATGAGGATAGCGTACCTGGCGGCGCAGTCGGCGGCCTCGGACATGAGAATTTATGCCTCTCTTGACCATTTCTGGAGCGCGTCAATGAACGACGCGGAGCCTCTCAAATATTACAGCGGCAAGGCGCTGCTCAATGCGATAAGGACGCTCGCGAAGGAGCAGGGCGACTTCTACTACAATATCGCATACCATCCTTACCCCGAGGACCTCACAAAGCCGGATTTCTGGAACGACACCACCGCCACGGAGGGCGACGACACGGTGCGGATCACCTTCAAGAACCTGGAGGTGCTGGCCCGTTATATCTATGAGGAAGAAAATCTTTACAAGGGTAAGAGGCGGCGTGTGATCCTGTCGGAGCAGGGCTTCAACTCAAAGTGGACGCCCGAATCGGAAATATTGCAGGCCACGGCCTACGGCAGAGCGTACCGCAAGGTGATGTCGATACCCGAAATTGACGCATTCATCCTGCATGCGCATCTGGACTGCAAGGAGGAGTTCGGCCTCAATCTGGGCATCTGGAGAAGGAAGCCCGAGTCGAACGAGCCGGACGCGCCCAAGCCGGTTTATTATCTTTTTAAGGTGATCGACCAAAAGGACGACACCGGGAAGTACGTCTGGGAGCGGTTCTGAGTCGGTCTGCGTGCAGATTGCTGTGTGCTGCGTGCAGAGCGTGCCGCGTGCAGAGCGTGCAGCGTGTAATGTGCTGCGTGCTGTGTGAGGCTTTGTGCCGCGTGCAAGGCCGCGGCTATCGACACCCGACACCCGTCACCCGTCACAATACCCAAAGTTCATGATAAGGAAGTGAAGCCGTTATGATGGGAATAATATCGAGGTTCTTCATAGAAAAGTTCTTCAGGCGGCAAAAGCCGAAGTCCGTGGCGGAATATCTGGACAGATTCGCGGAGAGGCTCACCGCCACCGGAATACCCGGTATTCTTGACAGGTTTTACGAGGCCGAGGAATCCTTCGCGACCATCCATCACGATGACGTGGCCACAGAATCCGCAGACGGGCTGACGCTCAGGGGAAGGCTTTATCCCGTCTCTGAGGGTGACCGCAGATCCGGCGCGGGATGCAGGGTATGCGCGGCAAGCACGGTACGCACGGGAAGCACGGAAAGCACCGGAAGCACAGAAAGCACCGGAAGCACGGACTTCTCAGGCTCTGACAGCCGCGGCGATGATGCCTCAGACGCCGGGAATGCTTCCTCCGGCTGCAGCCGCTATATGATCCTGGTTCACGGCTTCCGAAGCAGCGGCGAGCGCGATTTCGGCCTCCAGTTCGATTTCCTCCGTCAATGCGGCTTCAACGTTCTGGTCACAGACCAGCGCGCCCACGGCCGGAGCGACGGCGAATATATTTCTCTGGGCGCGCTTGAGATGCAGGACGTCAAAAGCTGGACGGATTTTGTCCTTGCCCGCGATCCTGCGGCTGAGATCATTCTTTACGGTGTCTCAATGGGCGCCACGGCCTGCGGAGGCGCTGCAGGGCTTTTGAAGACCGTTCCCGCGCTCAAGGGCCTCATACTGGACTGCGGCTACGTTTCGCCCGTCAGCGAGCTTCTGCATCTGACAGGAGACGGCAGGAAGCCGTTTATAAAGACCTTCATGAAGATCGTCTCCCGCAATTTCCTCAAGAAGACAGGCGGCGACCCCGCGACGCCGGACCTTCTGTCTGCCATGAAGGAGATCAGCGTGCCGGTGCTTTTTGTCCACGGCGCCAAGGACACCTTCGTGCTCCCCGACAATACCAAAGCGTCCTTCGAAGCCTGCGCCTCACCCTGTAAGAGGCTGCTCATCGTCGAGGGAGCGGGCCATGCCGGATCATTCGTGAGGGGAGAAGAGGAATACAGAGCCGCTGTCATTGATTTGATAAAGGAATGCTTTCCGAAGCAGCCCGTGAATGGAAACACGGAGCCTTGAAGCATACAGAGCCGGCTTTTAAATGCACGGGGATATATGCGCCGAAAAGAGGTCTGCAGCGACGCTGCAGACCTCTTTTCGGCGGAGCCATTGGCGGGAAGCCCGGTGGGAAGCTTCGGTCAGGCCCGAAACTGCTCAGTATTCATATTCGCCGTCGTCTTCGTCCTCGTCCCCTTCGTCTTCGTGATATTCTTCGTCATTGTTCTGAGGAATGCTCCGTTTCTTTGTAAGCCTTTACAATGCAATCATTTTATGAAGTAAACGCCGTTCGTCTCCAGACTCCAGGACTCGCCCTCAAATTCGCAGCGCCAGCCAAAATCTTCTAACAGTTCTTTGAGACCGTAGCCGTCGTCTCCAAGCAAATCGTCAAATCCTAATTCTCCGTCGTCATATGAAACACCCAAAGCTTCCAGACATTCTAAGATTTCCAGGTCATCATCGTCAAGATCGTCCCCTTCGCCTTCGTCATCAGAACTGTTTGCCAGTATTTCCATAATTCTTTCGTCTGTCAGATCATATTCTTCTTTTAATGCTTCAAAGACTTCTTCCTGAAGATCCTGATCGAACGCAAGAATTCCGCCGTTCGCGGTCTCCATTGCAAAGCGGCAGTCGCCATAATCGTCCCAGGATCTGAACGCTCCGTGAGAAGTAAGTATTTCCTGTGTATCTTCATCTTCTGTTTCATCGAGATACGTACTGTATCCGCCGCCATCATTCAAATCAAAATCGCCAACGTGTTCTTTGACATAGTCCGTTTCACCGTTTTGAATTGCAATACGAAAAGCGATCTCCGCAGCGTCTGCGGAGTCCGGATCCTCATAAGATGAAATGAAATTCTCGATTTCCGAATAATCACCGTCCGCTTCGTCAAACATTCTCTTGATTTCCGCTTCTATTGCGCTGTTGTCGCGTTCCTTTTTCATATATCTGTCTCGCTTTCCGTGCTCTGCTTCCGGATCAGCCAATCAGCAAATCACCAAATTACATAATCAGCAAATCGCCAAATACAACAATATGTTAAGTCTCCAACAGCAGTATTTTGGCGATTCCAATGTATCTTATCATTTTCCGAAATGAATTTGGTCGCCTTTAACACGACATTTTATCTGACGTTTTATCTGCCGATTTATCTGACGTTTTATCTGCCGATCTGTTTTTGACCGAGTATAAAAAGGATTTTGTTCACCTCGTTTAAATCGCAGATACCGTTTCGGAAAAAATACTCTATGATTACGTCCCTTTTACTGCTGTGGGACAAGACATACCCGGCCCTTGCAAGGATGTCGTTTGCTTCCGAAATGGAGAGCTTCAAAGCAAGGGACAGAGCAATGCAGGTATCCTTCGCCGGCTTATACGAATGATCTGAGACGATTTTTGAAAACAATCGGCGGTCGACGTGCGCGGCCTTATAAACTTCCGAGTCCCGCATTTGTTTGACCTTTATATAGTCAAGCATTTTGTCAACAAAGCTCATATTTGTGTTGTCCTCGATGGTCCGGGTCGTGCCGCTCACGTCTTCTGCTGAAGACAGGCTGAGGACAGCCCGGTCAATAGAATGACTGTTGTAATTATCCTTACGCTGGTACTGAAGGTCGCCGGGCATGACGTAAGGACCTGCGTCAATCGATGAAGCATGATCTGTTTCATCTGTCTGGCTGTCAGCAGTTTGGGAAGAAGTGTCCGAAGGAGATTGCGGCAGCTCTTGATAGCTTGAAGTTACAAACGCATTGATCTCTTCAACAAGCCCGGCCATGTCACGATTGGAAAACCTTTTAAACATTACGCGTCCTCATTGTTTCTGTTATCCTGAATCTCAAAAAGAGAAGGGGATTCGCTTTTTTTTAGAAAAAAGAGTCCGAAACAGATCCGGACTCATGGAGCCAATGGTGGGAATCGAACCCACGACCTATTCATTACGAGTGAATTGCTCTACCCCTGAGCCACATTGGCGCTTCGGCGAAGCTCAGTCATTATACAAAATGGCGGTTTTTAATGCAACTGTTTTTTGAAATTTTTTGGAGGCTTTTTGCAAATTAAGCAAATTGTCCAAATTTTGCGGTGCTGCGACCGTTCGGGAAGGCTTTGTGTTCTCGCGGGAATCCTTCGGCAAACAAGCGCAAAACCCGGCGCAAACCCTTCGCGGAATATGCCCGAAGGATGCGCGAAACACGCGCGAAATACGCGCGAAAGCCGGACCGGCGCGGCAAATCGAATAAAAAACCTGCAAAACACGGATTTTTCGATAAATTTTACAATTTTACTTTAACGTATCGTATTTTGGAAATTTATTTGCTATAATAACTCCGAGTAACTCGGATGACTCCGGGTGCAATTTTCGGGAGGGGCGAATCGGGCTGAATTGTCCCTTTTAAAGACGGCTTCAAAGCGCATTCATAAAAACAAACCGCTATGAACCCGAAATGAAACACGAGACAAAACCGAAATGAAGTCCGGGACAAAACCGAAAAGAAACCTGTGACAAACCTGAAATGAAATCCGTGACTGAACGAAAATTGGCACCGGATTTCGGATAACTCATTTTCACGACGGAGGGAAATCTCTTTATGAAAACCGCTTACCGCCTTATTGCAACGCTACTCACGCTTGTCCTGCTGTGTGCCGCATTGCCGCTCAGCGTAATTGCCGACGACGTAGAATACTATAACCTGTGGCTCGGGGATATGCGGGTGACGAGCGACAACTGCAATGATATTCCGGGTGTGGTGGGTGATTCGGCAAAAGCCTCCTACGATCACGCTTCCAAAACTCTCACGCTGGAGAACGTTGATAACATCAGCATATCCAAGACCAACTCGATGATCTATTGCGACGGTGATCTGACGATTGAACTTGTCGGCAACTCTGCTCTGAGCTGCAGCGTTGTCGGATCCGCTGCGATATACGCATCCGGCTCTCTCACCGTGAAGGGAGAGGGTTCGCTGGAGATAAGAGCTACCGACTTTAAAAATGCGATCCGGGCAAATGACTGCTTCACAATGGAAGGCGGCGAGCTGTATATTACCGGAATGCCTATTCATATTTCTCTAAACGGCGTTGTCAGTGCTTCTCAGTGTTTGTTTAAGGGCGGTACGTTTGTGATTGATACGATGATTCCTGACGGTATGGCCCCCCCTTCGAGCTGCCGTATGATAAATGCGGGAACCGTAAGCGTATTTGAAGGCGCGAACGTCTACGTGTCGGTTGTGGGACGGTATTACCACTTAAGCCCGTCGGAAGTCATTGGCTATACTGTTAACTGCGAGTTTTTTAACGTTTCGGGCGGTTCGTTTGTAATTTCGCATTCTCTCCTACCTAACACAGCTGTGACGACGCCGCAGCCCTTAGCGCTGCACGTCACGGATACGGTGGATATATCCGGCGGTATTGTGTACGTGGATGCGCCCGGATACGTATACGGCATTTACGGCAAAGAAGTGAATATTTCGGGAGGCCGGGTAGTCGCGTATGGGTTCATAAGTGCTCTGCTTGCCGGGAATATAAATATTTGCGGCGGAGATATCTTGGCTGAAATCAATCCTGATAATAAGGGTTTTCAGTCAGCGATCTGTGCGTCGGAGGGCTTGACGGTGACCGGAGGTTCTGTAAAAGCGACCGCGAAAAAAAACAGTATAAACGGTCATTCCTTCGGCATCTTCTGCGGCGAATCCGCTACATTTAAGGGTGGACGCGTCGAGGCAAGCGGCGACGCTGCAATCGTTGTGAGGGAGGCCGCTCCCATAATTATCGATAATGCGTTCCTGGTCTGTGAAGAGAGATACGCACGCGGGATAATGCTGTTCGGTCCTGAGATGGCCTATTACACTTTTTTTGACGCATCAGGCATAGCAGCTATGCATGAGGTAAATATTTCCCCCCGTATCGCCTGCTACGTCAGCAGAGACGGCGGTGAAGAGGAGGAGTTCTGGTGGCAGTACGGACCTCTAAACAGTGATGTTATAAACCACTTTGACGTTCCTGTAGGTGAGTCGATAAGTATTCGTTTTAAGGCCCTTGCGCCGGGGGAGACCTTAGATTATGCTACTCAAAATGGTGATATACCTAAAGCCTCCGAGTTCCTTGACATAACTTTTTCCTCAGACCGCACGGAATATTATGCGATATTTAAACCGACTTATCTTCCTCAAGGATACATTAATACTCAATTTGGAAGCCCCACCCCCAACTGGGATATTCTCATCAAGATCTTTTCTTGCGTCTTCGGATCTTCTCACCAGGTAGGGACGATAAGATTTTCCGTTGTTCCGGGCGAGGTGACGATAAATGCACAGGATATTATTGCCGTGAAGGGCCGGAAAGCAGTCACAGAGGTGACGCTTATCTCCAAGGGAGGGGTCGTTGAGGATGCGAACAGCTTCATTTTCGGGATCGATTCGAACCTTGTTCATTTGATGACTTTTGATCTGAGTATTGAAGACAACCGCAAGGCGGTCTTATCCGTCACTGCGTTCGACCAGGCGCCTACAGGTGATTATGACGTGCATCTGACTGCTGTTTCCGTGGATCGTTCCTACCGGACTGTGACAGATGTAATAAAAATCGCCGTACGCGATTGTTACTGCGATGAGGGATTGTATCTTTCGTTTAAGAACGAGAAGGGAGCGACCTGCACGGAGGCCGGTAATAAAGCGTATTATGAGTGCGAAGTCTGCGGCAGACTTTTCGTGGACGCAAACGGCATCTACGAGATGCAGCCCGGAGAAATCGTGATCCTGCCGAGCGGCCACGTCCTCGCGCACCACGAGGCGAAGGCGGCGGGCTGCACTGAGCACGGCTGGGAGGAGTATGACACCTGCAGCTGGTGCGACTATTCCACTTACGCTGAGGCGCCGGCTTTAGGCCACGATCTCACGCACCACGAGGCGAAGGCGGCGGGCTGCACTGAGCACGGCTGGGAGGAGTATGACACCTGCAGCAG
>JAGDAX010000132.1 GCA_017848335.1 Clostridia bacterium | reverse complement strand
TGTTTCCATAAAAGCCTGAAAATCATCGTAGGTTCTTCCTTTGCAGCAGCCTTTGTCTACCTTTACCGGCGGACCGGCCTTTTTGCGAACACGGAAACGCGTCATTCTCTGCAGATGATACGGTTTCACGTCAAGAAGATCAGCGTGAAGATACTTGTAGACCGTTCGGGAAGAAACGTTGATCCGATCGCCGTCAGTTGCGAAAATCGAGTTTACTGATTGTCCGCTTCTAAGCCTTTCAGCCACGACTTCATTCAATTGCTCCAGTTCGACCCCTGTGACAGAAGGGCCCCGCCTGGATTCGGAAAGCGTACTGAGGTAGTCTGCTTGTGCCCTTTTTGCATCATATACATATTTGGAAAGCGGGCATCTCGGCTTTTTGGTACACCCGTTACAGACATAGTGCTTTTGATAATCCGTGCACACCTCTTCTTCAAAATCGCTGCAGTAGTCGTTGCAGCCGCCGCAATACTTGCAATTCTTGTTGTGAATCGCTTCGCAGGACGGCCGCTTACACTTACCCTTGATGCTACACGTAAACCGTTTGGCGCACGCATTTTTTGTTTGAAGCGTGGTCACGTCATGACGATCGATGTAATAGGTATGCTTTTTTATCTCGCGAATTATTGTGCTCGGCGATTTTCCGAGCTGTCTGGCAATTTCGGCGAATGTTTTTTGCTCTTTCAGGAGCGTCTGGATACTGATCCTGTCATCGAGAGTTAAATGCTTGCCCATTTTAAAGCCTCCTTTCTCCGGCGGGCAGCCTACAAATTGTGCCATAGAGTGCAGAAAAAGTAAACGCAATTCTGCTTCCGGAAGCAGAATCGAATCAAAAAGGACTTCAAAAACGAGTTTGGAAAAAGTAAACGCAAGCGGGGCGTTGCATTTAGTTTTTCAATTAACCCTTGACACAATCCTCCCCAAGTTCATAGTTGAACCCTTATTATTTATTTGATATAATGTACCCATCCGTTTAAGTGCGGATCTACCAAGGAGAAAGCTATGGATAATATCTGTATCAAGAGGAAAAATATTATCATTCCGGCAGTTGCCTTTATTTTGATATCCATATTCTGTCTCGTTTTATTCTCCAAACCCCAAAATGCCGAAAGCAAATACGTAGATCCCGCAGGTTTTAATATCGATTATTTTACGCCCGAAATAGCCGCTTACGTCGACGTCAACGTTGACAATATTCTCAACGTCCGCGAAGGCCCGGGCACGAGCTATACCTCTGTCGGCAAGCTGCCCTACGGGACCGTTCTTCAGATCCACGGCAGCGTTACCGTGGACGACGTGGTCTGGTACTTTGTGAGCTACGCCGACGGCTCGGCGCGCAATTACGGCTTCTGCTCCGGCCTTTACGTTCATCTTGTTTCCCGTGAAGACGACCCCGCATTTGAGCAAAAGCTTGACGAGCAGAATTTCCCCGAAAGCTACCGCACGTATCTTCGCGTGCTTCACAAGCTTTATCCCACCTGGACATTCAAGGCTTTCCATACGGAGCTGGACTGGGCCGAGGTGCTTGAGAATGAATACAAGTTCAATTCGAACCTCATCAGGATGTCCGCCATTTCTTCCTGGAAGTCGCTCCGGCAGGGCGCTTACAACTGGGATGAGGACCGCTTCGTGGGCGTCTCAGGCGCGGATTGGGCCTGTGCCTCGTTTCCTCTTATCGATTATTTCATCGACCCCCGCAATTTCCTGAATTACGAGCAGCTTTTCCAGTTCGAGCAGCTGACCTTCAGCGAGGATATTGCCTCCGTTGAAAGCGTTGACAGGCTGCTGGCCGGAACTTTTATGTTTGAAACGGAGATCCCCGGCGGCGACGAAAACGGCGAACCCGTGACGTACGCGGAGGCTCTTGTCGAGCTCGGAAGGTATTACACGGTGAGTCCGGTGATGCTGGCGGCGAGGGTCAGGCAGGAGCAGGGCGTCAGCGGCGACAACCGCCTCATTTCGGGAACTGTCCCCGGTTACGAGGGCTATTACAACTATTACAATATCGAGGCTTCCGGCGCGACGGCGGAGCAGATCCTTCAGAACGGACTCAACGAAGCGGTGCGGGAAGGCTGGGATTCCAGGTACAAGGCCCTTGACGGCGGTATCCGCAAGATCAGCCAGAATTATATTTCCAAGGGTCAGGACACGCTTTATCTTCAGAAATTCGACGTTGACGGCACCTATTTCGGAAGGTACTGGCATCAGTACATGCAGAACGTCGAGGCGCCTCTTAACGAGAGCACCAACGTCCGCAATACCTACACGAATCTCGGCATGCTCGACCACACGTTCTCCTTCAAGATTCCGGTGTACGACAATATGCCCGAGAATGCCTGCAGGTGCCCGCTGGAGGACGGCAATCCGAACTACAGGCTCGCCTCGATAAGCGTCGACAATTACGTGATTTCGCCCACCTTTGACTCAGGCACCTTTACGTATACTGTTTCGCTTCCAAGGCAGATCAACACCGTCAACATCTCGGCGGCGGCCATCAATTCAAAGACAAAGATCACCGGCACGGGCGCAAAGAACGTCGCAGTCGGCAGCAATGAATTCATAATTAAGACGGTATCCGAAAGGGGAGACGAGGGCTCTTACAAGGTCGTCATCATTAAGAGCGACGCTGAATTCCCGCCTGAGACAAACACTCCCGCGCCTACGGAGACGCCTACGCTTACGCCGACTCCCACACCCACGGCAAGCAGCACCGCTACCGTGAAGCCGACCAACTCGCCTACGCCGACGCCCACCCCGACGCCTACTCCCACGCCGGTGCCTTCTCCCGAGGTCAATATAAACCTTCCGGGAGCCAACAATGAAACTCTGGGAAATATTCTTTACGGTATCTCCGAAAAGAACACGGCGGACAATATACTGTCAAAGCTCTCGCTCAAAAACGCGAGGGCCGAGATCAAAAATGCCGACGGCAAGGTGCTGAGCGGCAGCGACATCGTTTCTACAGGCGCAGTTCTTTCGGTTTATTCCACCGTTGACGGAAAGCTTCTCGATTCGTACAAGGTAATACTGTTCGGCGACGTGACAGGTGACGGAAATATCAACTCGCTGGATTTCGTGTACATTAAGCGGCACGTCTGGAGTATTAACCCGCTGGAGGGGCCGTTCCTTATCGCGGGTTCGATCTCTTCCCCCGACAAGAGCAAGGCTTCCAATACCACAAGCTACGATTTTGTTCTCATAAAAAGGCACGTCTGGAATATCAGCAGCATAATCCAGCCTAATTAAAGGTAAAATGCGGAATCATACGGCTTGATCTCAGGTGAAAAACGCAGGATATCACGGCCGGCACAAAGGTGAAAGCTATGAAATTACAAATGAAAAGAATTCTCTCAATTACCGTTTCGTTACTGTTCATTATTCAGGCATTTCTGTTTTTCAGTCTTACAGCAAGCGCGGACTCGGAGGCGAGCATTGTGCTCACCGCAAGCACCAAGCAGATCAATCCCGGCGCCGAGGTAACCGTTACGCTCAAATATACCTGTCCTGTCGATACCGCGTACCTCTATTTCAACGTCTATTTCGACAACGACAAGCTGACTTTTGTTCCGGCTTCCGGACAGGCCGAGGCGGTGGGCATGATCAACGAGACCATCGACCCGGGACGCACCGATGATTCCAAATCAATTACTCTGACGTACAAATTCAGGGCGAAGACCGTGGGAAATGCCGAGATATACGTGGACAACGTGGAGAATTACAGACTTGACCCGGTGCCGGACAAAAGCGACAGCATTGAAACGAGCACCTCGTCCGTCACGGTTTCGATCGTCGAGAAGGTAAATTCCTCCAACGCGAACCTCAGATACATACAGCCATCCGAAGGCACTCTCACGCCGGCCTTCAATAAGGACGTAACCTCGTATAAGGTAAACGTCCCGAACAACGTCACCAAATGCTACATGGATCACGGTCTTGAAGACAAGGATGCCAAAAGCACCATTTCCGGCAATGAATTCCTGGAGGTCGGCGACAACGTCCGAACCATAACCGTTACAGCCGCTGACGGCACAGTTAAAAAATACACCGTGAACGTGATCCGCGCGAGCGCGGCCACAAATCCTCCTGCCTCAGCTCCTACGACTACTCCTGCTCCCACTCCCGCGGATAATACTTCAACGCCTGAGACCTCCGGCAATACCGCCTCTCCCTCCGCTTCGCCTGCGGATACTCCCGATGCCTCCGAAATACCCACGGAATTTCCCGATGATACGGAGGATCCCGACAATACCGCGGATCCCGATGATACCTCGTCCCCGGACGGATCAGACACGGAGAGCGCAACTCCCGGCGGTTCCGCCGAAGACCCTTCCTCCGATTATCCGTCAACGAGCCCGGACGCCGGCCCAAAGATCATCGGAACCTTCGACGTTTTCGACGACACGCTTGTACTTTACAATATTTCGGAATTTCTCGATATGAAATATCCGGGGCATGATATTCTCGAGCCTTCAAATTTCATTTGCGGCGGAAAGATCTTAAAGGGTCTGCGCGCTTACGAGAATAAAAACACGCAATATCTGATATATGCGTCCAAAAACGGGGCGGATCCCGAGGTCTATATCATGGACGTAACCGACAAGACGCTCCAGCGCTATATCGGCGGCGAGAAGATTTTCGAGGCATACGATATTACCGCCGAAAGACCTCCCGTCGAAGCTCCTGACGCCATCAGGACAACGATCGAGGACGGAAAATACAAATATGCGGTTTCGGAGTTTGTTGACAGGACGATCGATTTCAACGTAAACAACAAGCTTTTGTTCTTCGCCGGTTTAATATTCTTCATAGTATTGCCGCTGATGGTTTTCGGAATCGTTTTCACAAAGGTGAAGCTGTCAAAACGCGGCTGAATATTTTGAATAACAGCGCAGCCGCAGAACGCATATGCAGAACGCAACTGCTAAACGCGGCTGCGGAGCGCGGTTAAGGCGCTTGCGCAGTAATTCCGCAGTCGGAAAGCGTGAATAAGAGGTGCGCGTTTAATAGGCGTGATTTATACATTTAACGGAGCCTGATCGAATTGGGAAAAATTATTCTTCTGGACGAACAGACGTCCTGCCGCATTGCCGCGGGCGAGGTGGTCGAAAGGCCTTCCTCCGTGGTGAAGGAGCTGGTGGAAAATTCAATAGACGCAGGAAGCACCCGCATAAGCGTTGAAATCGTAAAGGGCGGCATCAAGCTGATCAGGGTCACCGACAACGGCTCCGGCATGGAGCCTGACGACTGCGTCATCGCCTTCGACAAGCACGCCACCAGCAAGATCCGAAGCGCTGACGATCTTTTCAGCGTCACGACAATGGGCTTCAGAGGCGAGGCACTGGCAAGTATTGCAGCGGTCGCAAAGGTCACGCTCAACACAAAAACGAGTGAGAATCCCGAGGGCACTTACGTGGTGATCGAAGGAGGCGACCTTATCGGGACCGGCTCCGTGGGCATGAGCAACGGCACAAGGCTTACGGTGGAAAATCTGTTTTACAACACCCCCGCCAGATACAAATTTCTCAAGAAGGACCAGACGGAGGCTTCGTACGTTGCTGACGTTCTCGAGAAGATCGCTCTCGCAAACCCTTCCGTTTCATTCACTTTAATTTCCGATAAAAAGCAGATTCTTTATACACCGGGCGGCGGCAATCTGAGGAACGCCGCTCTTGGCATTTTCGGGCGTGAGATCACCGGCAAGCTCATTGATATCTCCTCGACAGCGGGCCCCGTCACGGTTACGGGACTTTGCGGCAGCAAGGATCTCACCTTCGGCAACCGGGGACGGCAGATCTTCTTCGTCAACGGCAGGTATATCAGGAGCAAGCTCATCACCTCCGCCATCGACGAGGCCTACAAGACTCTTACCATGAAGGGTCGTTTTCCTTTTGTTATCCTCAATATTTCCGTGCCCGCAACAAGCGTCGACGTGAACGTGCACCCCGCCAAGACCGAGGTGAGGTTCGCAGACGAGAGCGCCATTTTCAGGGCTGTTTACCACAGTATTTTTGACACGCTGCAGGGCGCCGGCAACGCGGGCGTGCTTTCTGTGTTTGCAAGGCAGGAGGGCGCAGGGACCTTTGACGCCGGATCGCCTTCGGCTGTATCTCCCGACAAGGGTGCAAATACCGGTCATACCGTCCCGTCCGAATCATATGGGAGCAGCGACCGCGGACGTGCATCTCAGACCGTCAACGAATCGTATATTAAAAACAGGAGAGACGTCGTCGAAACAGAGCAGGGGAGTCTTTTTGATACCGTTGCGGGTAAAAGCCCCGGCGCACCCGAAGGTTCGGGATCTGCTGAAGGTTCGGGATCGCCTGAATTTTACGGGATGCCCGGATCTCCCGGCACGCCCGAATACAACGGAAAGCCCGAAATTCACGAGAATAAAGACACCGCTGCCGCGTGCACAGCTTCATCCGCCTCAGAGCCTGATCCTGAATACAAAGCCGGGCCGCAATTACAAAACAATTCATCCGTCAGCGAAGAAGCAGGCGTAAACACCGGAACAACCTGCAGCACCGTGACAGCCCTTAAAACCGGTACTGACGAAAACACCGGTACCATTGTAAACAGCGACAACTTAAACGTCTACAGGAACGGCCGCGTAATCGGCCAGCTTTTCGACACTTATATTATTATCGAACTCGGGACTCGTATGTACCTTCTGGACCAGCACGCTGCACACGAGCGCCTGAAGTACGAGGAGATCAAGAACGCTCTTCAGACTTCCGACAATCCCTCGCAGATGCTTCTTGTGCCCGTGAACTTGCGCCTCTCCGCGAAGGAAATTTCCGCATACAGGGACTGTGAGGAATTCTTTGCGCGCCTCGGTTTCGAAATCGAGGAATTCGGCGGCAACAGCCTTGTCGTGCGCTCCGTTCCGACGCTCATTGACAGGGAAGCGGTCTCCGATTTCATTATTACCGCGCTCAACAGTAAAAAGCCCGGCGACGGACACGTAAACGTATTCCCGGACTACGCGGTTTACACGATGGCCTGCAAGGCCGCGATCAAAGCCAACAGGAGGCTCTCAGCCGCCGAGATCGACGCTCTTCTCAAGGAGCTCATCCGCGTTGACAACCCGGGCACCTGTCCTCACGGCCGTCCCATTCTCGTAAGCTTCACGCAATATGAAATCGAAAGGAGATTCCACCGAGCGTGACCCGTGTTGAAGCAGTCAAAACGGAATACCTTAAAGCCGAAGGCCCCGCCGCGATAATAATCTGCGGACCCACCTGTTCGGGCAAGTCGGCCGTCGCGCTTGAAGCCTCAGCCCTGCTGGACGGGGAGATCGTTTCCTGCGATTCGATGCAGATTTACAGGTATATGGACGTCGGTACAGCCAAGCCCACCCCCGCGGAAATGCGCAGCATACGCCACCATATGATCGATATTGTCGATCCCTGGGAGAATTACAACGCTTTTTTGTACAAAAACGACGCCGGGGCGGTCATTCGCGATATTATTTCCCGCGGAAAAACTCCCGTCGTCTGCGGCGGCACAGGCCTTTACGTCAATTCGCTCATAGATAACCGGGAATACGTTTCGGAAAATTCCGACGAGAGTCTGCCCGAAAAGTACCGCGGCGAGTACGAACTGGTTGCCGGGTATTACGATTCCGGCGACGCTGCCGCTCTTCACGGACTTCTTGTAAAATATGACCCCGAAGCCGCCTCTCTCTACCACGCCAACAATTCCAAGCGCGTCCTGCGTGCGCTCAAGCTGTTTTTTCTGACCGGAATGACGCGCATTGCCCGCGAAGAAGCCTCCCGAAGGATACCCTGCGATATCGAATACAAGACCTTTGTGATTTCGCCGGACAGAGAGACTCTGTACGACAATATCAACAAGCGAGTCGATATAATGAGGGAGCAGGGGCTCTGCCGCGAAGCCGTGGAAGTCCTTGTAAGATGCCGCGCTGAAGCTTTGAAGGCCGGCCGGAAGTTCGACTATAAAAAGCTCAATTCACTTGCCGCCATAGGATACAGGGAGTTTTATGAATTGATTCCGGATTTATGTCACGGGGGCGGGCCTTCTGAAGCTCTTTTCGACACGCCTGCAGAAGGCTCTGCGGAGTTATCGGCGGATTTGCTTGCGAACGTATCTGACGGTTTGCTTGACCTGTGCTTCGAGAGGATCAAGCAGGACACGAGGCATTATGCCAAAAGGCAGATCACCTGGTTCAAAAAGACGCCGGGTGCGGTTTATATTGATTAGGTTCTTTGACTGTTCGCGCCAGACGCCGCGTCGTTGCTTTGATACTGTGATCATCAGGGTTCTGCTTGGCGGAACCTTTATTATTGGAATACGGCGCACGGATTACTGCGAAACGGTACGGGGTTTGTACAAATATTGAGTTATTCATCTAATGACTGCCGGTCAATTTGCGCGTTAATTTTCGTGTAAATTTTCACACGAATTTTCTCCCGAGTTTTCTCCCGAATTTTCTCACGGTTTTTCTACCGATTTTTCTCCCGAATTTCTCGCTGCGCCTATTCATAAATCCGCTCAAATGTGGTATAATCCTTCAGGAATTTTCCGGCAATTATCGGACAAGAGGATGCGGCTGATGCTATTCGATCATGCAGGTGACAAAAACAAAATCAAACAGATGAAGGCGCTGAATCTGGCTTACGTAGGCGACGCGGTTTACGAGCTTTATATCCGCAGCAATATCATCAACAAACATCCCGAGGCCAAAGTCCGCGCCCTCCATATGCTTGGCTCTTCGGTTTCCAACTGCACCTTTCAGGCAGGGCTTCTGGAGAAGCTCAAACCGCTTCTGAGCGACGACGAAGCTGCTGTTGTAAGGCGCGGCGAGAATGCAAAGCCCCATTCATTCCCCAGGAATGCCCCAAAACCGCTCTATATTGAAGCTACAGCCTTCGAAGCGCTTTTGGGTTACGTCTACCTCTCCGGAGACGAAACGCGGCTAACGTCCATTTTAGAGGCCATAGAGAAAGAAATCGAAAAAATGATCGTATAAGTATTGGACGTGAGGCCTGGTGCTGTCACTTGTCACTCGGCGCCCGGCACTCTTCATAAATGCTAACGCTGAATCTATTCTGCTCAGCAGCTGCCGAGATCTCCGGCCTCTTGCCTCTTGCCTCTGGCCTTACTGTCACAGGTGCTGAGAAACCTTACTGCAAAACGCAAACGTTAACATTCAACAAAAGGAGCCCCCATGCAAGACAATTTCAAAGACCAAAACGAACAGGAGCTCGTATACGGCCGCAATTCCGTCCTTGAGGCGCTCAGATCCGGCCGCAGCATAAATAAGATCCTTTACTGCGGCGACCTTGCGGGATCGATGGGCACCATATTCACGCTGGCCCGCGATAGAAATATCATCGTCACCAAGGTTCCCAGGGAAAAGCTTGACCTTCTCACCGACGGCAAAAACCACCAGGGCGTGCTGCTTTATCTTTCGAGCGCGGAATATTCCTCGGTTGATGATATTCTCGGGGCCGCAGAAGCATCCGGCGAGGAGCCCTTTATTATCATTCTCGATGAGATTCAGGACGCCGGCAATTTCGGGGCCATTATAAGGACAGCCGACGCGGTGGGCGCACACGGCATCATTATCCCCAAAAGGCGCTCGGTACCTCTTACCGCAGCCGTGGCCAAGGCTTCCAGCGGAGCCGTAAACTACGTCAAGATCGCGCGCGTCACCAATATTCATCAGGAGATTTTAAAGCTTAAAGAGCGGGGCATCTGGATCGCCGGTACCGATATGTCAGGCACCGTCGATTTCTGCGACGCGGACCTCAACATTCCGCTGGCTGTCGTTATCGGGAGCGAGGGCTCGGGAATGTCAAGGATCGTGAAGGATTGCTGCGACCTTGTACTGAGCATTCCCATGAAGGGTAAGGTATCTTCACTGAACGCAAGCGTGGCCGCGGGAGTTGTGCTTTACGAGGCATTCAGGCAGAAAAACTCTGCCGGGAGGAAATAAACCGCGAGCAGCTGTACACTGTGCAGATCAGCCGCGAGCAGACGCACGGCGGACAAATTAACCCTGAAGCAGCAATACTTCGAGCAATCAAGCCGGGATGAAATTATCCGGGAGGAAACAATGGACTTTCACAACGATTCTGACTATCGCAAAGAGCTAAACGAGCAGCAATACAAAGCCGTCGTCCAGAAGGACGGCCCTATTCTGATTCTCGCGGGCGCCGGCAGCGGCAAGACCCGTGTCATTACTTACAGGATCTCGTACCTTATAAACCACTACCACGTTTCGCCGTACAATATTCTCGCGATCACATTTACCAACAAGGCCGCCAACGAGATGCGCGAAAGAGTCGGGAATATGCTGGGCGACGAGGGCAGGGGCGTCTTTATCAGCACCTTCCACCGCTTCTGCGGAAGAATGCTGAGAGACTACGGCTCGCTTTGTGGCTTCAGCAGCAGCTTCTCGGTTTACGACGAAAAGGACTGCGAAAAGGTCATAAAGGAGGTTCTTCACGAGCTCGACATCGACCCCAAAAGGGAGTCGCCCACTGTCATGCGTTCGAGGATCTCCAAGCTCAAAAACGAGATGGTGGATCCGGAATATTTCCGCGAGATAATGAACAAGTCCAATCCCATAGAGCGCACGCTTTATTCCGTATACAAGCTGTATCAGCAGAAGCTTGCGGACTCCAACGCCATGGACTTTGACGACATGCTGCTCCATGCCGCGAGGCTTCTGGATCAGAACCCGGACGTGCTGAAGCTTTACAGCAACCGCTTTAAATACATAATGATCGACGAGTACCAGGATACAAACAAGGTGCAGTACCACCTTGTTTCAAAGCTTGCCGGGCACGGAAATCTTTGCGTGGTGGGCGACGACGACCAGAGCATTTACAGCTTCAGGGGCGCCGATATCAGAAACATTCTCGATTTCGAGGAGCAGTTCCCGGACGTCACCGTCATCAAGCTTGAACAGAACTACAGATCCACCTCCCACATTCTGAACGCGGCCAACAGCATTATCAAGGGCAACAATTCGCGGAAGTCCAAAAACCTCTGGACAAACAGGGAAGGGGGCGAGCGGGTGAAGCGCTTCGTGGCGGAGAGCCAGCTTGAGGAGAGCTCATTTACGGCCCGCGAGATCGGCAGGCTTGTCGAGACGGGCGATTACTGCTATAGCGACGTTGCGATACTCTACCGGCAGAATGCGCTGTCCCAAAATTTCGAGGCGGCACTCACACGCGCCGGGATACCCTTCAGGGTCTACGGCGGCATGCGCTTCTTTGAGCGTGCGGAGATCAAAATTCTCGTGAATTACCTGCGGCTCTTCCTCAATCCCAACGACGTCAACGCGCTTACCGCGGTCATCAATATTCCCAAGAGATCCGTCGGCGATAAGGGGATCGAGGCTATCATACGGCTGTCGCAGCAGAACAGCGTCTCTCCCTTCGCGATAATTGCCAACGCCTCCAAATATCCGGAGCTCACCAGGTATTCCGCCGCTCTCTCAGGCTTCGCCGACACCTACTACGAGCTCTCGTTTGAGCTCGACAATAACGGTGTGGCGGATTTTGTGCAGCTGCTGCTCGACAGGATGGGGATCCTTGAATATTACGAAAAGACCGACAAGGAAAAGGACGAGGATCGCGTTCTCAACCTCAAGGAGTTTATCACCGTTGCCCGTGAATACGAAGAGGCTGCCCGCGAAGACAGTGAGCTTGAAGCTTCGCTTTCCGGGTTCCTTCAGAATATTTCCCTCAGCACCGATATGGACAGCGACGACCCGGACGACGACAAGGTTACTCTCATGACGGTACACTCCTGCAAGGGCCTTGAATACCCCGTTGTTTTTGTGGCCGCCATGGAGGAGGGGATATTCCCGGGCTCACGGGCCATTGACGAGGGAAATATTGACGAGGAACGCAGGCTTTGCTACGTTGCCGTCACAAGGGCCAAGGACAGGCTTTACCTTTTGAATTCAAAGGAGCGGATGCTCTACGGCCAGACAAAGCTGAATTTTGAGTCGGAATTCCTTCGAGAGATCGACCGCGAGGATCTTGAATTTGTAAACTATTTCGGCGAGAGGTTCACGCCTCAAAGGTCAGGCAAAGGGCGGATATTTGAATCCTACCCAAGGTACGGCGAGCGCGGCGACTACGTGACCTACGGCGGCTCCGAGAATTATTCGTACGGCAATAATTCACGCGGATATTCCGGCAGAAGGCAGGATACCGGAAATTATTCGGGAAGGCGGCAGGATACCGGCTCCTTTGACTTCGATCCCTTCGGCGACGACTCCGGCGATTCCGGCAATTCCGGCAATTCCGGCGACAGATCTGCCGGCAAACCGGCGTACAGTAATTCAGGCTACGGCTACGGCAAAAAGACAGGTGCTAAGAGACAGGACCTCAAGAAGGCCGAAAACGCTGCCTCCATTAAGTACAAAGAAGCGGAGATGTCGGCGATGAGCGGCGACAAGGACGTTAAGGTCGGCGACAACGTCATTCACGCCAAGTACGGGGAGGGGATCGTGACCGCCATTGAAGGGAATTACTCGCCCGGAAAGGACGACCGGATCTGCGAGATCCATTTCGAGAAGTACGGGATGAAGCGGTTCGCGATGCAGTTTACGAAGCTGAAGAAGGTTTAGCGGAGTACTGAGTGCCAATGGCCCGGTGTGCTTCGCTACAAACCGGATTCCGCGTCTTCCTTCGGACTTTAAAAAAATCTTAAAATCAAATTGGCCTTGCAAACTTAAAATAAAGGTGTATAATATGCCTGTTAGCACTTTAAAGCTTTGAGTGCTAACGTAACAAAATACAAACCAGCATTTAAATTAAATGTGAAATTAAGGAGGAAATCATGAAAATCAGACCTTTAAGCGACAAAATAGTAATCAAGAAAATTGATGAAGTTGAAACCGTTTCCAAGGGCGGAATACTTCTCACCGGCTCAGCCAAAGAGAAGCCCGACTATGCGGAAGTAGTGGCAGTAGGACCCGGCGGACGCGACGACAACGGAAAGCTCATTCCGATGGAAGTCAAGCCGGGCGACAAGGTTATGATGAGTAAATATGCCGGCACTGAAGTCAAGCTTGACGGTGAGACATACAGTATCATTAAGCAGAGCGATGTTCTTGCTATTGTAGAATAATTAAAGGAGATAATTACTATGGCAAAAGAAATTAAATACAATGAGGACGCACGCAAGTCAATTATTGACGGCGTCGACAAACTCGCAAATACGGTTAAGATCACCCTTGGACCTAAGGGGAGGAACGTTATTCTCGATAAGAAATTCGGCGCTCCGCTGATCACCAACGACGGCGTAACCATTGCCAAGGAAATCGAGCTTGAGGACAGGTTCGAGAATATGGGCGCGCAGCTTGTCAAGCAGGTCGCTACAGAGACCAACGACGACGCAGGCGACGGCACCACCACGGCAACGCTTCTCGCGCAGGCCATCATCAGAGAAGGCGTCAGGAATCTTGCCGCAGGCGCAAATCCCATGATCCTCAAGAAGGGCATTTCCAAGGCAGTCGAAGCTGCTGTCGAGAGCATTAAGGCTTCCAGCGTTCCCATCAGAGGCAGCAAGGATATTGCCAGAGTCGCAGCGGTTTCCGCAAACGACGAATTCATCGGCCAGCTTATCGCGGAGGCTATGGAGAAGGTCACATCCGAGGGCGTCATTACGGTCGAAGAGTCCAAGACGATGGGCACCAGTCTTGACGTGGTCGAAGGCATGCAGTTTGACAGGGGATACCTCAGCCCGTATATGGCCACCGATATGGACAAAATGGAGGCTGTGCTTGACAATCCGTACATCCTCATTACCGATAAGAAAATCTCAAGCCTTCAGGAAATTCTCCCGGTGCTGGAGCAGCTCGCTCAGGCCGGCAAGAAGCTCCTTATAATCGCTGACGACGTTGAGGGCGAGGCGCTGGCTTCACTTGTCGTAAATAAGCTTCGCGGCGTGTTTACGTGCGTGGCCGTTAAGGCTCCGGGCTTCGGCGACAGAAGGAAGGAAATGCTCCGCGACATCGCAATTCTCACCGGCGGCGAGGTTATCACCGAAGAACTTGGCCTTGACCTTAAGGAGACCACCATCGACCAGCTTGGCACGGCCAGACAGGTCAAGATCCAGAAGGACGCCACCACGATCGTTGACGGCAACGGCGACAAGGACGAGATCAAAAAGAGAGTCCAGTCCATTAAAAAGCAGATCGAGGACACGACCTCCGATTTCGACAAGGAAAAGCTTCAGGAGCGTCTTGCGAAGCTCGCGGGCGGTGTGGCTGTGATCCAGGTCGGTGCTGCAAGCGAAGCCGAGATGAAGGAGAAGAAGCTCCGTATAGAGGATGCTCTTGCAGCGACCAAGGCTGCGGTAGAGGAGGGGATCGTTGCCGGCGGCGGCACCTGCTACGCCAATGCTATTCCTCAGGTTGCAAAGCTTCTTGCCCAGGTCAAGGGCGACGAAAAGACCGGCGTCGAGATCGTTCTCAAGGCCCTCGAAGAGCCAGTCAAGCAGATCGCGGTGAACGCAGGCCTCGAAGGCAGCGTTATCGTTGACAAGGTAAAGCACAGCAAGGTCGGCATCGGATACGACGTTCTCACTGACAAATACGTTGATATGATTGCCGAAGGCATAGTCGATCCCGCCAAGGTAAGCAGAAGCGCGCTCCAGAACGCAGCATCAGTTGCGGCAATACTTCTTACGACTGAAGCGGCAGTAGCTGATATTCCGGAGCCCGAGCCGGCAGCACCCGCAGGCGGCGCAGGAATGGGCGGAATGTATTGATAAGATAGTTTAAATAAATTAAAAACAAAACAGGCTTTGAAGGATCGCTCAGAAAATTCAAGGCCTGTTTTGTTATTGGCGCAAATGCTTTGGTATTATTTGTTAGTTTGATCTGATCTTGCAGATTAGCAGATCATCGAAAAATGATCCGGAAGCCGAAAAAGGGGAGCAAATCCAGATTTCTAAAACATTAGACAAAATAATAATTTTGTCTAATGTTTGAGCCGATATTTAAGAAATTAAAGGAAATCACATCTTTTCCACGACTCCGACGCCGATCAGATAAAGCATCTCTTTAATTACAATTGTTACGGCTTTTATCAGACCGAGTCTTGCTTTCCTGATATCCGGATCGGATTTTAAAACGTTTGTGGAATTGTAGAACTTATTAAAGTTTTTCGCGATCTCTATAATATATCTCGTAACAATGTACGGCTCGTTCTTGGCGGAGGCGTCGCGCACCACGTTTTGAATTCTTTCCAATACCTTGATGAGCTGATATTCACCGTCCTCCGTAAGCAGCGAATAATCCGCGTCATCGAATGAAATATTATTCTCAGCAGCTTTCCTTAGGACGCTTCTTCCTCTGGCATACGTGTATTGGACGTACGGTCCGGATTCTCCCTCAAAATCAAGCATCTTTTCGAGATCGAATATAATGTCTCTTTCACGCCCGTTTTTAAGGAATTCAAAAAGCACGGCTCCTATGCCGATTTTGCTGACGGCTTCCTCAACGTTCTCGATCTGGTCGTACGTTCCGTTGTTCTTAATAATTTCCTCAGTTTTGGAAACGGACTCGTTAAGAACGTCCTCCAAAAGCACCACGTCGCCGTTCCTTGTGGAAATGGCTCTGTCAGGAAATCTCACGTATCCAAATCCCACGTGTACGCAGTCGTCGGCCCAGGAATATCCCATCTTGCGGATCACCGAGAATACCTGCTTGAAATGCAGCGTCTGAGGAGTTCCCACGACGTAGATATTTTTGTGAAAATCGTAATGCCTTTTACGGTACACCGCCGCTGCAATATCGCGCGTGGCATATATAGTGCTTCCGTCGGACTTGATTATAATGCAAGGCGGCATATTCGGGTCGTCAAAGCGCACCACCAGCGCGCCGTCGCTTTCCTCAAGCAGGCCTTTTTCCTTTAAAATATCAACAATTTCAGGCATTTTGTCGCTGTAAAAGCTCTCTCCGGCGAAGGAATCGAAGGAAATATCCAGCTTTTTATACATTCTGTTGAATTCAGAAAGGCTGGCGTCCACAAAAAACTGCCACAGCTCCGTGATCTCGGGATCGTTATTCTCGAGCAGATTAAAATAATGCCGGGCCTCGTCCTCAAGCTCCGGATGTTCCTTCGCTTCCTCGTGAAAACGCACGTAGATCTTGAGAAGCTCGTCCATTGGAGCCTTCAGGATCGCTTCACGGTTGCCCCAGCGCTTGTAAGCGCTTATAAGCTTACCGAACTGCGTGCCCCAGTCTCCGATGTGGTTGATCCTCACCACGTCGTAGCCCAGAAAATCATATATACGCGACAATGAATTTCCGATAGCCGTGGAGCAAAGATGACCGATGTGGAAGGGCTTTGCGATATTGGGAGAGGAAAATTCGACGATCACCTTCTTGTTTTCCCCTTCCCTACTTTTGCCGTAATTTTCGCCAGCATCCAGTATCTCACTAACGATCGCAGATGAAATTTTCGCTCTGTTCAGGTAAAAATTGAGGTATGCGCCGACCACGTCTATTTTCGCGAAGAAATCCCTGGAGTCGTCGTCTCCGGTCAAAAGCGCGCAAAGCTCGGCCGCTTTTTCCTTGGGATTTTTGCCGTCGGACACGCGGAAGCAAGGCAGCGCGTAATCTCCCAGCTTTTCATCCGGCGGCACGGAGATCAGGCCCTCTATGAAAGCTTCATCGTACTTGTCATTCTGAAGCTTGGAGGCGATTATTTTTGATAAGTTTTTTTTGATATTCAGCATATTGTTTTGATCCTTTGATATAAGCCGACTGATATAAGCCGACCTTACGTCAGCAGACGGTACAAGCCGCCCCGTGCGTCAGCAGATGATATTGACGAGGCTTCCGGGCACCGCGATGACCTTTCTGACCTGCTTCCCTGCAATCAGTTCCTTCACCGAATCGTTACTGAGAGCGTATTCCGCGAGGGCGTCTCTGTCAAGGCTTGCAGGCACGTTGATCCTGAGTTTGATCTTGCCGAGAATCTGAACAGCGATCTCGACCTCGTCAAGAGCCAGCTTGCTTTCGTCGAACTCGGGCCACTTTTCCTCGTGGATCATCCTGCCTGAAAGCCCCAGCTTTTGCCAGAGCTCCTCCGCAAAGTGCGGACAGACCGGATACAGAAGCTTGAGAAGCGCCGCCATGTCGCCCCTTGAGAGACTGTTCTCGGAATAGAACGCATTCACGAGAGACATCATCGCGGCAATGGCCGTGTTGTATTTCATCTTCTCGTAGTCCTCGGAGACCTTCTTGATGGCCACGTGAACGCTTCTCTGGTGCGCCTTGGAGACGTCCTTCTCGTCCGTGACCATTTTCTGAAGCTTCCAGACTCTCTCCAGGAACCTGTAGCAGCCTCTCGCGCCGTCAGTGGACCACGGAATGGGCTGGTCAAAGGCGCCCATAAACATCTCGTAAAGCCTGAAGGCGTCAGCGCCGATCTCCTTCACGATATCGTCGGGGTTGATGACGTTTCCCCTTGATTTAGACATTTTCTCGCCGTTCTCGCCGAGAATCATTCCGTGGGAGGTCCTCTTCTGATAAGGCTCCGGGCAAGGCACCGCGCCGATATCGTAAAGGAACTTGTGCCAGAACCTTGAATACAGCAGATGCAGCGTGGTATGCTCCATGCCGCCGTTGTACCAGTCGACCGGCAGCCAGTATTTCATCTTATCCCACGAAGCCAGCTCCTTCTGATTGTGAGGATCCGTGTATCTTATAAAATACCAGGAAGATCCTGCCCACTGAGGCATCGTATCCGTCTCACGCTTCGCAGGTCCGCCGCAATGCGGGCACGTTGTATTGACCCACTCAGGCAGATTTACAAGCGGAGACTCGCCGCTGTCGGTCTGGACGTAATTGTCGATATTGGGAAGCAGCAGCGGAAGCTCCGACTCGGGAAGCGCCACGTAGCCGCATTTTTCGCACTGCACCACCGGAATAGGCTCGCCCCAGTAGCGCTGGCGGCTGAAGACCCAGTCTCTGAGCTTGAAATTGACCTTCGCCTCGCCGATGCCCTGCTCCTCGAGATACTTCGTGACGGCGGCCTTCGCGTCCTTGACGGAGAGCCCGTTAAGAAATCCCGAGTTGATCATGATGCCTGTCTCGATGTCCGTGAATGCATTCTCGGAAATATCGCCGCCTGACACGACCTCTACTATCTCGATGCCGAACTTTTTGGCAAACTCGTAATCCCTGTCGTCGTGGGCCGGGACAGCCATTATCGCGCCTGTGCCGTAGGAGCTGAGAACGTAATCGGACGTCCACACAGGAATCTCTTCATTGTTGACCGGATTGATCGCGGTAATGCCCGCAAGCTCGACGCCGGTCTTTTCCTTGGCAAGCTCGGTGCGCTCAAATTCCGACTTCCTTGCGGCCTGCTGCCTGTATTCCTGCACCGCGTCGTAATTCGTGATGCGGTCCTTGTATTTATCGATAAGCTTGTGCTCCGGCGAGATGACCATGTATGTGGCGCCGAAAAGCGTGTCAGGTCTGGTGGTGTAAACTCTGATAAAGTCGTCGGTGTCCTTGATGCGGAAATTGACCTCCGCGCCGGTGGATCTGCCGATCCAGTTTCTCTGCTGCACCTTGACCTTCTCGATGAAGTCGACCGTATCGAGCCCATCAATAAGCTTCTCCGCGTACTCGGTAATTCTCAGCATCCATTGGGATTTCACCTTGCGGACTACCTCGCCGCCGCAGCGCTCGCACACGCCGTTAACGACCTCCTCGTTGGCGAGACCGACCTTGCAGCTGGTGCACCAGTTGATAGGCATCTCTGCCTTGTAAGCCAGCCCCTTCTCGAAAAGCTTCAGGAATATCCATTGCGTAAAATGGTAATACTCAGGGTCCGTGGTTGAGACCTCGCTTGACCACGTGAATGAAAAGCCGAGCATTTTGAGCTGTGCCTTGAAATGCTCAATGTTTCGGCGGGTGACGATCTCCGGGTGGATTTTATTCTTGATGGCGTAGTTCTCTGTCGGCAGACCGAATGCGTCCCAGCCGATCGGAAAAAGTACGTTGTAGCCTTCCATGCGTCTCTTGCGGCAGATGATATCCATGGCGGTGTTCGACCTGGGATGGCCCACGTGAAGACCGTTGCCCGAGGGATAAGGAAATTCGATCAGACCGTAAAATTTGGGCATCGTAAAGTCGTCCTTCGGCTCGAAGGACTGATCCTTTTCCCAGATTTCCTGCCACTTTTTTTCGATAACGGAAGGATTGTATGCCTGATACTCCTGATTGCTCATAATGATATGCCTCTTTCGGTAAAAGTGTTTATAAAACGAGCTTCTTCGGTGTGAATGAAAGAAGCTCCTAAAATTAAATTATAATCCATATTAAGGAAAATGTAAAGAGCGCCACGAGGGCGGGCGCGAGGCTTGCCTTGCCGTTCAAGCTGCTGAAAACTCCGGCCTTAGGCCTCTTGCCTCTGGCCTTTGTCTTCTGTCCTTACATTTGACAACCTCATATTCGCAAAACCTTTATTCCCCCGATATCCGCAAGGCCGCCGGCCCCGTCTGCCTGAACGATTCTTATTCCTGCGCTCAAAAGAAGCTCTGCAAGCTCCGGGATGCTCCTGTCGAGATTGCCGCTTACGTACAAGGTCCGGTCCGCTTTGTCGAAGCCGCAGCAGCCTCCGATGAAGCCGTGATCAAGGCCTTCGAGGGCAATGCTCTCGGTGACAGTCTCAGGGACCTTAAACAGATTAAAAGAATTAGCGGCGGAAGCCTTTATGACCGAAGGGTCGCCCGTGACTATGAGATCCAGATCGTCAATATAGACCGAACTGCAGCCGGTATAACCCTGGGAGACGTTGACGGGCACGAGGTGCTTCGCGGCAATATCCGACGCGACGGCATGGTCAGTGGCTGACAGCTTGTGCATCACAAAATTGCCGCATCTAAGGACGTTGTGGGAGGCGCATTCCGGATATTTTTGAGCACAAGCGCTTCCCGACAGCGTGACGGTAAAACCCAGCGATTCCAGCTTCGCCAAAGCATCCGGATCGAAGCCTGTTTTAAGGATCAGTATGCCGGGGCCGGCTTCGTAAACCTGCATGTCGGCGTGTGAAGCCTCGGGCTCCGGAAGGTATTCATTGCCGCGCAAAAGAACGACCTCCCCTTCTCTTTCGAGGAGCCGCTTCAATTCGGAAAGGATCTTCCGTGAGACAATAAAGACTTTCATCGCGCTAAGGCCTTCTGCATTTCACTCGTATAGGATACCAGATCGCGTATGAGAAGATTGACGTCCGCCGGATCACTTACGCCCCATATGTCTGCGGAGGGTGAATATTGCCAAAGATACAGATTTTCGTATTCGTAACCGCTGATCTGGTGAGAATAATCCGCAAGCCAGAAGCAAAAATCGGTGAGCCTTGCGGGGTAATAATAATTCCTGGCAAAATTGGAATTTGAATAGTACCCGGGGACGATGCCGGCGTCCATCAGCTTTTCGCAGAAGGTGCGGATAATGTTTGTGAGAAGGTTGCGGCCGTTGTCGGACATCAGCCTGTCGCCGTCGTTCTCGATATCGTAAAAGACAGGGAGCTCGAAGGAAAGGTCATATTTCGCAATAAGGTCAAGGACCGCCTCGGCCTCCTTCTCGGCTTCGCGAATCGAATGTGCGCCCGAAAAGTAAAAGCAGCCGACGGGAACGCCCAGCCTTTTGCAGTCCTCATAGAAGCCAAGGAAGCTCTCGTCAAGCTCCATATTGTAACGGGCGAGCCTCAGAATGATCCCCTTTGCGCCCTGAGCCAAAATAAGCTCGATATCGGCGTTTTCCTCCCAATGGGACAGGTCAACGTACACCTGCGGGTGAACGGGCTTATTTTCGCTAATTTTAAAGAATTCGGGCACGTCTGATCTTCCGTCAGCGCCCGTCTTGCCGTCTCCGGGGTTGCCGGCAAGATCGTTCAAAATACCGCAGCCCTGCAGCGCAAAGCAAGCCGCCGCCAGCAGCATAGCCAGCAACAGCAGAAGCGCATTGCAATATGAGCCAAAAGCTCCCCTCCGCTGCGGCTTGATCTTATCAATATCGGATTTGGCTGTATTTTTCTCAGATAACATTATGGTCAAAATTTCTCATTTCGGACGCGGCTATATTTATAAGCTCCTCGCGTATCGCGTCATTCACCCGGAATGCGAAAAGCTCCTTGAGGTCCTTTCCGGTAACGTGCATAAGCGCGTCGGCGGTACCCTGCGATCTGACCTCAGCGGGAAATTCAAAAAAGCCCTGGTCGGAAAGCAGCCTGATATCAAAAACCGCCCGCACAAGAGCAAGGTCGCGCTTGCCGGAAGCTATATAATAAAGCGAATTAAGAATCAGGCGGAGAAGCTCCGGGTCGGGGTCCTCTTCGCGGGCCATCATAAGCGTTTTTTTAGCGAGCTCCGAGGTGAGGAAGAGCGTGTCCAGGTGTTCCCGCAGACCGTAAAAGGAGTGTATGAGGTCGGCTTCGCAGAGCGTATAAATACCGTTTTTGCCCACGGACAGCTCGGCCTCCGAGTAGCAAAACTGCTGGCACGCGGCCAGGAATGGACTCTTGGCGCTCCTTGCGCCCTTTGCTGAGATGCTTATCTTGCCGAATTCCGGCGACAATGCGGTCAGCATCTTGTGACCTTCGCCGTAAGGGTTATCGGCAAGCACTATAATATGAGCCTTGACACGCTCGCTCATAAGGGCTGTCATCTCCGTTTGCATTTTTCAAATGATCAGTCAGTTTATCAGCAGTCAACCGATCAGCAGTCAATCGATCTGCAGTCAAACAATCTGCATTCGACCGATCAGCAGTCACGAAATAAGCAGGCAACCGGCCTTTAGCCTGCGCCGGCCCTCCAAAGCTGCAAATAAAACTGCGGCAGACCGGCAGCCTGCCCGCAGGTCTACTGCTCGTCCTTGTACCCGAGCTCCCTGAGCATGCGGCCCTTGTTGCGCCAGTCATCGCTCACCTTGACCCAAAGCTTCAAATTGACCTTGCGGCCGCAAAGCTTCTCGATATCGCTCCTGGCCGAGGAACCGATGCGGCGAAGCATCGCCCCGTCCTTCCCGATAAGAATTCCCTTGTGGGACGCCTTCTCGCAGTAAACGTTCGCCTCGATCGTGACCGCCAGCTTTTTATTGCGGGGCTCGCTGAACGCGATGATCTCAACGCCGGTGCCGTGAGGAACCTCCTCGTTGGTGAAGTACAGTATCTTCTCGCGAATTATCTCCGCGGCAATATCGCGGACCGTGCTGACCGTGTAAATATCCTCATCGTAAAAAGGCGGCGATTCGGGTATCATTTCCAGAAGCTCGTTTACAACGATATCCAGGCCGTCGTTCTTGAGCGCGGACACGGGAATAATCGAATCGAAATTATAATTCCCGGAGATCCGGCCGATTATCGTGAGAAGCTTCTCCTTTTCCACAAGGTCGATTTTGGTTATAACAAGAAGCTTTTTGGCGTCCACGGCGGCCACCCTTGCCAGCAGTTCCTCGTTCGCCTGCGAGACTTCATTCTCGGTGGCGTCGTACAGGAATATGATCACGTCCGTGGCTGTCATTGCGTCGTTTGCGCTTTTGACCATATATTCGCCGAGCTTGTTTTTGGGCGAATGAATGCCGGGCGTATCGATAAATACGATCTGGTAATTGTCCCCGTTAAGGATCCCCAGCTGATTTTTGCGAGTTGTCTGCGGCCGGGGCGACGTTATGGCCACCTTCTCGCCGATAAGCTTATTTATAAGAGTCGATTTACCTGCGTTCGGTCTGCCGATAACGGTGACAAAACCGGCTTTGAATGAGTTTTCCATAACGTCCTCGCTTCAGAATATCATGATTGTCTGACCATCGAATCGATCAGCTTGTCGCGTATTGCCTCAAAATTATCCTTGTCCAGCGGATCGTTTATTCCTGCGGCCTCGGAAGCGGAAAGGATTCCCTCACAGTCCCTGGTGGCGTCGCAGAAAGCAAGAAATGCCTCGAAGGGTTCGTCGGAGAAATAGATATTGGCGGCCGCGATGGCTGAGACTGCGTAGCTTATATAGTAACCCGGGTAAAGGAACAGATGGTGCGTGTTGACCCAATAAGTCGCGTCGACCATGCCGTCATAATACCCGTATTCACTGTGCAGCTTCATTAAGATCTCGGTGACAGCTTCAGGCGTCTCAGGCACTTCACTGTATACGCGTTCTTCAAACTCGTCGATCAAAAACGAGGCCAAAACGTTCTCAAGAAGCTTGACGATCAGATAATTGTATTCCGCACCTGCAACGCTCGCCTGCGGATATATCCGGCCGTAATATTTGGAAACGATGAGCTCCATCGCCTGCGAAAGCACCTCAGACGAGTCTATGTCGTTATTGTATGCGGCTTCAGGAGCGATTGCCTGATGGAAATAGTGACCGAACTCGTGGAAAAAAGTGGAAACGTCCGTGTCAGTGGGAGTTTCGGAGGGCTGGATGTACAGGAAGGACTTGTCGTATACCGGAAGATATGAAGTGAACCCCATGTCCATCTTCTCGGGCAGGTACTCGATGTCGTAATAGTTGGTTTTGACCATAGTGTCGAGCGTCTCCGCAAGTTCCCCGGAAATGTCCTCAAATATAGGCTTTGCGTTGTCGATGATTCCGTTGTAAAAATCGGCGGCATATTCGCTGTTGGCCTTCGCGATATCCTCGGCATTCACCTGACCGACGGCTTCGACGGCAATGCTAAACAGGGAGCTTTTGACAAGCTCGCGCAGGGATTTCAGATCCTCCGGTGTAAAATCTCTGTGAAATGAATTCTTGTACGCATATTCGTAATAGTTTGACCCAGGCTCCGCAAGCTCCGCGATAGAATTCCTGGTCTTTACAAGCTCCAGGTAGCACCGCCCGATTTCGTCGACCTTCTGGGAATTTATATCCTGAAGCATTGCCGCGAAGGTCTCAAGCGAAATATAGCCCTCCTCATAAAGCGTATAGGCTTCCTCCTCCGTGATTATCCAGGTGGAGGTACCGTCCCCGTTATCGACAATATTCTTCGCCTTGTCGGGGATCTCGTACAAAAAGTCATATTTCGAGCCGTCCACACCGTATTCAAGCGTGAGAAGATTCTGGTATTCGTAAAGCAGCCGCTCCTCTTCGATCTTAAGCCCGTCAATCTGCTTCGCGTTTTCGTCCTTCGTGGAATAATCGCCGCCGAAGGATTCCAGTATGGAATTCAGCCCGTAAACGTTTCTCAAAATCCAGCCGCCGGCGCCGTGAACAAGGGCGTCACAGGCCTCCCAAAGCTTGTCGTGAATATCGACGGACTTCGCGGCAATGGTAAAAGCCTCGTCAGCGTAATACTCGTTGGTCATATCGAGATAATTGTACAGACTCACAAGTCCGGACATGGCCATAACGTCAACGTAAATATCATACATTTCCAGGAATGCGTTCCGGAGAGACAGCGCCTCGAAGAAGCTGCCGCTCTTCTCGAGCACAAACTCGTGAAGCTCGTTGAACCTGTCGTATTTGGGCCTTGTATAAGAAAGGTTTTTGAAATCGGAGGCGTCGCTCTCGTAGTCCGGCCCGTTATACTTGTAACAGCCTGCAGCAGACAGCAATAAAACAAACGCAATCACGAGCGTCAACGCTCTCGCAAACAGTCCGTATTTTTTAGAAGTCACGGTTTTCATTTTTCGTTTCCTTTTCATCCGTATCGATAATCTCAAGCTTCAGACTTTTGATCAATTTCCGGTCGCTCAAAAGAACGGTAAATCTGAAGTTTTTGTAAGTAAACACCGGGTGCGTATCCACCTCGGGAATGCCTCCCAGCATGTTTACGGCAAATCCGCTCAGCGTGTTGTAATCCTCCGTGGGCAGGTCGATTTCCAGCTCGTCATTGAGGGCGTCCAGCTCCGCCTTGCCGTCCACGGTATATTCGTTGTCGCCGGTCTTCACGACAAGGCTTGACGGAAGCTCCTCGGCGTCGTCGTATTCGTCCTGAATATTTCCCACCAGCTCCTCGATAATGTCCTCCATCGTGACGATGCCTGCCGTGCCGCCGAACTCGTCAAGCACCACCGCCATGTGGCACTTGTTCTTTTTCAGAATGTTGAGCGCGTCGTCGATCTTCTGCGAATCCGCCACAAATATCGTGGGGATGAGCATTTTCTTTATGTCGAACCGCTCCGCCGTCATGCCCAGAAGGCTCTTAATGTGCACGAGCCCGATAATATTGTCAATGGAATCGCGGTATATCGGCAGCCTCGAGTATCTTTCGCGAGATGCCACCTCCAGCAGCCTCTCGAAGGAGACGTCCTCGGGCAACGCTTCAATTTCTGTACGGTGGACCATTATGTCGCCGCAGGTGATGTCGTCGAACTCAAATACGTTATTTATGAGCTCCGACTCGTCATCGTCAATATTCCCCTGCTCCTGTCCCTCGTTCACCATGAGAAGTATTTCCTCCTCGGTCACGTCACTCTCCTTTTCCTTCGGGTCGATGCCCAATATCCGGAGAATGAGATTGACTGTCCACGAGAGAAGCTTTATGAAAGGCAGGAATAAAATGCGCGTGAATGAAAGCGGCCCCGCGGACGCTCTTGCGACCTTGTCGGCGCGCTTCATGGCGAGCCTCTTGGGCACAAGCTCACCGAAAACAAGCGTAAAAAACGAAAGCACAAGCGTAATCAGTATAAGCGAAATATTGCGGATAATGCTTTCGTGTACCTGCGGCAGGAGCTTCAATACAGGCTTCACAAGATACCCCGCGAAGGCGTCAGCCGCAAAAGCAGATGAAAGAAAACCTGAAAGCGTGACACCCACCTGAATATTTGAGAGCAGCCCCGCGGAGTCGGAAATGAGCTTCACGATCCTGCGTGCCTTCCTGTCGCCCTCCTCGGCGGCCTTCCTGTATTTGGCCTCGTTAATTTGTAAAAGCGCAATCTCCGCCGCTGCGAAGAAAGCGTTGCATAAAATCAGAATCAGTAACAATATAATTCGTAAAGGTACGTCATCCATAAATTTAAGTTATCAAATCCTTTCTGCTGTAAGAATATGCTGTACGTCAGGGTGCCCGGTGTCAAGTGCCGCTTTGAATAGAGACATACTGCGCGGCGGCCGGAGGCCGGAGACTATCAGCTGCTGAATTGCTTCGGAAGCGCCGGAATATCAGGCTTGGGATAATTCTCAAAAGCACACCTCGCCTTCCGCGCCCTAATTATATCAAACCCAATAATAGGGGTCAATTGTATCAAATGCATATTGTCCAAATCGGGTAGGAGGGGGTGACTAACCCCCGTCCTCCCACACCACCGCTCATGCGGTCCCGCAAGCGGCGGTTCAGTTGCTGGCACTTGACAGCACGTTTGGTCGGAAATCGGAACGCTCC
>JAGDAX010000131.1 GCA_017848335.1 Clostridia bacterium | reverse complement strand
TTTTAGTGAGGAAACAGTTGGAGGGTATTTATCCTCTGACTGTTACTCTCACGAAGAAGGAGGCAATTATGCGTAAGGTGAAATTGATCGTTCACGAAACCTACCAAGGTAAACGCAAAAGTGAGGATGTCTTTGCGGCGGCGCCGCTAGAAGTGGAAGTTAAGTTTTCACTTCACGCAAGCTCAACAAGTCTATTGAACAAAACACGCATATTGTTTATAATTCCACTAGCGGCTTTTTCGGGCCGCTAATTTAATAGCACGATTTTTGCATTTGTGCCGACAAAGCCCCGTCCGATGGCAAAGCATTACGGGGCTTCAAAATCCGGCCAGGCTTGTTGCGCTGCCCTAAAGCTATTATAGTCAAAGCAGAAGAATCAGACGGCGCAATATGGTCGGAGTATAACATGGTCTTGCAGTTCTATGGACGCGCATTGCGTTCACGAGAGCCGCGGAGGTGTTTTCCGGGATCGCAAGGGAACGGGAAATATTCTCCGGAGAGATTTTCTGCTGCGGCCGGGCTGATTCGAACGTCAGCCGGGGCTGCAAAAACTCTTTGCGGGGGCAGAGAATAAGCCGGACTGTGGGTTCGCGCAAAATGGCTGTAATACGGCGATGCGCGGTCTTTACCGCAAAGGGGGATGCAAAAAATGAACGAAGTATATTCTTCTGAGTTTAATTCGTCTGAATTTCCGGGCACGGAAAACGTTGCCGCGGGCACGGAAAATGCCGCCGCGGGCACGGAAAATACTGCCGCAGGCACGGAAAATGCCGCCGCGGGCACGGGAAATCTCGCCGCGGCGGGGAATATTTTCGCGCCGGGAGCGGCTTCCAACGTCGTGGAGCTTTGCAACGTGACCGTGAAGTTTGACGACGATATCATTCTCGATAATCTCAGTCTTTCCATCAAGGACAAGGAATTCGTCACGCTGCTGGGGCCTTCGGGGTGCGGTAAAACCACCACGCTGAGGCTTATTGCCGGGTTTTTGGAGCCGAACTCCGGGGAGATCCTTTTCAACGGCGTCGACGTCAAGTCCGTGCCCACGCACAAGCGGCCTGTCAATACGATTTTCCAGAAATACGCACTTTTTCCGCACTTAAACGTATACGACAACATTGCCTTCGGCCTCAAGGTGGCGAGGGTGCCCAAGAAGGAGATCGCCCTCAGGGTATATGAGATGCTGGAGCTGGTGAACCTTAAGGGTTTCGAGAAAAGGCCGGTCCAGAAGCTTTCCGGCGGTCAGCAGCAGAGGGTCGCCATTGCGCGCGCTGCTATCAACAACCCGAAGGTGCTCCTTCTCGATGAGCCGCTGGCTGCTCTTGACGCGAAGCTCCGCAAGGACATGCAGAACGAGCTCAAGTCCATGCAGCGCCGCCTGGGCATCACGTTTGTGTTCGTTACGCACGACCAGGAGGAGGCTCTTTCCATGTCCGACACGGTGGTGGTCATGGACGGCGGCAAAATCCAGCAGATCGGGTCGCCCGTGGACATTTACAACGAGCCCCGCAACGCCTTCGTGGCGGATTTCATCGGCGAGTCGAATATTATTGACGGCGTCATGATAAAGGACCGCCTGGTCAAGTTCCATAACAGAAAGCTGGTCTGCGTGGACGAGGGCTTCGAGCCCTTCGAGCCCGTGGACGTGGTCATACGGCCTGAGGACGTGGACATAGTGCATCCCGAGAAGGGCCTTATCTGCGGCACGGTGACCTCGGTGACCTTCAAGGGCGTTCACTACGAGATCATTATTGACGTGGACGGCTTCAAGTGGATGGTGCAGACCACGGACGAGAGCAGGGTGGGGGACTTCGTGGGTCTCTCCATCGACCCGGACGCAATTCACGTGATGAAGAAGTCCGAATACTCCGGCACAATGGGTGACTACAGCTATTTCAGCGACGAAATGGAAGAGATAGACAACCCGGACGTGGTGATCGAGGAGGGCGACGATGAAAAGATCGACTAACGTTTTCCTTAACGCGCCCTATGCGGTGTGGTCCGCGATCTTCGTAGTGGTGCCGCTTCTGATAGTCGTCGTTTATGCTTTTACGGACGCGGAGGGCAGCTTCAGCACCGACAGCATTGTCGCGCTCTGGGAATACAGGGACAATTTTCAGAAATCCATCCTTTATTCGCTGGTCGCCACGGTCATAACGCTCATAATCGCGTACCCCTTTGCGTATGCGCTCAGCAAGACGTCCGAGAAGACCCAGCGCATCCAGATGATGCTGGTGATGCTTCCAATGTGGATGAATCTGCTCATAAGGACGTATTCCTGGATGAATATTCTCGACCATAACGGTATTTTGAACCAGCTTCTGACGACGGTCAATCTGAGGCCGGCAAGCTTTCTCGGCGCCGCGGCCGCCGGTGACTTGCTGCCGTCGATGCCGCTGGCGCTAAAGCCCGCGACGTTTCTGGGCACGCCGGGGGCGGTCATTTTCGGTATGGTATACAACTACCTGCCCTATATGATTTTGCCTATTTATACGGTAATGGCCAAGATGGACGGCTCCCTTGTGGAGGCGGCCCGCGACCTCGGCTGCAACGGCTTCAACGTCTGGCGGCGGCTGATACTGCCCCTCAGTATGCCGGGCGTCATTTCGGGCATCACGATGGTCTTTGTGCCCTCCGTCAGTACTTTTTACATTTCCCAAAAGCTGGGCAACGGAAAAATCATGCTCATAGGCGACACCATTGAGAGGCAGATGCAGACGCTCAACAATTACAACCTCGGCGCCGCGCTTTCGCTGGTGCTTATGGTGATGATACTCGTCAGCATGTTCATCATGAACCGCTTCGCCGACAGCTCCGGAGAAGGAGGGATCGTGGTATGAAGACCTTCAACCGGACAGTTATGGCGGTGGTGTACGTATTCCTTTACGCGCCCCTGCTGCTGATGGTATTTTTCTCCTTTAACTCGGCAAAATCCACGTCGGTGTTTGAGGGCTTCTCGCTGAAATGGTACGGGGAGCTCTTCTCGAGCAGCGACACGCTGGAGGCACTCCGCAACACTCTCATACTGGCTGTGACCTCCGCGGCGATCGCGACGGTGCTGGGCACGCTGGCGGCCCTGGGCATCTACCGGGTCCGCAGCAAGTTCTTCAAGCAGACAATGCTCACTGTCACCAACGTTCCGATGATGAACCCGGACATCGTGACGGGCGTTTCGCTTATGCTGCTGTTTGTGTTCGCGGGAAGGCTGCTGGGTGCGTCGGAATACCTCAATTTCTGGACGCTGCTCATCGCCCACGTGACGTTCAACCTGCCCTACGTGATCCTGAACGTGCTCCCCAAGCTGAACCAGACCGACAAGAGCCTTTTCGAGGCCGCCCAGGACCTGGGTGCGCCGCCGCTGAAAGCATTTTTTCTGGTGGTGGTGCCGCAGATCATCCCGGGAATAATATCCGGCGCGATAATGGCCTTCACACTGTCGCTGGACGACTTCGTCATCAGCTACTACACGTCCTCGGGCTTCCAGACGCTGCCGCTCAAGATCTACTCGATGACCAAGAAGATAGTCAAGCCCGACATGTACGCGCTTTCGAGCATCATGTTCGTGGCGGTGCTGGCGCTGCTGCTGATCTCCAACATTTTCCAGATGAGGACGGAGCGGAAGCAGGCGGGGCCGAAAAAAGGATAGAGGCAAGAGGCCGGAGGCTGACGCGCCTTCCGTGCGAGTTATGAGCTTTGAGTTATGAGACTTGAGTTATGGGACTTGAGTTATGGGACTTGAGTTATGGGCTTTGAGTTATGAGACTTGAGTTATGGGACGCGAGTCGTGAGTCGATAGCGCTGAAGCGCTGCGCGTAGAATGCGTGGCGCCGGGCGGCGACCGGGCATTCAGCACTGATAAAAATCACCCCGGGCGCCATTTAACAGGCCGGCTGCCCGAAAGCCGATTATTGAACAACGGAGGAAAGAAATGAAAAGAATTGCATGTGTAATTGTTGCGTGTGTGATGATCGTGGCGCTTGCTGCGTTCTCGGCGTCCTGCGCGCGTAACGACACGGTGGAGAATCTTGAGGCGGACTATACCGGCCTTGAGGGGACTTCGCTCTACGTTATGAACTGGGGCGAGTACATTTCGGACGGCTCGGAGGGATCTCTTGACGTGGTCAAGGCCTTCGAAAAGGCCACCGGCATCAAGGTCACTTACGACGACAGCACCCCCAGCAACGAAGCAATGTACGCGAAGCTCAAGAGCGGCGCGGTTTCCGTGGACGTGGTCATTCCCTCTGACTATATGATCCAGAGGATGATCAAGGAGGACATGCTCCAAAAGATCGACACGTCAAAGATCTCGAACTACAAGTACATAATGGACGAGTACAAGGGCCTGTACTACGATACGGCCAACGAATATTCCGTGCCCTATAACGTAGGTATGGTGGGCGTTATTTACAATAAGACCATGGTGGAGGGCACTCCCGACAGCTGGGACCTTCTCTGGGACGCAAAATACACCAACAATATTCTTAACTTCAGCAACCCGCGCGACGCCTTTGCGACGGCGCAGTTCCTTCTGGGGCAGGACGTCAACAACACGGACAAGGCCCTTTGGGACGCCGCCGGGGAAAAGCTCAAGGAGCAGAGTCCGATCCTTCAGGGAAGAGTTATGGACGAGGTGTTCAACAAGATGGAGGGCGGCAACGCGGCTGTCGCGCCCTATTACGCGGGCGACTATCTGCTCATGAAGAGCATCAACGACGATCTGGAGTTCTTCTACCCCAAGGAGGGCACCAACATTTTCGTTGACGCGATGTGCATTCCCAAGTCCGCTAAAAACTACGATGCGGCGCTTATGTTCATCAATTTTATGCTCGAGAATGAAGTCGCCCTCGCCAATGCGGAGTACCTTTGCTACGCTTCGCCTCACAGCGGCGTTGTCAACAACCCTGACTACAGCTTCAAGGGCAACGAGATCCTCTACCCCGACGAAGCGCACAAGCCGAAAACGCAATATTTCTACGACATCGACCCCGAGATCAGATCTTATTACGAGAAGCTCTGGGAGGAGATCGTAAGATGAGCGGCGAAGCACTGTACCTTGCAAGGGACAACGACGGCAGGCTTGTCGTGATGACCGGCGGCGCGGGCGGCCTCAGAAGCAGGCTGACCTCGGACGTGACAGGCTTTGCGGGAGAGGGCAACTCGACAATAATGGAGCCCGCGCCCACGGAAGCGCCCAAAACAGCGCCCCGCAAGAGCTTCGACATAAGACCCTTTATTATCGTGGGAGTTGTGCTGGGGCTGGCGCTGGCGGTCTTTCTGGCGATCAGAAAGGCGAACAAGAAGTTCGGCAAGGGCTTTGAGTGATCGAGCGGCGGTCGGGAATCCGGCCCGGATTTTCGGGCCGGATCCACAGGCTCAGATTTTCAGGCCGGATCCACAGGCTCAGATTTTCAGGCCGGGATTATCGGGCCGGGCCTTTGGGCTTTTGGCTCTGCCGTAAAGCTTGCGCTTGGCGCGGGCCCGGCCTTTGGGCCGTCAGGCGTCCCCGGCGTTGCGGCCGGGCGTTTGAGCCGGGAGTTGCAACCAGGCGTTGCGGCCGGGAGCTGCGGCCGGGAGCTCCAGCCCGGCGTCATAGCCCGGCCCTGTTTACCGGAATAAGAGTATCAAATGGAAAAGAACAGAGAGAACGAGAGCGGCATATTGAAGCGGTTACTGTGGGTATTCTGCGGAATTTTTGTCATGTTCTCGTTTTCTCTTTTATCGTACCTTGCGAACGCGCTGCTCGGGTACAGGCTTTCGGCGATCTCAAACGCCGGAATGCGGCTCATTCTGGGCGGCGTGTGGCTGCTGGCCGCTGCGGTGATTCTTATTGTCGCGCGCCAAAACCCCTTGGAGGCGTTTAATATTCTCGCGGTCAGGAGCCCGATGCAATGGTGGGCGCTGCCCGTGAATTGCGTTTTCGGGTTTATGGCCGGGGTCGGTCTCAACCGGGTGATCACGGTGCTGATCGAGTGGATCCCCTTTCCCGACAAGTGGATACAGGGCAACGCGGAGAGCGTCGGGGCCGTCAGCGAGGGCAACCCGGTGGTGGTCATGCTGTCCGTGGGAATCATGGCGCCCGTCCTGGAGGAGCTGGCCTTCAGGGGCAAGGGCTTCCGGTACGTCGAGAAGGCTTGCGGCGGCGGGCGCGTGGGCGTGGCTGCGGCAACGGCGGCGACGGCGGTGCTTTTTGCGCTGGCTCACGGGAATATATTGCAGGGCATATACGCGTTCCTGTGCGGCATTACGTTTGCGGTGATCATGAAGAGCAGCGGCTCGGTGATCCCCGGTATTTTTGCGCACAGCGGGTTCAATCTGGCGAACCTTTTGCTTTACACCATGTTCAGCACGAAGCCGGAGACGGACGTTCCGGTGGCGGTGGTTTGCTTCGCGGTGCTGCCTGCATCACTGGCGGCGGTGATTATTATCGGGCGGATGCTGCGGGACCGTGGCGGTGCGGAGAGCGAACAGGGGCCCCCGCCGAGCATTTATATCGACCCGGAGAAGAAGGACAGCGGGAATTCCTGAGAGGATGAGCTTCCCGTGGACAGCGGCAATTCCTGAGTGGATGAGCTTCCCATGGACAGCGGGAATTCCTGAGAGGATAAGCTTTTAGAGAGGACGAAGACGAATACCGTGAAGATTTTATTTGTCGGAGACATTGTAGGAGAGCCGGGGAGAAACACGATTTTTCACGGCCTTTACAATATTAAAAAGAGAGAAAACGTGGATTTCTGCATTGCCAACGGCGAGAACAGCGCCAGGAACGGCCGGGGAATGTCCGGGGTGGATGCCAGAGATATCCTTGACGCGGGGGTGGACGTGATCACCATGGGCAACCACGTGTGGTCCTGCCCCGAATTTGAAGAATTTGCGGACAGGCTTCCTGTGGTGAGGCCCGCCAATATAGGCCGCGGCAGGCCGGGCAGGGGCTTTCTGGTCACCGGGTGCAAGGGAGTCAGGATAGGCGTCGCCAACGTGGAGGGCCGGGCGTTTATTGACCTTCAGGGGGACGACCCCTTCGGGGCGGTGGACGACGTGCTGGAGGGAATGGCCGCAGAAGGCGCTGCGATCAGGATAATCGACTTCCACGGCGAGGCTACGTCCGAGAAGAAAATTGCCGCGATTTACGCTGACGGCAGAGCCACGGCTGTGATAGGCACGCACACACACGTGCAGACGGCGGACGAGACGGTCTTAGACGGCGGCCTCGGGTTTATTTCCGACGCAGGAATGACCGGGATCGCGCGCGAGAGCTGCATAGGCATGAATTTCGACGGCGTGTACAAGAGGTTCGCCCTCGGGAAGGTGGCGCGGTTCGAGGTGCAGAAGACAGGCACGCACGAGCTTTGCGGCGTCGTTCTTACGGTGGACGAGGCGACCGGCAAAACGCTGGAAATAAAGAGGATAAAAGAAACTGTGGAGGTGTGAATTTCCGGGGGTTTCGGGGTTCTTTTTGAGGGAGGATTTCAGGGGATCCCGTGGGTGCCGGATTTTCGGGAGCTCGCGAAGGGTGACCGGTTTTCGCCTTTTCGGGAGCCCGTGAAGGGTGACCGGAGGCTTTCGGTTGTTCAGAGGTTCCGGTTTTTTAAGAGCCCGAAAAGTCTGACCGGTTTTCGGCTTTTCGGGAGCCCGTGAAGCGGCCCGCTTTTTCCGGCTTTTTCCGCGGAAATTCGAGTTTTTCCGGCTAAAAATGGGGAATATTTTTCAGCTTTACATGGGGGTTGACAGACGTTAAAATTTTCCTGTGCAGCGGCTCCGCGGTGTTGATATTGGAGCGGGGCATATTCTAAGGCACATGGAGGAAATTATGTTCAGATATAAGGTTTCATCAATGAGCGATCCCGGAAGCGTCGCGGGGGCTCTTGCCGGAGGGATCCGGGTGGCGCAGGAGGCAACTCTTGTCAGCATCGGCGCTGGCGCGCTCAATCAGGCCATCAAGGGCGTGGTTATTGCCAGGGAATTTCTGAGGGCCTACGGCATCGAAATTTGCGTCAAGCCGTCCTTTTCCTTTGTGGAGATAAACGGGGAGCGCAAGACGACCATCGAGCTGCTGGTGTACGACGAGAGCCTGGCGGAGATGAGGAAGGCCGGGTAAGCCTTGGGCGACAACGTGGGAGGCCCGATAAGATTTCTGCGTCGACTTGGAAGGCCGGGTAAGCTTTCTGCGTCGCAGGCGCGGCAATATTTGGCTGCGGGCAACGCTTCCTTGGGATCGCGGCAATGCTTCCTTGGGATCGCGGCAATGCTTCGCGAGCGGCGTGAAGACGGCAAAATGAAAGGCCGGGTGATATCATGGGTTTATCGACTAAAAACGGAATCAGTTTATACACGGTGGACGGCTTCTGCGAGGACGGCCGGGCCGGGCATTGCTTCACCACCAGATACGGCGGCGTCTCGGGAGACTCCGGCAGGCTCCTCAATATGAGCTTTACCAAGGAGCCCGACAAGCCCGCCAACGTAATCGAAAACGTCAGGCGGGTGGCGGCTGCCTGCGGGTTCGACTGCAGCAGGGTCACTACTGCGCTCCAAGTGCACGGTGACAATATCGTGCGCGTGACGGAGGAAATTGCCGGGGCACGTTTTTCAAAGCCGGAGACGGAGATCGTCGCGGACGGGCTGATTACGGATATTCCGGGGGTAGTGCTTATGACCACACACGGAGACTGTCTGCCGGTTTATCTTTACGACGCCAAGGGCGCGATCGGACTTGTGCATTCGGGCTGGAGAGGGGCCGTGGAGCGTATTGCCGGCAAGGCTGTCGCCCGCATGGCGCAGGAATTCGGCACCGACCCGGGGAATATTACCGCGGCGTTGGGCCCGTGTATATGCGGCGATTGCTTCATCGTGGATCCGCCGGTGGCAGAGCTTTTCGAGGACGCTTTTCCGGACGTGGGCATCATGAAGGACGCCGGTTTTTCCGGCAAGTATACCGTTGACCTTGAGAGGGCGGTGCGGATAGCTCTTATCGAGGGAGGCGTTCCGGAGGACAATATTTTCATCTCCGGTGAATGCACCGCGGCGCCCCAAAACGCCGAAATCTACTTTTCCCACAGGCGCGAGAAGGGCACAAATCAAGGCCTCATGGGCGCGTTTATGTGGCTGGAGACGGCGCCGCCATGGGAATAACGGATGTAATGTCTTGTTAGGGAATGACGTTGTCGGGGAATGCCATTGTCGTGGAATGACATTGTCGGGGAAAGCCTTGAGGGAATTCTTTAAGGAGAATGCCTTAAGGCGCATGACCTCGGGCGCTGACGCCCCGGAGACAGTGTAAAATTTTAACGGGCGGTCCTGCGGAGCGGGATGGGATTTTTTGCAAACGACGCCAAAATATGCTAAACTAAACCTGCCTGGACAGCGAACCTGGAGCCCTTCGGGGCGGCAAAATGCAGTTTTTGGAAAGGGAGCTCTTTTCGGATCTATGAAAAAACGAATGGCCGGAGTCAAACTGAATATTGCGCTGGTTGTGTTCGCGGCGGTCGTTTGTCTTAGCGGCTGCGCGGGACAGGGCGGGCCGGGGGAGATTCCTGACGATACGGCAAGGCCGGGGCCTGTTGAAACCGCGTCGCCTGTTCCGTCAAGCGAGCGCGAGAAGCCTGTATCCGGAGGGACACTCAAGCTTTCAGTGGGGCCTTTTGATACCGTTAATCCGCTGCTTACAAACAATGCGGATATCGTGACGTTTTCGGGCTTTGTGTGCGAGCCGCTTATCAGGCTTTCGCAGACTATGGAGCCGCTGCCGTCCGTTTTTACCGAGTGGATGCACAATGCGGACATGACTGTCTGGGAGTTTAAGGTGGACACCGCCGCCAGGTTCCACGACGGAAAAACCGTCACCGCCGCCGACGCCAAGAGGGTGATTGATTTTATTATCGAGAAGGGCGGAAATTATGCCGGAAACGTGGCCGGAGTGGCGGCCTGCTTCGCAAAAACCGACGACACGCTGCAGCTTGTGCTCAAAAAGCCGGACGGACTGCTTCCCGTGAAGATGATGATACCTCTGGTGGGCTGGCGGACACTGGCCGCGGATATTCCTGCGGAGCTGTCGGGCACGGGTATTTTCGCGTTGGAGACCTTCGGGAAGGATAAAATCGTGCTTCGCCGAAACGAAGAATACCGTAACAGCGAGGCGCTGACCTATTTTGATACCGTGGAGATCTCCATATTCCCGGACGAGAACAGCAAGCTCAAATCGGACTTCGATATCGCGTTTGTGTACGGCACGAGCGTAGGCACTTCGATTCTCGGCGACGAGACGACGGTTTATTATTTTACCGGCAATACCTACGACTATATTGTGCTGAACTGCTCGGCTACGTACTTTATGAGCAGCACGGAGGTCGCGCCGGACGGGGAAACCGTCAAGAACTATATCTCCTTCGACAATCCGTTTCAGAACCCGGACATGAGACTGGCAGCGAATCTTCTGACATCGAGGACCAACGGGCTCAATACGGCGGCCTCCGGGAAGGGCGTCATATCGCTTTTGCCGGCATTCTCGGGGACGATATACAGGCGGCAGAACACGGAGGATATTGCGTACAACCAGGACAGGGCAGAGGTGCTGCTGGAGAGATCCGGATATGCCAAAAACTACGAGGACGGCAAATGGTACACCCCCGAGGGCGAGGAGCTGATAATAAGGGGCCTTGCGCCGAAGAACAATTTCCGCATGGTTAGAACGCTGCGGGAGGCGGCGGAGGGGCTTCGCAGGATAGGAGTTACCGTGGAGCTTCGCGAGGTGAGTGAGGATGAGTACCTCGAGGGTCTTCGCAACAAGGAATTCTCCATGGCTGCGATGGAAATCGAGCTGAGTTGCTGGCCGGACGTGGAGGCCGTGGTCAAGACAGACGGCGCGCTCAATTATTCCTACTACTCCAATCCATTGGTGGACGCGTATATCGAGCAGGCCGGAGCGCTGGAGGATCCCACCGTTGTGGTGGCTGCGTACAACGAAATCGAGAAGCTGCTTTTGGAGGACAACCCGATAATAGGCATGTACGTCGTCCAGAACGCGGCAATAGTAAAGAGCGAGCTGCGGGGCGTGAGAAGGGAGCTGCTTTTCGCGCAGGATATTCTCGGGTCCGCCAACGGGTGGTGGATCAGGAGGGCGGCGAACTGAGGGGAAAGCGCTGATTCGGGGCGTTTCACGAAGGAGGCCGGAGGGTCGCCGAAAGGGCGGAGAATTAACATGCCGGAAAATTAACAGACCGGCTGAGCAGCCCGCAAAGGGAACGGGCCGGAAAATTAACAGGCCGGCTGAGCGGATCGCAAAGTTATCCGGCCGGCAGAGCGGCCCGCAAAACAAAAAGCAGATTGGAACAGTTAATATGAAGAAAAAGAAAATCGCGCTGTCATATATTATTATCAGTACCGTTTGCGTCCTGATGCTGGTGACAGATCAGGTGACCAAGGTATTGATTGACAGGTACCTGCCGGCTGCGGGCATTGACGTTATCGGGAATTTTTTCGCGATCCGGAAGGTCTACAACACCGGGGCCGCCTGGGGAGTGCTCTCAAACGCCACGATGATATTGGCGGTGGTTTCGATGATCGTCGCGCTATTGCTGCTTTTCGCCTATACGCAGGCGGATTCAAACCTCGTGAAGCTGGCGCTGGGGCTGCTTGTCGCGGGAGCCGTCGGGAACGTGATTGACCGCTTCAGGCTGGGCTACGTGATCGATTTTCTTTCGTTTTATAACCTTTTCGGGTACAGCTTCCCGGTGTTTAACGTGGCGGACATATGCGTCACCTCCGGAGCGATAGGAATCCTGATTTTTTTGATTTTCTATTCGCGTAAGAAAAAGATGTTCCGGGAAAATACCCTGTGTCACAGACTGCTTTCCGAGAAGGACGACAATGGGCACAAGGCGGCCCGGAGCGGCGGCGTAAACTCTGAGACTGCGGCTGGCGAAAATGCCGCAATTGAGGCACCGGCAGCCGCCGAAAACACCGCCGGGAAGGAAGCTTCGGATGAGTGAGATCCTGCGAACCGTCAATTTAATATGCGATTCGGAGGAACGAGCGGACGTTTTTATTGTCGCGGCGCTGAACGTATCGGAGGATGAAACCGGAGCGGGGGAAGAAACCGGATTCGGGGATGAAACCGGAGCCGGAGAAGAAACCGGATTCGGGGATGAAACCGGAGCCGGGGACGAAAACGGAACCTGGGACGAAAGCGAAGCCGGGGATGAAACCGGAGCTTTGGACAGAACCGGAGCTGACGCCGGATATGAAGACCCGGACGAGCAGGAGGACTGTTTCGAGCCGGACGTTATTCCCGATAACACGTTCAGCCGCAGCTTTGTGAAAAAGCTTATGGAAGAGGGCCGCGTGCTTGTCAACGGCGAGCTCTGCAAGGCGGGCCGCAGGCTGAAAAAGGGTGACGTTGTGGCGGTGGAGATCCCGGCGCCGGAGCCCTTGGACGTGCTTCCCGAGAATATACCGCTGGACGTGGTGTATGAGGACGCGGACATTATCGTGATCAACAAGCAGCGGGGCATGGTGGTGCATCCCGCGCCCGGAAATACGTCGGGAACGCTGGTGAATGCATTGCTGGGCAGGTGCGGCGACCTTTCCGACATTAACGGGACCGTGAGGCCGGGAATCGTCCACAGAATCGACAAGGACACCACAGGCCTTATCTGTGTTGCCAAAAACAACAAGGCGCACCTGGCGCTTTCGGAGCAGCTGAAGGACCATTCCATGGCCAGGGTCTACTATGCCGTCACGGAGGGCCGGCCCAAGGTCACGGAGGGGACGGTCGATATGCCGATCGGAAGAAGCCCCGGCGACCGCAAGAAGATGGCTGCAAGGGTGAAGGGCGGCCGCGAGGCTGTGACTTTTTTCCGTGTTTTAGAGGAAAACGCGGGGTTTGCGCTTCTCAGGGTGCGGCTTAAGACCGGACGGACGCATCAGATCAGGGTGCACCTTTCGGCCATCGGATATCCGGTGGTGGGGGATCCTCTTTACGGGCGCAGGAATGACAGAGGGCAGAAGGGCCAGCTTTTGCACGCGGGACTTTTGACGCTCAGGCATCCTTCGACCGGGGAAATGATGACGTTCAGGGGCGAGCCGCCCGGAGACTTCATGCGGTTTTTGGAAAAGTACCGTTTTGTGACACGAATACCGGAGGAAAAGCTGTGAATATTGCAATCGTTCTTGCCGGGGGGACCGGCACAAGGATGGGGACTGAGGTCCCGAAGCAGTTTATTGAAATTGACGGGAAGCCTCTGGTGGCGCACACGCTTGAGAAATTCCAGCGGAGCCCGCTGATTGACGGCATAATTGTCGTGTCTAACAGGGCCTGCATTGGGTTGTACGACGGCTTCAGCGGGCGATACGGTATCACCAAGCTTCTGGCCGTTGTGTGCGGAGGGCGCGACAGGGCGAGATCTTCCTTCAACGGCGTCAGGGCCGCGAGGGCTTTTCTCGAGAAGAACGACAACGGAGACGCGGACGGGAGCTTTGTATTTATTCACGACGCGGCAAGGCCTTTTGTGACGGAGGATATTATCGCGGAAAACTACCGGCTTGCCCGTGAATACGGAGCCTGCGAGACGGCGATTCCCAACCACGACACGCTCATTAAGGGTGTTGACGGGTTTAACGCGGGAAGGCTGCCGAGGGAAAACACCTTCAGGGTACAGACGCCGCAGACCTTCAGGCTGGACGTGATCCGGGACGCTTTCGGGAAATATGATTTTGACTGCGAAGACCCGGTGACGGACGACGCGGAGCTGGTGATGCGGAACGGCGGAAGAGTGGCAATTGCCGCGGGAAGTCCCCTCAATATCAAGGTTACGAATCCGGGCGATCTGGAATTTTTCAGGCTGAAGCGTTAGGGGCTCGGGGTGCGCCTGTGCAGCGGGCTTTCTGTCGCCGCGTCTGTTGCAGGTCTGTTGTCTAAAGCCGCGCTGCTGACAGTGTAAAATTTAAACGGGTGGTCTTGTACAACGCGCAGCTGTTTTTTTTGACAGAAAGAGGGGAAAATTGTATAATAATCGGACAAGCAGGCCAGACGGCCGCGGGCGGCAACGAAAGAAACCGTCTGAGGAAAGTCCGGGCTCCACAGGGCAAGGGTGCCGGGTAACACCCGGTGAAGGTGACTTCAAGGAAAGTGCAACAGAAAAGAACCGCCCTCTAATATTTGCGGGTAAGGATGAAAAGGCGAGGTAAGAGCTCACCGGCATCACGGTGACGTGGTGGCCGTGTAAACCCCATCCGGAGCAACACCGTTACGAGGCCGCATTGCCTGCCCGGCAGGCCTCAGGTGGCTAGAGCCTGTCAGTAATGCCAGGTCCAGATAGATGGCCGTCCCAACGACAGAACCCGGCTTATCGCCTGCTTGTATACATTGACTGAAACCGGGAACGGAGAATTGTATTGCCCCTGAATCGGGGCGGCGTATTGTCCGGGAGCGGAGATTTTATTGTCGCGGGGAAGGCTCTTATCGGGCCGCCCTTAGACGAATTTGTGAGACATATCCGGAAGCGCAAAACCTTCGCGGACGAAAGGATCGACGAAAGGATCGTAGCATATATGAAGTGCCCTTATTGTGGAAGTATCGAAGATAAGGTTGTGGACTCGAGAAGCGCCGAGGACGGCTCCTTCATCAGACGAAGGAGGCTCTGCGAAAAGTGCGGCGAGCGCTTTACCACCTTTGAAAAAATAGAGACCATCGAGCTTATGGTCATCAAAAAGGACGGCACCCGCGAGATGTTTGACCGCGAGAAGATCAAGCGCGGCATCATGAGGGCCTGCGAGAAGCGCAAGGTCACCGGCGAGCAGATTGAGAATATGGTCAAGGACGTGGAACAGTCTCTGGTGTCCTCAATGCAAAAGGAGATCCACAGCGAAAAAATCGGCGAGGCTATTATGGAAAAGCTGAAGGAGGTCGACAAGGTGGCCTACGTGCGCTTTGCTTCGGTCTACAGGGAGTTCAAGGACGTGGATACGTTCATGGACGAGCTCAAGATGCTCATTTCCGACAAGTGAGAAGCCGCCGCAGTT
>JAGDAX010000130.1 GCA_017848335.1 Clostridia bacterium | reverse complement strand
GAACGGCCTTGACCCGGTGGGTATAAGGGACCTTCGGACGATCGTTTCGGACTTCAGGGAGAGGAGCGGCGCCACCGTGATCGTTTCGAGCCACAACCTGCACGAGGTGGGGCTTATGTGCGACCGCTATCTGTTCATCAACAAGGGTAAGATCGTGGACGACGTGAGAAAAGAGGAGCTGGGAAGCGACCTGGAGCGCGAGTTCTTTAAGAGGGTCAAAGAGGCTTGAACAGGGTCGGGGAGAACCGCGGAGCTTGCAGGTGGATTGCCGAAAATTGCCGCGAACAGTGTGCGGCAGGAGAGTACCGATATGAAGGGCGTTCTTAGAAATGAATTCATAAAGCTTTGGGCGCGCCGTGAGATCGTCGTTTCACTGGCGGCGGCTCTGCTCCTGCCGTTTCTTATCTGCGTTGCGCTTACTGCGGGCGAGAACGAGGATCCGGCGAAATATAAGGACGTTCCTGCGAATTACTACCAAAGTATGATCGATGCGGCGGAGAGACTTTTGGAGCAAGAGCATCCGGACGATCCGGACGGGGCGGACAGGTATAAGCTTGAGGCAGAGCTGTACCGTCTTCTGCAGGCGAAGAACGTTTTTTCGACAAGGACGTGGCAATATGCAATTGCGGAAATATCGCTGCAGGCGGGATTTGCGGATGAGACCATTGAAGCGATCGCCGCGGATGATTACGGCTGGTATTACGACAAAATGGCTGCCCTGACCTCCTCCGAATCCCAAAGGCTGCTGTTTGAAAAGCTCAAATCGCTCGACGTTTATCCGGATTACAAGGACTACCGGTACCTGCTGGCGCTTCGGGTTTCAGAAGGCGGCGATACGCCGGAGGACAAGCTGTTGCTGTACCGTATTGAGAACGGTATTCCCGAGAATCAACCGCGCGGAAGCTATGCGGTCTTCGTTGAGAGAGCGGGCGGCATGGTCGCGATCGTATTCCTGATAATCTGCGCGTTCGTGTCCTCGTGCGTTTTCGCGACTGACAGAAAAAGCGAGGTGCCGCATCCGTCCGTTATGATTTCCGGGCGCGTCAAGCCGGTGGCCGGCAAGGTGCTGCTGGCCGTGACCGTTCTGCCTCTGACCGCTTTGATTGCGTGCGCCGTCGCCCTGTCCGCAGGAAGAGCATTGCTGTCGGGAGCCGTGCCGGGGGAGGCTAATTTTAACTGAGACAGGGGAAATCGCCGTCAGAACGTTTCTTGAGATCGTTGCGCGAGCGCAGCTTAAGGCGCAGATTGCAGGTGCGGTCTCGGCAGGTATTTCGGGCGTCCTGTCGTTCATGACAAAAAGCGAGGCCGTGGGAATTGCTGCCGGCGGGGTGGAAGCGCTGCTGTTCTTCATACTGAGTGGGTTGGTTATAATTTGAAGGCTGCGGATCCTCTTGTCGACCTTGAAGGTTTGTTTATTTCAAGCAGCTTGAGGAACCGCAGCAATTCAGAGGCGTTCGCACGCGAAGCGGAGAAGGGCGCAAAAGCGGCGGGCCACGAAACGGAGTTCATTACGCTAAAGCGCTGCGGAGCATTGTCGCGAAAAAATGCAACATTTTGTGGCAATTTAAAGATTATAAGCTATGATATAATCCAAAAGCCGGCACCGGGAGTCGACGGAGTCAACCCTCGAGGCCGCCTGCAGAGTGAGGATCAAGCTATGTCGATTACCTCGAACGCGATAACTGAACTTAGAGAGAAACATAATATGACTCAGCAGGAGCTTGCGGACCGGTTGTGTGTCTCCAGGTCGCTTGTTTCAATGTGGGAACTCGGAGAGCGCACGCCGGACTGGGTAAGTGTGGAGAGGATGGCCGACCTGTTCAACGTGAGCAAAAGCGCGATAATGCCGGACCCGCAATACGTGTTCGTATCGGAGATCGACTCGGAGGCGCTTGACGTTGAAATCAACGAGCTGTCTGAATGGATCGTGCACGCCTGCGAAAACGACGAGGGCAGGATTTCCCTGGTGGATTCCGTTCTGTCAAAGCTGCCCCGCAAGGATAAGGCGCTGTTTATGAGCCGCTACCTTTTGATGAAGACCTGCAAGGCAATTGCCTTCGAGTTCGGCATGAACGAATCCTCCGTGAGAAGCAGGCTTGCGCGGCTGCGGAAAAGGCTTGAAAAGGGCGGACTGCTGGGGGAGACCGGCGCCATAAGAAATGACGAATTCAAAAGGATAATGCATGTTTTCGCCACCCGCGAGGAAAACGACCTGGAGACGGAATGACCGGGGAACGGAACGATCGGTAGACGGAATGGCCGGTAATATAATTATCTGTAAATAAAACGACGGGCAAATAACGGTGTACGGGATTTAAAGGCGTAAACCAAAGCGATCGCTTCACGGCGAATTCGGGAAGACTGAGAGAGTCCGTATGAAAATCAAACTGACCGATATATTCAAAAACCAGCTATTTTTAGTAAGGAAGGCACGGAATTACAGTAAAAGCTTTTTCGCCGGCAACGGTTTTATGTATTTCCCACCGGCTGTCGGTTGCCAAAAACGCAGACGCGGTGGTGTACCTGCACAACCACGGTGTTGAAGCAGTTGGGACGCATGAAGAATTGCTGAAAAGCAACAGCAATTATTTCAGTATGTATGAGGCGCAGGCAAAGCATTACGTCGACGGAAACGTGGAGTTATGAAGATAAGCCGCGCACGGTCCGCCGTAAACTGAAATGAAGAGAATGAAAAGACTGTCAGACGTAAAGCCCGTAATGATTGCAAGGGCAATGAAATACTGCATTAAAACGACCTTCAGGCATTCGCCCTTTTGGAGCCTTGCCCTGGCCGTTGTGTCCGCGGTGTCAGCCCTCAGCGTTCTGGTTAACGTCAGAGTGCTTGAGAGGATGATTGACGGGCTGTCCGGGGGGACGGGTAATCCGAAGGTCTTTTTGGCGATCATATTCTGGATCGTCAGCGTACTGGCAATGAACTTGTCTTTATTGTCGGGCAAGTACATCAACATCCATATCAATGCCGATATGGAGAAAAACTTTATGCCGACGGTGATCGATAAGTACGCGATGATCGAATACCGGCACTTCGAAAGCAAGGGAACTCAAGACCTGTTTTACCACGTTAATGCGTCCTCTTATGGAGATATTGTTGCGGTGCTGAATACGGTCTTGAATATTCTGTCGGCGGCCATTACGATCGTAGAGATCATATACGTTTTTTCTCATGCGGTGTTATGGCTGGGCGCGGTAATTGTTGTTCTGATGGCTCCGCTGCTCTATTTTGATTTGTCCGCGGCTTACATAGAGATGCGGCAGCGATGGACAATGACAAAGGATATTCGAAAGCGATACTATTTCCAAAGCCTTTTTGCTGACGAGAACGCGCTGCAGGAGATCAAAGTTTTCAACTCAAAGGATTATTTTATCAATGAGAGCGAAAAGCTCACGCAGTCGATCAATAAAGACCTGAAAAGAAATATCGGAAGGGTTGCCAAAAACAAGCTGTGCATTGCCGCTATACTGTGTTTGTTCTCGCTGCTGGTCGTCGGGGCGTCCTCACTGATGATCGCTGCGAACCAAATGAGGCTGGGCACCTTCGTCATTCTGATCAGCAGTATTGGGGTTTTCGTCAGCGCCGAGCAACGACTGGCGAGCGGCCTTTCGTCGGCAGTGCGGATATCCGAAAACGTGAACATCCTTCTGAGGTTACTTGAGCTGGATGAGGTCGGTGACGGCGACGGGACGACGGATGAAGCTGCGCCCGAAAATGCCGGCCGCGCGGTGAACGCCCCGGAGAACGCTCCGGCGAGCTTTCCTGAGAACGCCCCGGAGATTGTTCGGAAAAACGAAGCGGTTATTGAATTTGAGCGCGTGTCATTTTCATATCCGGAAACTGAAAACGTTGTGTTAAACGACGTGTCATTCACGGTGAAAAGGGGTGAAACAGTTTCCTTCGTCGGCGTAAACGGGTCCGGTAAATCCACGATAATCAAGCTGTTGTGCGGACTCTATAAACCCGATGGCGGGACGATACGCATCAACGGGAGGGACGTTTCCAAACTCTCTCCGTCGCAGCTTGCGAAGGAGCTTTCCGTGGTTTTTCAGGACGGTCAGCACTATATGCTGTCGCTGAGAGAGAATGTCGGATTGGGAAATATTGCCGGGCTCGACAATGACGGGCTGCTGAAGGACGCCTTGGCGGCCGCGGGCGTGCGTGACTTGTTCCAATTGGAAAAGGGTCTGGATCAGAAGCTCGGAACGCTGTACGCGGATGCGGTGAATCTTTCCGGCGGTCAGTGGCAGCGCGTGATCATTGCCCGGGCCTTCGCAAAACCGGCTGACGTGATAATATTTGACGAGCCGACGTCTTCGCTGGATCCTATTGCCGAGTGTGAAATGTACAATACCATCCACAATTCATTGCTTAAGGCCGGACGGACGGCAATACTGATATCGCACCGTCTCGCTTCCTGCGTTGTCTCAGACAGAATAATGGTGCTGAGGGACGGCCGGATCTGCGAGTGCGGTTCTCACGGCGAATTGATGAACGCAAACGGGTATTACGCGGAAATGTTTTTAAAGCAGCAATCCTGGTACAAATAGGGCGCATTGAAGAGTAAGTATGAAAGAGAAGTCGAAAAACAATCTCAATACGATACGTAAAGCGACCGGAGACCTTTTTACCGCTATGCCGGATATAGTGACGGTAAAAATAGTCCTGGGAATCGTATCCGCGCTTGTGTCCGTTGTGAACGTGAGTCTGTTGGCGAATATAACAGACTGTGCCGGCAGACTGATAAACGGGGAACCGGTAATGAACGTTTTCGCCGTCAACGTGGCGGGCTTTATATCGTGCGGCGTCTTCCTGCAATTCGGAAGCGTCCTTGCGTATTACATGGACAACATCCTGATCGTGCCCAAAATGGAATTCTTTCATCACAGGCTGTCTGATCATCTTGTCGATATTTCACTTGAAGCCACACACGATCCGCAGATACAGAATATGTTCTGGAGGGCCAAGGACGCAATTTATCAGGATCGGATAATGGCTGTGTTTATGACGGTTTTCAATATTCTGCCAACCGCAATACAGCTTATCGGCACGTTGGCGGTGCTCTTTAATTACAGTCCGGTCCTCGTGGCGCTGGCGTTTATAAGCGTATTCCCCTCGGCATTGCTTTCCTTTTGGATCGGAAGAAGGGAGTACGGTTTTTCCGTCGAGCATACACAGACAAGCAGGCTCAGCCATTATCTTTGGGAAATTGTTACAAAAAAGGAAACCGTCAGGGAAAACAGGATCTACGGTTTTATGGATTACCTGAAAAAACGCTTCCTTGACGTCAATCAGGAATTCCGGCTGGCGAGAAAAAAGCTTCTGCTCAAGGAGGACGCGGGCAGAGGCGTCGCGGAGCTGCTGAAGAATATACTGTACATTGTCGCGCTGGTTTTCGCCGTCGGTCTGGTCGGTAAAAACGTGATAACGGTAGGAATGTTCGCGGCCTGTATAGGAGTTTTCGCTTCGATGCAGGGGAAGGCGACGGACTTATTCGATTGCCTGGCGAGAATTGACGCGGGCTGCAAATATGCAAATGACTATTACGATTTTTTGAACCTGCCGAAGGAAATCAGCGGCGCCGCCGTTGCAGAAAAAACAATACAGAATATTGAGCTTGCCAACGTATCTTACGGTTATCAAAACGGTCAAAAATATGCGGTTGACGACGCAAGCCTGACTGTCAAAAGAGGACAGTTTACTGTTATAGTCGGAGAGAACGGCTCGGGCAAAACAACTCTGTCAAAACTGATTTTAGGGCTGTACAAGCCGCAAAAAGGCGAATTGAGCATTGACGGCAGACCGGTGACCGGGTATAGCTGCGCCTCATACCTGAAGCATTATTCAGTGGCAATACAGAATTTTGAGCGGTATGCAGTTTCGCTGGGGGATAACGTGAGAATCGGCAGCATATCGTCTGACGGACGAAATATGGACGACCTTTTCGCGGTGCTTGACCTGGCGGAAGTCAGAGAACGGCTGGGCGGGTACGACTCTATGCTGGGAATCGAGTTTGGGGACGCCGACCTGTCGGGCGGAGAGTGGCAAAGAATCGCCCTGGCCAGGGCAATGTTTAAAAATGCCGACGTCGTTGTGCTGGACGAGCCGACAAGCGCTATTGATCCGATGCTTGAATACGATCTACTGAATCAGTTTCTGAACGTGGCAAAGGAGAAAACCTGCATTGTGATCTCGCACAGAATCGGGCTGTGCAAAAAGGCCGACAATATAATCGTTATGGAAAAGGGGCGGATCGTCGGGCAGGGCAGGCACGAATATCTTGTTGAGAACAACG
>JAGDAX010000129.1 GCA_017848335.1 Clostridia bacterium | reverse complement strand
ATTCTCGGACTTCCTCACCTTTAATTCGCGGGCAATACCCTTCGACAACGACGAGCTGGCCGATTATCTGGCCGCCTACAGCAACGCGGAGGGCAGGCCTGTCCTGCCGCCCGGCATATATGACAAGGACCGTCTGAAGGACAAGCTGTCGAAGATCATCGGCATGGACTCCATCAAGGAGCAGATCGCCCACTTCGAAAATTACATTGCCTTCCGGAAGAAGGCTGAGGCGGGCAAGATCAAGCTTCCCGACGCGAACCTGCACATGCTTTTTACCGGCAACGCCGGCACCGGCAAGACCATGATCGCGAGAATGATATCCACCATGCTTTACGAGATCGGCTTCCTGCCGGAGGACAAGCTGGTGGAGGTGGAGCGGAAGGACCTGGTGGCAAACTATCTGGGTCAGACCGCCGGGAAGACTGCCGGCAAGATTCAGGACGCTATCGGCGGCGTGCTTTTCATTGACGAGGCCTACACGCTGGCTGGCGACCAGTACGGAGAGGAGGCCATTGCCACGCTTCTCAAAGCCATGGAGGACCACCGCAACGACCTGGTGGTGATATTCGCGGGCTACTCCGACAAGATGCAGAAGTTCATCGACACCAACCCGGGCCTCTCCTCCCGTATCGGATACAAGTTCCACTTTGACGACTACTCCTACGATGAGCTCATGAAGATGCTGGAGCTGAAGATATCCTCCTCGGGAATCACAGTGACGGACGCCGCCAGGGAGCGAGCCGGCCTTGTAGTCAAATATTTTATGCGCCGCAGGAATTTCGGCAACGGCAGGTTCATCGACACACTCTGGCAGGAGATCATCATAAGGCACTCCGCCTGCAAGGATCCGGCCGCGATTTTTGTCATCGACGAGAACGACGTGCCGCCGGTGACAGCCTTCTCGACACGGCGCGACGCGGCGCCCAAGGAACTCAAGCTGGAGGACCTGGTTGGTCTCGCGCAGGTGAAGGAGCAGGTGAGGCGGTTCAGAAACAAAATCGCCTTCGAGAAGCGTGCCCGCGAATTCGGCGTCAGCATTCCCCGGGGCAATTCACACATGATGTTTACCGGCAACGCCGGCACCGGCAAGACCACGGTGGCCAGAATTCTCGTGCGCGAGCTTTACGAGGCCGGCATCATTGTCGAGAACAAGCTTATCGAGGTCACGGCAGGCGACCTTATCGGCGAATACGTCGGCCAGACTGCGCCCAAAACTCAGGCGGTGATCGACCGGGCAATGGGCGGCGTGCTCTTTATCGACGAGGCATACGCATTGGCGGGCACGGGAAGGACCGCGGATTACGGTCAGGACGCTGTGGCAACGCTCATCAAGGCCATGGAGGACAACCGCGACCAGTTTGTGGTGATATTCGCCGGCTACACCGAGGAGATGAAGAACTTCCTGGCCATGAACACGGGCATTTCCTCGCGCATCGGCTACACCTTCCGTTTTGAGGATTACAACACGGAGGAGCTCACCGAGATTTACAAGATGAAAATCAGCTCGGCCGGCCTTGTGATCGCCGACGAAGAGACCGAGAATGCGGTCAAGGCGCTCATGCAGTATTTCGTGTCCGTTCCCAACTTCGGCAACGGCCGTTTTTCCGAGAAGGTATCCGACGCAACCTTCACGATACACGCCGAAAAGTGCGCCGACACCGACGACCAGGTCAGGCTCATTTCGGTCACCAGGGAGGACATCCCTTCGATCGAATATATGATCGCGATGATGCCGGACGGGAACCTTTTGAAGCCCTCCGACATAACCGAAGCCGAAAATCTCAGAACCGCCTACCACGAGACCGGTCACGCGCTTGTCATGATAAAGCTCTTTCCGGAGGCCTCGCTTTCGCGCATCACCGTTTCCGCGGAGGGCAGCGGCGCGCTGGGCTACGTCAGCACCGCCGGACTCACAAAGACCACATCCACATCCGAGGAGCTCAGGAACCTGATTTCGGTTTACATGGCGGGCATCGCCTCCGAGAAGGTAATGACCGGCGACTACGCCAACGGCGGCACCAGCGACATCGAGAAGGCCACTGACACCGCCTGGAATATGATCTCGCGATTCGGCATGTCCGAAACCGGCTTCGCCTCACGCAAGACCAGAGACGAAAAGTCGAACGAGGAGATCAACAAGCTGCTCAAGAAGGGCTTCGAGAACGCCGAGCAGATCATCCGCGACAATTCCGACCGGGTCGAAAAGGCGGCTGCGCTGCTCATGAAGAACAAGACGGTCTCCGAGGCGGAGCTGCGGGAGATTTTCGGGGCCGGCGCTGAGGGATGAGGAAGGTGCAGTCAGAGGCATGTGCCAAGTGCCGGGTGCCCGGTGCGCTGCGCAATGAAGGTGATTCCGCATCACCATTTTGAGGAGCGGCTGATCCCGCGTCTCCATTTTGAGACACGAATGGTTCACGCGAAGCGTGCCCGGTGAGGGGCACAATATGTTGCGCGGCGGATATAGGTCGTAGGTTTTTTTTTCGGCATAGCTGGAAGGGTGCTGCAGGCGGTTTGCAAGCTTTCCGGGCTGCTGCTCCGCACAATACCGAGGCAATATGTCCGGAAACAATTTCATATCATTAATTTCATTAATTGAGGCGCCGTCAGCAGAATTTTCGCTAACGGCGCCTCAATTTACTATCAGTTCACAGTCCGTAACTTACAGGTCATAACTCGCGCGGAACGCGCGAAGGGCACTCGGAACTTATCATTCGCGCTACGCTCTCTGGCCTCTGGCCTCTATGCTCTGGCCTCCGGCCTCTATGCTCTGGCCTGCGGCCGATAGCCTCTGGCTCTCACACACCGATCTGCTTCAATCCCCCAGCTTCACCCACACTGCGGGTCTGACGCCCTTGTCGGTATTCGTCACGTTGCCGCCGTTGGTGCCGACTGAGCCGTCAGAATAGATATACGCTGCCTGCTTGGCGTCGCCGCCCATGGTGCGTATCCACCAGGTCGCGCAGTCCTTGAACAACCCGGAATCGCTGACGAAGCAGCCCTTTGCTTTGGCGAATTCAGTGGCCCTGGCCATGCGAAGAACGTCTCCGTAGGCGTAATAGTCCCTGAAGCCGAGGTCGTTGTCGGACAGCTCGGCTGCGCTCAGGAGAAAAACGACGTCCTCCGTGGCTTGTCCCTGGGCGGTCGAAGCGAATTGCGGGTTCTTGTCGGCAGGGCAGGGCGTGCTCACAAGCTTGCCGGTGTCCGCGCCGAAAGCCTCCGCAGCGAAATCCTCGTTGAGCCACTGCCTGAGCCGGCAGCCTTCCCAGGTCACGTCCGCGTATTCTGTGTGATAGGGCAGCGCATCGATCACGTACAGGCTGAGAAGCAGCGCCTTGCCACCTTCATTTTTGAGCACTATCCACCGAAGAGGCTCGAGCCCGCTTGAGTCGTTGTCCTGCTCGTAAGCGCCGAAGGTCACTACGTCGCCGGCATTGACCTGCCCGCTCCCGAAAAGCGGCTTCGGGGTCTTATCGTAAGGACTTTCCTTCGTTGCCCCGGGGTCGTCCCCGGGGTTGAAGATCTCGCCGTCATCGATATATCCGGGAGTTTCGTCTGCATCGTCCGGCGTGGATGCCTCCGTTGCGTCCGGCTCGGCGGATTCGCCCGGCTCGGCGGATTCCGCGGCAGCCTGCGTTTCGTCAGCAGGCTTTGCAGGATTGCCTTTATCGGCGCACGAATACAACGACATCGCCGCCACACAAATTATCAGCAATACGATCAGTTTTTTCACGGTTTCAATGCCTTTCCGGGTGT
>JAGDAX010000128.1 GCA_017848335.1 Clostridia bacterium | reverse complement strand
TATCACGCCGCTGCAGTCCGGCAGCGGCAGCGCGGGTCGACTCAGGAGGCAGTACCTGCAAGGCAGTCTGAGGGCGCCGCGATCTGAGGCAATACGACAACACAACGGTACGACAGTACGGCCGGACGACACAACGGCACGACAGTACGGCCGGACGACACAACGGCACGACAGTACGGCCGGGAAACACAACGGCACGACAGTACAAAAGTACAAACGAACAACAGTACAACAGAGGGGGAACATTCATGGCAATCAGAAATATCAGAACAGACGGAAATCCCGTGCTGAGAGAGGTATGCAAGGAAGTAAAGGAGATCACCGACGGCACAAGGCGTATTCTTGACGATATGGTGGAGACGATGTTTGACAGCGACGGTGTGGGACTTGCCGCGCCTCAGATCGGAATACCCAAGAGGATGGTGGTTATCGACGACCGTGAAGGGCATTCCTTCAAGCTGATAAACCCTGTGATCACGGAGTCCGAGGGTGAGCAGCTTTCCTCCGAGGGCTGCCTCAGTATTCCCGGATTTCGCGGAAAATGCAAAAGGCCCCAAAGGGTGTCGGTCAAAGCTCTTAACGAGAACGGCGAGCCTGTGGAATTCACCGCTGAGGGCCAGCTGGCGGTCATCTGCTGCCATGAGTTTGACCATCTGGACGGCATTCTTTACAAGGACAAGGCCGTGGAATACGTGAAGAAGGAAGAGGAATGATGTCAGCAGAAGAGAGGCCGCAAATGCCGGAAGCGGGCAGACAGCGCATGCCGGCAGAAGACAGACCGCGCATTGTTTTTTGGGGTACCCCGGAGTTTGCCCTTCCTGTGTTGGAGGCGCTTTGCGCGAATTATAACGTAATACTGTGCGTCACCAAGGCCGACAAGCCGAAAGGCAGGGGCGGCAGGGTCACAAAAAGCCCCGTCAGGATATTGGCCGAGGAGAAGCAGATCCCGGTGCTGGCGCCCGAAAGCATCAGAACCGATGAGTTTTTCGGGGAGCTTGCAGCGCACGAAGCGGATTTTTACGTGACCTGCGCCTACGGGAAAATCATTCCCGGGAGGATACTTGAGCTGCCGCGAATGGGCTGCGTCAACGTGCACGCGAGCCTCCTGCCTAAGCTGCGCGGCTCCGCTCCGATATGGAGAGCGATAATGGACGGCGAGAAGGAGACCGGCGTTACCACAATGATGACTGACGAGGGGATGGATATCGGAGATATACTGCTCGCAAAAAGCCTTGAAATAGGCGAAAATATGACCTGCGGCGAGCTTTCGGACGCGCTGTCCGTGATGGGCGCCGGGCTTATCGTGGAGACGATCGACGGGCTTCTTGAGGGACGCGTGAAGCGCATTCCCCAGGACCACGAAGCCGCCACCTTTGCGCCGCCGATCCAGAAGGAAGAGGGTCTCATTGACTGGACGCGGGACGCCCGCTCGATACACGATCTTGTGAGGGGCATGGATCCGACTCCGGGGGCGTTTTCGTTTCTGCACGACGCGGAAAGCGGGAAGGTCGAGAAGATCAAGATATGGAAGACCGCCTTGCCCTGTGAGAGCGCGGATGCGGCGGTGGATATTCCCGGGGGCGGACCGGGAGACGCCATTGGCGGCAAGCCGGGAGGTGTACTAAAGATAGGTAAAAACCGCGTTGCGGTCATATGCGGAGGCTCGCAGGTTCTTTCGGAGCTTCCGGCGCTTCAAGCTGATTCGGAGCTTCCGGGGCTTCAGGCTGATTCGGAGCTTCAGGAGCCTTCGGGACGTCCGGAGCTTCTTGAGCTCCTGGAAATTCAGGCGGAAAATTCAAAAAGGATGGCTGTGGCGGCGTTTCTTAACGGGCACGAGCTTAAAGGCGCCTTCAGGACGGAGGGCTGACGGAGCATGCGCCGGGGACAAAAACGCGGACTGCGCCTTATCCTGAGCTGTTGACGGTGCAGCGTCACAGACCAGACTCTAAATTATCGAAAGGTGTCGGTTTTGGACAAAATCAGGCTTCTTGACCTTGACTCAACCGAATTAAAAAGCTTTTGCGACAGCATGGGCCTCCCCAAATACAGAGCCGGGCAGATAAAGGACTGGCTCCTCAAGGGGCGCTCCTTCGGTGAGATGACGAACCTTCCGGCGGAGCTTCGCGACAGGCTTTCCGCAAACGCAGTGACGGGTATTCCTGCGGTGGCGGACGTGCTGCGCTCGTCGGTGGACGAGACCGTCAAGTTCCTTTTCGAGCTTGAAGGAGGCGTGCTGGTGGAGAGCGTGCTGATGAAGTACGCCTACGGGTACTCGGTGTGCATTTCCTCGCAGGCCGGCTGCAAAATGGGCTGCAGATTCTGCGCCTCCGCGGGCGTTGCCTTCTCGCGCGATCTTACGGGCGGCGAGCTTCTCGGGCAGATCATCGCCATCGAGAGGCACGAAAATATCAAGGTCAGCCACGTCGTCATTATGGGCATTGGCGAGCCTATGGACAACTACGACAACGTCGTCAGGTTCCTCAAAAACGTTTCCTCCGCGGACGGCCTCAATATCAGCCTCCGCAAAATTTCCCTCTCTACCTGCGGCGTGGTGCCCGGGATCCTGAGGCTGAAGGACGAGGGCCTTCCGGTCACGCTTTCCGTGTCTCTGCACAATCCGTTTGACGATGAGCGCGGCGAGATCATGCCCGTGAATAAGATCCACGGCCTTGACGAGCTTTTCGCCGCCTGCAGGGAGTACGTCAATGCCACCGGCAGGAGAATAACCTTTGAGTACGCGGTGATCGAGGGACAGAACGACAGCAAAAGGCACGCGCTGAAGCTGGCCGAGAGAGTGCGGGGCATGCTTTGCCACGTGAATCTGATCCCCGTGAATAAAATCGACGGCGGGAAGTACAGGCGCCCGTCAAGGGAGACGATCGAGAGCTTCCAAAAGACGCTTGAATCAAAGGGCGTGGCGGTGACCGTGAGGCGCGAGCTGGGACGGGACATCAACGCGGCCTGCGGGCAGCTGAGGAAAAGGGTGATTTCATAGATCGATCGATTGCGCATCGAAAAGGCTGCTTTCATAGATCAATCGATTGCGCATCGAAAAGGCTGCTTTCATAGGCTGCCTGATTGCTGACCGGGCGGCCCGATAAGAGCTGCCCGGGCGCAGATTGGGAAGTGCCCGGGCACCGGCCCGGCGCCGCCACGGCGGTGACTTGCGCAGACCGGGAGCCGCAATTCCCTGGCAGGACCGTTAAGAGACGCGCAGATCCCTTACTGAAAACAAAAATAAACTGACAACCGTGCGGTTTTCGTGTATAATAAAGCTGTGTATCGTATTGCCGCGCGGGCCGGCCGCGGGTACAGACGTTTACTCGGTACGGCGGCACGCTGCAAGGTGACCCGAAGGAGCGGGAGGCATTTACAAAAGATAAACATAACCGTTAACCAGCGCTTTATTTAGCTTTAGACCGAAAGGCGAACCTATGAAGGATCTATGCGGCAGCCGGCGGGAAGTGTTCTTTGAGAGCCGCACCGGCAAGAGAAAATCTATAAACGAGGATTGTTACGGGGAGGCATTCTCCGCCGGTAATGATCTTGATTTTCTTTTCGTCTCTGACGGAATGGGCGGCCATATGGCGGGCGAGGTTGCTTCGCGGATGACGTGTGATGCTCTTCGCGCGGCTTTTTCCGACATTACCTTCGAAAGCGAGGAAATGGAGAGGCTCTTCATCGAGAACGCCATCATCAAGGCGGATATCGAAATTGCGGAGAGCGCGGACAGCTCGCAGAGAAACCGCATGGGCGCGACGCTGGTGCTGGCGGCCCTTGATTTCAGGTCCGGCAAGGCCCTTGTGTGCAATATCGGCGACAGCCGGTGCTACTTCTACGGCGAGGGCGGGCTGAGGCAGATCACGAAGGACCATTCCGTAAAGCAGCTGCTCATCGACAGGGGCTTTGCTCCCGAAGAGATCGCCATCGAGATGCACAGGAACGCTGTCACCCGTGCAATGGGCTTCCTTTGCACCGAGAAGGGCAGGCCGAGAATAGACTTTTACGAGGTTCCCTTCGGACGGGGCGACCTGTTTTTCCTCTGCAGCGACGGCATCACGTCGGTGCTTTCAAATGAAGAGCTGGAGGGGAAGCTGGCGGAGGTAAAGGAGCTTTCCGCTGAGGAGATCTGCCGGGCGCTGGCGGATATGGCTGACGCCGCAGGAAGCGACGATGACGTCACCGTGGCGGTCGCCAGAATACTTGAAGCTGAGCATGAAGAGGCCGCGAAGGCGGAACCGGGAGAGGCTACAGAGCCCGAAAAGGCTGCGGAGCCCGAAAAGGCCGCGGCGCCCGGAGAGGATACCTTCGAGGACGTGCCTGATGACATTCCCGCGTGGGAATGAAACCGCTTTTACAAAAGACGCAGCCCCTGCGGCGGGCGAATAACTTGATTTTACGGATTTGCTATGGATTACATACCTGAAGGAACAGTTTTAAATGACAGATATGAGGTGCGGCGGCTGATTGGAGCCGGCGGCATGTCTGTTGTTTACGAAGGCCGTGACGTTGTGTCGGGCATTGACGTTGCGCTGAAGGTCCTCAAAAGCGACTTCTCGGACGACGAGGCGCAGGTGGAGCGGTTTAAGCGCGAAGCTCTTAACGTGAGCACGCTGCACCATCCCAATATCGTGAAGGTCTACGGTATCGGCCACTTTGAGGGCTGTCACTATATCGCCATGGAGAAGATCGACGGCGTGACGCTGGACGAGCTTATCGCGCAGGGCGGCGCCCTTCTTTGGCAGGACTGCGTCGACATTGCCAGGCAGGTGCTGGAGTCGCTTTGCTACACGCACGCCCACGGGGTTATCCACAAGGATATCAAGCCCCAGAATATATTGGTGGACGAGAATAAGCACGCCACTCTCACGGACTTCGGTATTGCCGAGATCGGCACTTCGTCGAATACGATCGTGGCCTCCGGGAAGGCATTCTCGGTCTACTACACCTCGCCGGAGCAGATACGCAACGACAAGGTGGACAAGCGCACGGACATCTATTCGCTGGGAATTACGCTTTACGAGATGCTGGTGGGCGCGGTGCCCTTCGACGGGGACACTAACTATGCGATAGCGATGCGGCATGCCAGCGAGAATGCGATCCCGCCTTGCCTTGTGGACGAGAGCATACCCAGAGCGATACGCGACGTGGTGGTCATCGCCACCATGAGAGATCCCGAGAAGCGCTTCCAGAGCGCCGAGGAGATGCTTGACGCGCTGCTTACGGCCGAGAAGAACCCGGACGTGGTGCTGGCTACGGACGCGTTTATGGTGGAGAACGGCATCATTCCCGAGAATGCCGAAAAATCCGGCGACGCTGCGGACGGCGAAGGCGGAGATGGCGAGAACAGCGGAGAGGAGACCGGCGGGGAAGGCGAAAACACGGAGGGCGAGGTGCGCCGCAAGGGCACTGTGCTTACCGTGATCGTGTACGTTCTCGCGGCGTTTCTTGCCACGGGCCTCGTGCTCTTTTACGTCAACTATTACCTCCAAAACCGCCAGACCGCGAGCGACGTGGCGGTGGACACGACTTATATTGTCGAGGACTACACGGGTTTCTTTGCCCAGAACGTGGTTAAGGTCCTGACGGACAACGGCATTGCCTCCAAGATCGTGAAGGTGGAGTCGGATATATATCCTTCGGGGTACGTGCTTTCGCAGAATATCACGCCGGGCACGCCCATCACCTCCGGTGAGCTTATTACGCTGAACGTTATTGTCGAGAAGGACCAGGAGATATTGTCGGATTACACGGGCAGAAGCCTGAGAATGGCTGAGCGCGAGATCGCGAACCTGGGACTCAAGGTGGAGGTGGTGGAGCTTTCGGGCAGCACGGCCTCGGATACGATTCTTAAAATGAAGCCCCAGGGCGGCAGCACGGTCAATCAGGGTGACACCGTGACTCTGTACGTCAGCCGGGGCAATATAGGCGACATGGTGGAGGTGCCCGATCTGGTGAACGGCCTGAACGGGAAGCTCACGTATGAGGAGGCGGCCGCGCTTCTTGCGAGCTACGGTCTGAAGGCCGGCGCGGCCTATCCCGAGCCCGGAGCGGATCTGTCAATTTATTTCGCGACGCCTACGCCCACGCCTTCTCCGACGCCGGAGCCTACGGATACACCTTCTCCGACGCCTGACGTGACCGGGGATCCTTCGGAAACGCCCGGCGGGGATGCGGAGACAGGGAGTCCGGAGGAGACCGAAACGCCTACTCCGATTCCTACGCCTACGCCCACGCCTACAGCGACGCCTACGCCTGCGGCTTCCGTGACGCCCGGGGGTTCGCTTACGCCTGAGGGTTCGGAATATCCTTCCGGGAGTCCTTCGGCGACGCCGGGCCCTTACGAAGCGTCTCTTTACGTGACGGGGCAGTATCCTCCGGCCGGGACAATGCTTTACAAGGGCCAGACGGTCACGCTTTATTTCTATGACAGGAAGGAACTCAACCGCGTCTCGGTGCCCGTGAAGGAGAGCTTCGAGTGCCCGAGAGAGCTGCTTTCGAGGGGCGTTATCAACCTCATCAAGATCGACTTCGTGATGGAAAACGGCGACACCGCCATGACGTCCTTCAGCAATATCAAGGAAGAGGATTTCCCGCTGGAGATCGACGTGCCTTTTAACTGGGGCGACCGGCTGGTGAAGATGTATATTTACGTGAACGACGTGCGCAACGTGTACGAGATGCGCGAGGTAAAGAGGACGGACGAGCAGATGGTGCCGACGCCTGTGACTGAGGAGACGGAAGAGCCCTCCGCCACGCCGTCGTATCGCATAAGATAAGGGCTGCGGGACGGTTTATTGGCGCGGTCTAAGCCCGGTAATGCAATTCGCGGCGCAGGACCTGCCGCGGCGGATATCGCTTCAGATAACGGATATTTAACGGAGATTGGTTTGGACAGGGACACCGGTAAAGTTGTAAAGGGGGTCGGCGGGCTCTACACCGTGAGAACGCCTTCGGGGACATATGAAGCCAGAGGGAGAGGCATTTTCCGCAAGGACGGCATCAGGATACTGATAGGCGACAACGTGGAGCTGAGCCCGGACGACGAGAACAGCGGCTTCGTGATCACCGCGGTGAAGCCCCGCAAGAACCGGCTTATAAGGCCCGCCGCGGCCAACATCGACAATATATTCCTGGTCATATCCGCTTCGAATCCCAAGCCTGACCTGCTGCTTTTGGACAGGATACTGGCGGTTTCGGAGGAGAAGGGCATACTGACGCACCTTGTGATAAACAAAATGGACCAGGATCCTGCCGAGGCTTCGCGGCTCTTCGAGGAGTACCGCTGCGCAGTCCGCGGAGGGGTGTTTGTGACGGCTCTTGCCGGAGGAGGATCCGGCGAAGGCACAGGCAAAACAGCGGACTCAGGCGAAACAGCGGACTCAGGCAACGGCGAAGGAGCTGCTGAGACGGCTTCCGAAATCCGCAGGATGATACCCCCGGGGGTGACGGTTCTTGCCGGGCAGTCAGGAGTCGGAAAGTCGACGCTCACAAATCTTATTCTCGACAGGAGCGCCATGGACACAGGCGACCTGAGCCGCAAGCTCAGCCGCGGCAGGCATACCACCAGGCATTCGGAGCTGTTTGAGATCTCCGGGGACAGATATATTATCGACTCGCCGGGCTTCAGCCTATTTGACGCCATGGAGGACGTCACGGCCGCGGAGCTTAAGACGCTCTGCCCGGAGCTGGCGGAGGTCAGCGGCTGCAGATTCCCGGACTGCTCGCACACGGGGGAGCCGGGCTGCATGGCGGCGCCTCTTGTCGCGGAGGGGCGGATGTCCCCGGGAAGGTACGACCGCTACAAGGCGCTTTACCGGGAGCTCAAGGAAAAAGAGAGAAACAAGTACAGATAATTCAGGGAGGTCTTTATGGCTGTTATTTCCGCTTCACTTCTTGCCTGCGATTTTGCCCGCCTCGGCGAGGAGATCACATGGATACAGAACGCGGGGGTGGACTTTCTCCACCTGGACGTTATGGACGGGGCTTTTGTGCCCAATATCAGCTTCGGGATCCCGGTTATTAAGAGCATGCTCCCATATAAGAAGGCGCTCTTCGACGCGCATCTCATGATCGAAAGGCCCGAGAATTATATCGACGCGGTGAGGGCCTGCGGTGCGGATATCATTACCGTGCACGCCGAGGCCACGAAGCACCTTCACAGGCTCGTTTACCGGATAAAGGAGACCGGCGCAATGGCCGTCGTCGCGCTGAATCCGGCGACGCCGCTTTCGACGGTTGAGGACGTGCTGGATGACGTTGACCTGCTTTTGCTGATGAGCGTGAATCCGGGCTTCGGCGGCCAGAAATATATTGAGAGCGTCAGCCAAAAGATCGGGAAGGCGGCGCGCCTGAGGGAACAGCGAGGCGCTTCGTTTAAGATCGAGGTGGACGGCGGGATCGACGGTAATACCGCGGCAGTCGCGGCAAGGGCCGGAGCCGACATTCTGGTCGCAGGAACGTATATTTTCAGGAACAGCGACCCCGAGGGTGCGGTGAGTTTTCTGAAGAGCCTGTGACGGCCTGTAATGACGGTCTGCAAAAGTCTGCAGCGGCGGTATGAAAAGCCTGCAGCGGCGGTCTGCAAAGCCTGCAACGGCGGTCTGAAGGTCCGCGGGATCAGAGGGCGGATACGGACTGATTTTCGCGGGCAGATACTGACAGAACGCAGAGCTGATACGTACAGAGCAGCGCAGAAAAGATACGGACAGAGCGCCGCAGGTTGATGCGGAC
>JAGDAX010000015.1 GCA_017848335.1 Clostridia bacterium | reverse complement strand
ATCCCTTGCCCCGATCACAGGCTCATGCCGGGCACCAAATTCGAGCTGGTGCAGTATTACACGGAGGAGATCAAGAAGATCACCTTTTGAGGCAGGCCCCGGATCGATGCTCCTTTGGCGAAAGCTCAGCGCGACAACAATGCTCTGCGCGATAATGAGATTCTTCGCAGGGACAAGCCTCTTCGCGGGTACACGGCCCTGCGCCCGAACCCGGATCCGCACTTCTTTATTGCAGGCGGCGCAAGTCAGTCATCAATTTGCAGGCGGCGCAAGATCGGTCGTCAATTTGCAGCAGCGCAAGATCGGTCATGAATTCGCATGCAGCGCGGAATCAGCCGCTGATTTGCGAGCACCACCACCTAAATCATTGGATTTCAAGCATCACTATTATTGGAGGAAAACATGAGTGACAATTCGAGTATTTTAAACGAAATTTCCGAAAACCTGCAGAAGGGAAAGGCCAAGGTCGTCAAGGAACTTGTGCAGCAGGCGGTGGAGTCCGGCATCAGCCCGGAGACGGTTCTCAAGGACGGACTTCTTGTCGGTATGAACATTATCGGCGAGAAATTCAAGGTGAACGAGGTCTACGTGCCTGAGGTGCTGGTGGCCGCGAGAGCCATGAATATGGGCGCGCAGGTTCTGAAGCCCTACCTCGAGGAAGCCGGCGTCAAGGCTGTCGGCAAGGTCGTGCTTGGCACGGTGCAGGGCGACCTTCACGATATCGGCAAGAACCTCGTCAAGATGATGCTGGAGGGCAAGGGCCTGGAGGTCATCGACCTGGGCGTGGACGTGCCCCCGGAGAAGTTTATCCAGACTGCAATCGACGAGAACTGCAAGGTCATCTGCTGCTCGGCGCTGCTCACCACCACAATGGGCGTTATGGCAGACGTCATCCAAAAGGCCGAGGAAGCCGGCATCCGCGATCAGGTCAAGATCATGATCGGCGGCGCCCCCGTTGACCAGGCCTTCTGCGAGAAGATCGGCGCGGACGCATACACCCCGGACGCAGCAAGCTGCGCTGACGTAGCAGCCGGCTTCTTTGCTTAAAAAGCATATCGGTAAAACGCATACCGCTAAGGACTCTGCGCCGGTAAAAGCATACCGCTAAGGACTCTGCGCCGGTAAAAGCATACCGCAGGGAGCTTTTTGGGAGCTTCGCGCGGGCTTCGCGGGATTTTCCGCGAGAATACCCGGGACGGCTTTGGCTTCGCGGCTCTGATCACAGCAAGGCGCGGCAATTATTGCGGCATTCCGCGGCAATTTTGGCGGCTCTTATCGCGGTTTTTGAGGTCCAGCAGTGCCTTTGGCGGTGCTTTTCGCGGAAACCGAAGGATAACAGAATCTGCAAATCGATCGGTTTGAGAATCGGGCTGATTGTCAAAGCTTTTGGTTTGCAGGTTTGTTCGTTAAGCCTTACTTTTGATTTTACCGATTTTGAGGTGAAATATGGACAGAGACAGCTTGCATGAACTGTCGGAACTGGCGGTCTCGCTGGGCGCGTTCAAAGCGTCGGTGATTCCGGTTTCCGACGTGGAAACGGACGTCTACTTTAGGGAGCTCTGCCGCAAGAACGTGTGCGGCAACTACGGAAACAACTGGATGTGTCCGCCTGACGCAGGAGACATTGACGAGCTGATCAGGCAGCTCAACTCCTACGAATATATGCTCGTGTATCAGAGCGTGGGCGAGATTGAGGACAGCTACGATTTTGAGGGCATGATGACGGCGGCCGCCGCGCACCGTGACCTCATGGAAAGGGTGCGCGGCGCGGTGGACCTTCGGGATGATATTCCGAGGCTCCTTTACCTTGGCGCCGGCGGCTGCAGCGTGTGCAAGGCCTGCGCCAAGAAGACCGGGGAGCCCTGCCGGCATCCCGAAAGGGCCACCGCGAGCCTCGAGACCTACGGAGTAAACGTCTCGAGGCTGGCCGCTGCGGCGGGCATGAACTATATAAACGGGCAGAACACGGTTACATATTTTGCCGCCGTGGTCTTCGACGTTTGAGGCTTTTAAGTGCCGGGTGCCGGGTGCCGGGTGCCGAGTGATCAGTGCCAGGTACCGGGTGCTTAGTGCTTATTGTCCGGTGCCGGGTGCGCTTCGCGGAAATGCTGACGCGTGCACCGCTTGTGTCTCAAAATGCAGACGCGGGATCCGATTCAAATACCAGCTGCCGAAAATCTCCGGCCTCCGGCTTTTAGCCTTTCACTTGGAACTCGCGCGAACGCGCGCCCGATAGCCTCTGGCCTTTCACCGGCCACCGCGCAGCTGCCGAAAATCTCCGGCCTCCGGCCTCTATTCTTTCTCATCACTTACCCATGAACAATTGCAAGATCTTATTCAACGGACAAGAATACAACGTGACGAAGGGCTCCTGCCTTGGTGATTTTCTCCGGGACAGGGGCTTTGGCGATATGGTTTGCGGCGGCCACGGAAAGTGCGGCAAGTGCCGCGTTTTTTGCGCAGGAAGGCTGTCGCCCCCGGACGAGGCGGAGAAGCGCCTTATCGGGGACGGGCTTTCAAAGGGCGTCAGGCTGGCTTGCAGGGCCTTTGTGGAAGGGGACTGCACTGTCAGGACAGAAGAAGCCGGCGGGGCGGTCATTAAGACCGACGGAGACCTTCCGGATTTTGAGCTCGCGCCAATGTTTTCAACATTCGGCGCGGCGGTGGACGTCGGCACCACTACGGTGGCGCTGAGGCTTTACGATAACAGGGGGCGGCTGCTCTCGGAGCAGACTGCCTTGAATCCGCAGCGGGCTTACGGCGTGGACGTGGTTTCGCGCATGGAGGCCTGCCTTAAAGGCGAGGCAAAAGGCCTGGCTGCGGCCATTCGCGGGTGTATTGACGGGCTTGCGGCGGAGGCTGCGAAAAAGGCGGGCATTGGAACGGGTGATATTGACGCGGCGGTTATTACCGGCAACACCGTGATGCTCAGCCTTCTTACGGAGACGGACACGGAGCCGCTGACGCACGCGCCCTTCGAGGCGGCGAGGCTCTTTGGGGAGCTTCTCACGGCAGAGGACCTGGGGCTTGAGGCCTTTCCCGGCGACGCGGCGGTTTACCTTCCGAGGTGTATTTCGGCCTTCCTGGGCGCTGACACGGTGACGGCACTGCTGGCATCGGAGGCGGTCAGGCGCGGCGGCATCTCGGTGATGACGGACATAGGCACCAACGGCGAGACGGTGCTGGTTAAAAATGACGGGATCCTCGCCTGTTCCACTGCGGCGGGGCCGGCCTTCGAGGGCGCGGGCATTTCCATGGGCATGGGAGGCAGCGAAGGGGCTGTCGACAAGGTTTCCGTCGATGAAGCGGGAAATATTGTCGCGCACGTAATCGGGGAAGCGGCGCCGAAGGGCATTTGCGGCAGCGGGATCGTTGACGCGGTGCGCGTGCTGGTGGATCTGGAGCTTGTGGACGAAACGGGCTTCATGGAGGACGATCCTGCGGAGATCTGCGGGCCGGTCGTCATAACCCAGAAGGACGTTCGCGCGGTTCAGCTTGCCAAGAGCTCTATTTGCGCAGGAATACGCACCCTTCTCGACACTGCGAAGATTCCCTCCGACAAGGTCGGGACGCTCTACGTGGCCGGGGGCTTCGGGAGCTACCTTGACGTGGCGAATGCGGCGCGGATAGGGCTGATCCCGGGGGAGCTCGAGCAGAAGGTCAAGGTGCTGGGCAATGCCGCGCTGGCAGGTGCTTCGGCCATGCTTCTTTCGAGGCCGCTGGTTGACGAGGCGGCGGAGCTTGCGGCCGGAATCGAGGTCGTGGGGCTGGCGTCCAACCCGGTGTTTGCGGAGGAATACATGAACGGGATGTATTTCTGAGCGGGGCTGCGGCTTCCCGACAAGTGCTTCCCGACAATATCTTCCGGCGGTCTTCCCGCTGATCTGTTTCCCGGCCCTGCAATGCTCCGGGCGCCCTTTAAAACACGTCCGACAATCCTTTAGGGTCGCTTCAAAATCTGCCCGGATTCCGAAAAGAAAATAGCCCGAATCCGCCCGGATTCCGGAAAAAATCGCCCGAATCCACCCGGATTCCGGAAACAAAATCGCCCGGATCCGGGCAAAGCCGGGAAATGTTCCCGAATTAGAGAAACAATTCAAAATCTACTGAAAATTATGGAAACGCGCGCAAAAATGTGGTAAAATCCACGTGAGAAATATTGGTGCGCCGGTTTTCCGGTGAACAATTAGGAGGAAATGATATGTCAGTTCCAAAATCGCTGAAAGCTATTCTTTCAATAATGCTCGTCGTTGTGATGGCCGCGGCATTTGTCGCCTGCAACGGCAATGAGACAGAGCATGTACCCACGACCGAGCCTTCTTCGGCTACCGATGCCCTCGTTGACCCGACGGACAACGCCGCGCCGGAGAATTCTCAGGAGCCCGCGGACGTCACTGAGGAGCCCACGGAGGAGCAGCCTGAATTGACTGAGGACCCCGCAGGGGAAGCGTCCGAGGTTCCCACGGAGGAGGCGACGGGAGAGGTTCAGACCGAAGAGCCTGCCGCGACCGATACCCCCGCGCCGACGGACACACCCACGCCTGAGCCGACTGCGACGCCTGAGCCTACAGCCGCGCCTTATACCGGAGACGTGACCTTCACGGTAGCCAACGTTTTCTCCAGCAATATGGTGGTTCAGAGAGGCGAGCCCGTGGTGGTCTGGGGCTTTGCGGACGAAAAGTTCAACGGCGGCAAGGTAAACGGTGAATTCATGGGCGAAAAGGCCGAGGGCACCGTCAAGGACGGCAGATGGCAGATGGTCTTCAACAAGTCCTTCCCCGCCAATGCAGCCACAGGCAACAACATGCGCTTCTATTCCGGCGCGAACGAGGTGGTCATCAAGGACGTTCTTATCGGGGACGTTTACATGGTCATCGGCCAGTCCAACGCGGCATACACAATGCAGAATCACTGGCTGTACGTTGACAAGGACGACGTGGACCGCTGCTCGCAGAACGCGAATTTCGACTACCCCATCAGGATACAGTACAACGGTTCGGAGCAGAAGAACGGAGTGGCCCGCGGCACAGAGGAGATCGCCAAGGACATCAAGACCAAGAATTCGTGGAAGGTCGCCAAAAAGAGCACTATCAGCAACTTCTCGGCCATTGGATATATTTTCGCGTGGAATTACTGCCGCCTGACCGACAGCAAGGTGCCGATTGGCATGATCGAGATCAACGGCAACGGACTCCCGCTGGGCGCTTTTGTTCCCAACGAGGTGGCCGCAAAGCATAAGACCGACACCTGGAACGCCTCCAAGGGCTACTACGTCACGAGCGGCGTCAATGCCGACCACGGCCGGTACATGTACAACGAGTTTATGGCGTGCTTCGAGGGCATGTCCATGGCGGGCATACTCTGGTATCAGGGCGAGAGCGATATGAACGACGCTCAGGCCAGACGCTACGCTGACGTTTACATCGATATGATGAATTACATCAGAAGCAAGCACAACACCAACAACAAGAACATGCCGGTATACTTCGTGGAATTCCCGACGCAGTATTCCCAGTCTCCCAACTTCGTGGCCACCACCAACGAGCCCTTCTGGGCATTTATGGACGTGGGCAAGATCCGCGGCTTGATGGGCAGCATGGTCATGAGGGACAACAATTTCTATCAGATCCAGTCCGGCGACGTATGGCACGACCATGAATTCTGGAACACGCTGCACCCCAACTGCAAGGCGGAGCAGGGCCTCAGGGCCGCCAAGATCGCCTGCGCCGTCAACGGTGAGGGCGGCATCGACATGAACAATGCGTCCGGGCCGATCGTCGTGTCCGTCACCTTCTCGGCCGACAAGAAAACCGCCACCATCAAGTACAAGAACGTGGGAGACGGCCTCAAGACAAGCGACGGCTCCGGCACGGTGAAGGGCTTCACCTGGAGCACCTCGAAGTTTGCATCAGGCTCCGTGGCGAACGCGACAATATCCGGCAAGGACACTGTCATCGTGACCACCGCCTCGGCAATGGGCTGCCTGGGCTACAACTGCATTACCACGTACGAGTTCGGCGT
>JAGDAX010000002.1 GCA_017848335.1 Clostridia bacterium | reverse complement strand
GTCCGAACTCTCGGAGTTTAAGCTTTGGTCAGGCAAGGGCATCGAAGATATGGGCGCTGACAGAGAGATCCTTATAAGGCTTGGCTATGGCGAGGGCAAGTTCCTTGAATTCTGAACCCTGAGTTTTGAAACCCGGAGTTTTGAACCCTTGGGTTTTGTGCTTTAAACCTTGAGCTTTGAGCACTCACTTCGCTAACCTTGAGCACTCACTTTGCTAACCTTGAGTACTCACTACGCTAACCTTGAGTACTTACTTCGCTAACCTTGATATTCAGCGATTTAAACAGCCCGGAGGCTGCTCAATGCAAGAGTCGTCTCCGGGCAGAATTTATATATTCGGTGCGCAGGAATATTATTCCCTGTACAGATAATTGAACCGCCCGACCGGCGCGACGTTGCCGTTCTTGTAAAAGTCCATTATATCGGGCTCCTGCATATTGTCGCTCCACTTAAATTCGAAATCAAGAGCGCCGGAGGCACAGATTACGTCCCTTGGCACCGCGATGGCAACGTACCTGCCGGATACGGCTATCTCGGCGTCGCAGATCCTTTCCCAGGTGAAGCTGCCCTTCCCGGCCGTCGGCACGTACCTTTCGACACTGACACTGTTCTCCCCTGTCGGAGCCCTGTTTATAAGCAGGTCGTAGCCCTCCCAGCCGGTGGACTTGCTGCGGTCGGTGTCGATAAAGAGGAGCAGCCAGTTGTCGCCTTCGCGGGCGGTCACGTCCTCATCGCATTCCGCCAGGAAGAAGACCTTCCCGCAGTCACGCGTGACTCTGGACGCGATAATATTATTGCGCGCGGTGTTGTTGACGTAGTGGAAGCCCTTAAATCCGTCCCAGTCACGATTGATGGAGGTGCCCCGGTCGTTCTTGTAAAGAGGCGTAACGTCGTCCCACTGCAAGACGTCCGCGGCAAGGTCTATGGTTTTGGGCTCGCCGGGCTTGACGCGTTTGCGGGCGCCCTTGTACCTGCGGATATTCGAAACCATCTGAAGGTAGTATGAGTCGAGGTGACCGTCCTTATCGGGCTCGATATCGCGGCTGTGCTCGCGGTCAAACTGGTCGACCATGGCAAGCTGCGTGGAATCCTTGTCCTGCACCCAGGGCTCGTGGTACTGGCCCATGATCCACTCGTTCCAGCCAGTGATGAAGATATTGTCGGGGCCGACGTCGAGAGCCCTCTCCCACTGCTCCTGGAAGTTGTAGCCGTACTTGTATGAATCCTTCGTGAGGCGGCCGTGCTTGTCCTTAAAGGTGTAACTGCGGCCGTACGTGTCCTTGTTGTTGAAATACGTGCAGATGAGCTCGTCATTGCAGTTTTGCGCCACGCCCACGGTCATCATTTCGCAGGAGCCGTCGGGACGCTCACCGAATTTGTGCTGCGGGAACTTCTCGAGCCAGCCCCACTCCGTGTCGCTCATGGGCCCCGTACCGTAGCCCGGCTGTCCCGGCCTGAAGGCGAAGAACTCCTTTATCTCCGCAAGAATAATATCATCCGCCGCGCAGGCGCCCTTCTCGCGAAGAGCTTCGGGGTGGCACATGACCATCGGCTTGCCGTCGAGCCTGAACCAGAGGTCGCTGTAGCGGCCGGGCTTGTATATGTCCTGGTAAATGCCGCGGAGCATCTTCTCGGTGGTGGGAACAGCCCAGAAATTCATCATAAAAGCAAACTGCGGCGTCCTGACGCCCTGCTCTCTCATCTTGTGCATTTCCGCGAAAAGGGGCTCGTAGGCCGAGCGCCAAAGGTGGGCGCCGTTGGTAGTATCGAAAAGCAGGAAATCCACACCGGCGTCCGAGAGCATCTGCATGTGCTTTCGAATCACGTAAGGGTCGGAATCCTTGTAAAACCCGAGAAGCGGCTCGTGCCAGAAGCAGCAATAAGGCCTTTCGCCCCAGGCTGGATGGTTTTCGTTATATTCGGCGGCAGGAAATTTTGCCAGCACGTCCGAAACGTCCACGGGGCGCATTCCGGTGCACCGCTCGTGCCACGTCCAGTAGAAAATGCCTACCTTGCGGTCCTTTTTGCCGCCCACGTCCTCGGCTGAATAAACCTTCCTGCCAAGAGCGTCCGTTGCCTCCCAATACTCGGATTCCACGTCCCGGAGCTTCGATTCGGGAGTCGGAACGTATGAAACGCCGGAATACAGGGCGTCGCCCGAAAACTCAACGTCGATAACGTTTGCGCGTCCGTCGATCCTTACGGTGATCTCCTTTGCGCCGGCAGAAGCGTCAATGGGGCACTCCGCCCGGTCCTCCTGCTGCCAGCTTGTGAGAGCGCACAGGCCGATCGTTTTGCCGTCAGCCTCAATATACGCAAGAGACGTTTCGTCGGAGTCCGAGAACGTGATTATCGCCTTTTGCTCGTCACCGCGAAAATTGTACAGTTTGCTATTCATGGGAACCTCCTGATCAAAGCGGCTGCGCCTTGGATTTTGATGACTGTATTTTAGCATAGAGCGGCGGTGACCGCAAGCTTATAACAAGCTCGTTTTGGGTTCCGGTTTGGATTTCCGACAGATATCTGACAAATATCTAACGGATCTGCAGCAGGTTTGCAGCAGGTTTGGAGAAAGTTTGCAGACGGTTTGCAGAACCATATAAAACAGACTTTAAAACGGCGCCCCATTTTGCTATAATCAACGCGTTAAGGAGGAGCATATGCACGGCGACACGCATACTCACACGGCCTTCTCGGCCGACTGCAAAACAAATCCCGAAGACAACGTAAGATCCGCCATTGCCGCGGGGCTTTCTTCTCTTACATTCACGGAGCATTACGATTTCGACGCTCCTGACGAGCTTCACAGCTTCGATTTCGACGTTGACGCCTACTTTGATACAGTCAATTCACTTCGCGAGAAGTATGCGGGTCAGATCAGGCTCTTTGCGGGCATCGAGATCGGCCAGCAGCCCCATCAATACGTGGCGGAGGCTACCGCGCTGAAGATGGCCGGACGCGACTTTGATCACGTTATCGGGTCGACGCATTTTATTGACAGGCTCGATCCGTACTACGGCGGATTTTACAAGGAAAAAACCAAAAAGCAGGCATACGACAGGCTCCTTGACGAGCTTCTCGCAAATTTTAAATACGGCTACGATTTCGATACGCTGGGGCATTTCGATTACGTGACAAGGTACGGGCCTTACGAGGACAAGACCATGTATTACAGGGATCACAGCGATTTGCTTGACGAGCTTTTCAAGTATCTTATCCGCGAAGACAAGGCGCTGGAGATCAATACTAAATCCGGCACACGCGTCGAGCCCGATCCCGCAATTCTCAAAAGGTACAGGGAGCTTGGCGGTTTTCTGATCACAATGGGAAGCGACGCGCACAAGCCGGAGCTGGTAGGGCTTGCCTTTGACAGATTTACCGAATACGCCAAAAACTTTGGCTTCAGATACTGCTTCCACTACGAGAAGCGGGTCCCTGTCGCGGAGCCGATATAGCGGAAATATTGCAGCGGAGCTGCCGCAACCGGATCTTATGCAGCAGATCACATAAAGCTTTTATCCATCCTGTAGATTACCATTAAATTTGTCCTAAAAGGAGACCAAAACATGAACTGGGAACTGGCATTCACAACATCCCCTGACCAGGTAAAAGAATACAAAACCGTCGAGGACCTGAGGAAGTCGGGCCTTAACGTGATGAAGGCGTCCGTTCCGGGCTGCTTCGAAAACGACCTCGTGCTGAACGGGTACGAGAAGGATTTTTACTACGGCACCAATATACTGAACGCACGCAAATACGAATCCACCCACGTTTACTACTTCGCGGAGTTTAACGCCTTCGAAAACGACTGTCTGCACTTTGAGTGCGTGGACACCGTGGCGGAGATCTTCATTAACGGGATACTCACCTGCGAATGCGACAATATGTTCACCGAGTACGTGGTGAGCGAGAATATTGTCGAGGGCAAAAACCAGGTGGTGGTTCATATTATTCCGCCCTCCGTGGCTGCAGAGCAATACAGTCTGCCGGAATACTGCTTCGCCAATGAATATACAAGGGAGAGCCTTTACGTCAGAAAAGCGCCCCATCAGTTCGGATGGGATATCGCTCCGCGTCTTCTCACGAAGGGCCTTCTGAAGCCGGTGCTGCTTCTCCGCAAAAGGAAATGCGAGATCTCCAACGCGTATATCAGAACAAAATCCGTGGACTTTTTCGAGGAAAACGCCGCCGTCGCCTTCTCCTGCGACGTCGATATCAGACAGGACTGCCAGCACGATTTCAAGCAGCTTAATTACGTGGCCGAGATCAGGGACGAGAAGCGCGTATACAGTCAGGCAGGCGACCTTCACGGCAGCAGGATCGATGCCGTCGTAGAGATTCCCAGAGCGAAGCTGTGGTGGCCACGCAATTACGGAAAGCCTTTTCTGTACGACGCCGCCATCAAGATCTTCGACGGCCAGAAGCTGCTCTGCCAGTTTGATTCGCGCATAGGTATCCGCACAGTCGAGCTTGTGACAGGCCCTGCGCCGAAGCTTTATCCGCCCGGAAGCGATAACGACCCGGACGAGTTTTACTTCAAGATCAACGGCAAGAGGGTGTTCCTTCTGGGCACCAACTGGGTACCGCTTGACGCGATGCACGTGGGCGAGGAAGAACGGCTCACCAAGGCTTTTAACAGCGTCGTGGACCTTGGCTGCAACGTGATCAGATGCTGGGGCGGCAACGTATACGAGAGCGATGAATTTTACGAGCTTTGCGACGAAAACGGCGTGCTCGTGTGGCAGGACTTCGCCATGGCCTGCGCCGTCTATCCGCGTGACAAAAAATTCGCCGCCATGATCTCAAAGGAAGCCGAGTATCAGGTCAAACGGCTCCGCAATCACGCCTCGCTGCTTATATTCTCGGGCGACAACGAATGCGACCTGGCGGCCTATTCCTGGTCCGGAAACAACGAAATACCCGACCGCAACACTGTCACAAGAGAGGTGCTTAAAGGCATCTGCAGCAATCTCGCGCCGGAGCTTCCGTACATCCCCTCCTCGCCCTGTCTGAGCGGCCGGGAGCCTGACCTTGCAAGGCTTCCCGAGGATCATCTGTGGGGCCCGCGCGACTATTTCAAGAGCGATTTTTACAGGAACAACAAGGCGCGCTTCGTCAGCGAGACCGGTTATTTCGGCATGCCCTCACCCTCGAGCATAAAAAGGTTTATTCCCCGCGATAAGCAATGGCCTCTCAGGGACGAACAAGGCAGGTTCAGCAACGAGTACATCCTTCACGAGACGGCGCTGGCCCTTTCCCAGGATGGCATCTTCACGGACAGCTTCCGCTCCTCATCAGGCAGGTCGAGGTTCTCTTCGGCTCCGTGCCCGAGAAGTACATCCTGTTCCTCAGACAGAGCCAGATCTCCCAGGCTGAGGCGTTCAAATATTTCATTGAACGCCAGCGCGTAAGGAAGGGCTATTCCTCCGGCATAATATGGTGGAATCTTCTGGACTGCTGGCCGCAGATCTCCGACGCGATAATCGATTATTATTTCACCAAAAAGCTGGCCTACGGCTACGTCAAGCGCTCGCAGAATCCGCTTTGCCTCATCTTTGACGAAAAGGACAACAGCGGCCGGTACGCGCTCCACGCCGTCAACGACCTCCAGTACGGTGACCAGATCACGTACGTGATCAAGGATATCACCGAGAACGGCAAGATCATCGCCAGCGGCATCGCCGAGATCAAGCCAGACAGCAACGAAATACTCGAGAATCTCCTTCTGGAGTCCAAGCATTTCTATCAGATGACCTGGACGCCCAGGGCCGGCAAGACCTATACGAACCACTTCTTTACTGAGCTTACCGATATCGATTACACCTCGTACATTTCGGCCATCAGGAAGACGGGCTACAATGAATTTGAGGGGTTTGACGACATGTCGAAGGATTGAACGGCTGTTTCGACTGCGCAGAAAAATACTGATTTGCGGGCCTTGATGCAAACGCAAACGAACAGACTTTCCTCAAATTCCGGCTTTATTTCCGGGTTTTGAAACGTTGCGATATTATCGCGAAAAGCACTGACGAAGCTCCACGCGAAGTTCTGACCGCGGAACAGGCGGGAGCTTCGGCGGAGCTCCGACGGAGTTACGTCGGGGTTCACACGGGATCCCCAAGAAGTTCTAAAGGGTTTAAAATTGTAATTGACATTTTTCTCGCCTTGTGTTACCATTTACAGGCAACATGAGGAACCCGAGATGTGGCTCAGCTTGGTAGAGCGCTGCGTTCGGGACGCAGAAGTCGCAGGTTCAAATCCTGTCATCTCGACCACCTATGTGATGGGAAAGTATTGTTCGCAATGCTTTCCCTTTCAAATTAAGTAAGCTGCATTAACAGTCTTTTCAACGGCAAAGGTTAAGCCGGCTCATACGCAAAGCTTGATTTTAACGCTTTGATTTTGAGCTTCCCTGTTATCCGGCTTTTGATCCTGCGGTTAGATACCGTGACCCGTGACTCCCTGTTTGAATTGATATACCGAAAGGACACCTAAGATGAAAGATTCGAAAACAGAGCGCAAATTTTACGAGATGAAGATTGCCGGCGTCAAAAGGAAGCTTCCCCTATGCCCCATCAGCGACAAGCTCATGATCGGCGCCTTCGTGATTTTCGGCGATCCGGAGCTTACGACCAAAGCTGCAAGAGCCCTTCTCAGGAAGGCCCCCGAGTACGATTATATTATCGCGCCCGAAGCCAAAGCGATCCCTCTCGTTCACGAGATGGCCCGTCTTGACGGCAACCGCAAATATCTGTTGGCCCGCAAGACTCCCAAGCTTTACATGAGCGGCGTGCTCGAATCGACCTACAGGTCCATCACCACCGCTAAAGAGCAGGTTCTGTATCTGGACCTTGAGGATGCGAAGCTCATGAAGGGCAAACGGATCATTCTTCTGGACGACGTGATCTCGACGGGCGAATCCATCAAATCCCTCGAAGCGCTCGTTGACAAAGCCGGCGGTATCGTAGTGGGACGCATGGCGATTCTCGCGGAGGGAGAAGCCGCTTTGCGCGACGATATAATCTTCCTTGAGAAGCTGCCGCTGTTCGACCGCGAAGGAAATCCGTTGTAAAAAGAAATCTTGTCAAAAGATGAATCAAAATTTGCATATAATTGCATATAATTGAAATATAATCAGAAACCTGCATTGAATTAAAACCACGCATTGAAGATCAAGGTGCGACCGGAAAAGGAGCTGTATTTAAAATGGCTGAGTTATTGACTTCAGAAGACAAAAGAACCTGTTATTGCGGTGAAGTATCGGAAGAGCTTCTCGGGCAGAACGTCTGCTTGATGGGCTGGGTCTCAAAGCAGAGAGACCTCGGCTCGCTGGTATTCGTGGATCTAAGGGACAGAAGCGGCATCGTGCAGCTTTCCTTCGGCGACGAGACCGACCCGGAGGTGTTCAAAAAGGCCCAAAGTCTGAGAGCCGAATACGTTGTCTGCGTGCACGGCACGGTGGCAAAGCGCGGAGGCGCCGTCAACACCAATATTTCCACCGGTGCGCTTGAGATAAACGTCTGTTCTCTCAAGATCTTATCCGCCGCCAAAACGCCTCCCATCGAGGTCAGCGACACGCGCAAGGTCAAGGACGAGACCGCGCTCAGGTTCAGATATCTGGATCTCAGAAGGCCTGAGCTCCAGCGGAACATCAGGATGCGCCACGAGATAGCGGCTGCGGCCCGCGAATACTTTTACGAAAACGGCTTCTACGAGATCGAAACCCCCATGATGATCAAGCCCACCCCCGAGGGCGCCCGGGATTACCTTGTTCCATCGAGGATCCACAAGGGGCATTTTTATGCCCTTCCCCAGTCGCCGCAGATTTACAAGCAGCTTTTGATGCTTTCCGGCTTTGACAGGTATTTCCAGATCGCAAGGTGCTTCAGGGACGAGGATCTGAGGGCCGACAGGCAGCCTGAATTCACGCAGATCGATATCGAGATGTCGTTTGCGTCCCAGGAGGACGTCATGGCTGTGAACGAGGGCTTCATCCAAAGGGCCTTCAAAAAGGTGCTTGGCGTGGACGTGCAGCTTCCGATGACGCACCTCACCTATAAGGAATCCATGGAAAGATTCGGCTCCGACAAGCCTGACACCAGGTTCGGCCTCGAGATCAAAAACGTTTCCGATATTGCAGCGGAGATCGACTTCCCGGTATTCAAAAACACCCTGGCCTCCGGCGGCTCAGTAAGGTGCATTATTCCGGATAGCTGCGCTGAGGTTCTCAGCCGCAAGGAGATCGACAAGCTCATCGAGCACGCCAAGGGCATCGGCGCCTCCGGCCTGGCTTACATCCGCTGGATGGACGAGCAGCCTGCCTGCTCCTTCGCGAAATTCCTCGCAGAGGGGCAGCTTCAGGACATCTGCGGCAAGCTCGGAATGAAGCGCGGCGACGTGTGTCTGATTCTGTCCGACAAGGACAAGGTAGTTCTTCCGGTGCTTGGCGCGCTGAGACTCATTCTCGGCAAGAAGCTCTCCCTCATACCGCAGAATCAGTTCAACTTCCTGTGGATCACGGAATTCCCCTTCTTTGAGTGGAATGACGAGACCAACACCTGGGACGCTATGCACCATCCCTTCACGATGCCTCTCGAAGAGTGCCTGCCCTATCTTGACACGGACCCGGGAAGAGTGCGCGCAAAGTGCTACGACATGGTGCTCAACGGAACGGAGCTGCTGTCGGGTTCGATCCGCATCACCGACTGGGAGCTTCAGGAGAGGATGTTCGAGGCGCTTGGCCTTACACACGAGGAGATCGAGCGTAAGTTCGGCTTCCTGGTTGAGGCTTACAAATACGGCGCTCCGCCCCACGGAGGCTCGGGAATGGGTCTCGACAGGCTGGCAATGGTGATGTGCGGCGCAGACAGCCTGAGGGACGTGGTGGCTTTCCCGAAGGTGCAGAATGCGTCAGAGCTTATGAGCGGCGCGCCCGCTCTCCCCGACGGCGAAAATACGCTGGCCGAGCTGGGGATCAAGGTGACAGAAGAGACAGAGTAACAGAAGTGACAGAAGAGACTGAGTGAAAGAAAAGACGAGTGCCGGGCCGCAGGAAGCTTGAATTTTCGCATTCAGGCGGCTTAGCCTAAAAAATAAGAGGTCATTGCTTGAGGGTCCGGTCCTAACCGGTTCCGCCGGGCAATGGCCTCTTTTATCGTTGGATAATGCGGGATATTGTCGAATATTTGCCGCATGTTGTCGTGAATTCGGGGCGAATCAATCGCGTATCTGACCGGAGATTTGGGCGCGTATCCGATCGAAAAGCGCCGCGCCTCAGCGGACTGCTCCAAACATACGCCCCTCAACGTACGACTTTCACCGGACGACTCTCCCTGAAGCGTCTCCACCGGACAGTTTTTCCACTTCCTTCACGGAAACGCGGTTAAAATCACCCTCGATCGACTGCTTAAGGCAGGACGCCGCCACAGCGAAATTGATGGTCTGATCCATATCCTTTCCGTTCAGGAGGCTGTAAATCAGACCGGCTCCAAAGGAATCGCCGCCGCCGACTCTGTCGACGATGTGTATGAGGTATTCCTTCGAATAAAAGAACTCGCTGCCGTCATAAATGACGCCCTTCCAGTAATTGTCGCTGGCGCTGACGGAGCTTCTCAGCGTAAACGCAACATATTTGAAGCCAAAAGCTTCCCTGAGCTTCTGCGCCTGGTACTCGTACCCCTTGGTCGACAGCCTGCCGCCGGTGATATCAGAGTCGCCCGGCTTGATACCGAAAACGTCCTTGACGTCCTCTTCGTTCGCGATAAGAACGTCCACCTTGCCGCAGAGCTTCGTCATGGCTTCGCGGGCCTCGTCCCTGGACCAGAGCTTGCTGCGGTAGTTAAGGTCGCAGCTGACGGTAATATTGCGCTCCTTGGCCTTTGCAAGAGCAAGCTGCAGAATTTCCACCAGCTCGGGTGAAAGCGCGGGAGTGATGCCCGTGAAGTGGAACCAGCAGGCGCCCTCAAATATCGCGTCCCAGTTGAAATCCTCGCGCGTGGCCTTTTGGATAGCAGATCCGGCGCGGTCGTACACGCAAAGGCTGCCCCTCTGGGCCGCGCCCTTCTCGAGGAAATAGATGCCGAGCCTGTCGCCGCCAAAGACAATTTGCGAGGTGTCGACGCCGAATGAACGGAGCGAAGAAAGCGCGCCGCGGCCGATAGGATTGTCGGGCAGCTTGGTGACGTAAAGAGAATCGATTCCGAAATTCGCCAGCGACACGGCGACGTTCGCCTCTGCGCCGCCGAAGGTGGCTTCCATTTTATCATTCTGGAAAAACCTCAGATAACCCTCGGGACAAAGCCTGAGCATAATTTCGCCAAAAGTTACGACCTTCATCTTCCGGCCTCCTTCACGAGCTTCAAAGCATCTGCGGTCTCAGATCTGATCGTATCAAAATCACGTTTCGATATCAGATCGCCCTTCACGAACCAGCTGCCGCCGCAGCAGATCACGTTATTGAGAGCCAGATAATCCTTCAAATTGTTTTTGTTGATGCCGCCTGTGGGCATAAATTTCATATGACGGTAGGGCGCGGACACAGCCTTAATGTACGCCGGGCCGCCGAGAATATCGGCCGGAAAAAGCTTCACGGTGCAAAGCCCGATATATGACGCCTTCTCGATTTCGGAAGGCGTCGCCACACCGGGAATCATGCGGATCTTGCGGTTGATGCAATAATTCACAACGTCGTCGTTGAACCCGGGCGCGACAATAAGCTCCGCCCCCGCGGCAACGGCCCTGTCGACCTGATTCTTCTGAAGCACAGTGCCGGCAGCTACGAAAAAGTCCGGGAACGCCCTTTTGATATTCTTTATTGCCTCCTCGGCGGCGTCTGTCCTGAAGGTGATCTCTGCGCAGCCAAGTCCTGCCTCCGAAAGCGCCGCGGCCAGCGGCACGGCATCGGCGGCGTCATCAATTTTAACCACGGGAATGACCCCGAACCCCTTAAGTCTTGCTTCAAAATCATCCATGACGATTTCCTCCTTTGTATAGGCAAAATTTTACCCGTAAAGTACTACCCGTAAAGTATTACCCGTAAAATGTTACCCGTAACGTGTTACCGCAAAGCGCAACAGAATAGTGTAACCGGTAAACATTAAATCAGGATCCGGATCCGGATCGGAATTCCGCGCCGACGTTCAGAAACCGAAATATTCTCTGGCATTGTAATATGAAATATCCGCGGCAATTTTCCCCAGCGCATCATAATCGAGCGGATAGCTGCCCTCGTTCACGACGTCGCTTAAATAATTGCACAGGATCCTTCTGAAGTAGTCGTGCCGCACGTACGACAGGAACGACCGCGAATCCGTCAGCATGCCGATGAAATTGCCGAGCACGTAAAGCTCCGACAATGAATGCAAATGGCTGATTATCCCCTGCCTGGTATCGTTGAACCACCAGGCGGCGCCGTGCTGGATCTTCCCTCTTATGCCGCCGCACTGAAACGCCCCGATGACCGAGTCTATCATCTGATTGTCGTTGGGATCGAGCGAATAAATGACCGTCTTAGGCAGGCAGTCGTTCTTCTCAAGCGCGTCAAGGAAATCCCCAAGCCCGTTCTGCGATGCCTTCGGATTGATCGTATCGAATCCCGTATCCGGCCCAAGCGCGTCAAAGCTCCGTGAATTAAGATTCCTCCCTGCCCCGTAATGGATCTGCATGACGATATCGTTCTTCCTGTACTCCGCGGCCAGGAACAGGAGCATCTCAAACTGAAAAGCGTCAAATTCAGCAGCCGTGGGGATTTCGCCGCTTAAAGCTTTTTGGAAAACAGCATTTAAGTCATAATTTTCCGAGGGCTTTTCCATACAATAGTAAAGTCCGTGGTCGGAGGCCACCATGCCTTTTGCTTTAAAGAGCTTTATTCTGTCGATCAGAGCGTTTTTGAGATCGTCGAGTGAAATTATACCTCTGCCGCAGACCTTGCCGAGATTTGCAATATATTGCGCGTAGCCGGGCATCCTCACGTTGATTGCCTTGTCGGGTCTGAAGGAAGGAGCAACAGTCGTTCCGAAGCTCTGATCTTCCGCAAGCTTCTCATGCCAGGAAAGATCGTCGCAGGGGTCGTCCGTGGTGCCTATAAAGGAAACGTTTGACGCGTCAATAAAATACCGCGGAGACATTTTATTGCCGCGAATTGCGCTGTTGACCGCATCCCACGCCTCGTCGGCAGTTGCTTCGGAAAGAGGCTTTTCATAGCCGAAATAGCGCCTCAGCTCAAGGTGCGTCCAGACGTAGATCGGGTTGCCGATCAGTTTTGGCATCAGGCGGCAGAAGCTGTAAAACTTACTGTAGGGAGAGGCGTCCCCGGTAATTTCATTCTCGGGCACACCGTCGTTTCGCAGCAGGCGCCACTTGTAATGATCGCCGGAGAGGCTTATCTCGGAATAGTTGTCGAAGGGCTTGTCTTCAAAAATCTCTTTGGGAGAGACGTGACAGTGATAATCAAATATCGGAAGCTCCTTTACGTAGTTGAAGTAAAGGTTCTTCGCGACGTCGTTGTTCAGCAGATAATTATCGTCTAAAAACATTGGAGCCTCCGTTCGGTGGTGGCGGATATGATGCCCGGTGCTTAGTAAAAAAGTGCCCGTGTGCAGTGCTTAGTGCCCCGTGCGCAGTGCTTAGTGCCCCGTGTGCAGTGCTTAGTGCCCTTAGTGCCCTGTGCGCATTGCTTAGTGCCCTTAGCGCCCTGTGCGCCTCGCGGATAACGAGTGCGCGTGCCCTTGAAGGGATCAATATGCCGTTCCCGGCCTTCGGCCTCTTCTCTTGCCTCCGGCCATACAGCAGCAGCGCCGCCCGGCACCCAGATTAACGCTTACTCCTTGCCGGGCTCTCCCTCCGCAGCTCCGGCGGGCAGCGGAATAATAATCCCGCCTGACTCGCCTGCCACGTATGTCTCGGGAAGCTTGCCGTTCCAGGAGCTGAGATATTCGATATATTTCAGATAGTCGGAAATGACCGCGATCTCAGCCGAGGACTTGCCCTCAAAGTCGATGAAATAATTGACGGCGTCTTCGGCTTTTTCCTCTTTGACGTTAAAGCCCAGCATTCGCGCGACCTCGATGGACTTGAGCTTTATGGCCTGAGCTTCCGCGTCTGCGATGGCAAGCTTTGCTTCCGCATTACCTTCCGCTGCGGCGACAGCAGCCTGCGCTTCGAGCTTTGCGACCTCGAGCTCCTTCTCGGCCTCGACGATGGCTTTTTCCTTCTCGTACTCGGCTTTAAGCTTCTGCTGCTCGGCGATCATTTTTTCTTCGACAGTGTTTTCAAAAGCGTCGGAAAAATCTATGTTCGTGACGACCACTGTGGTGATGTTGACGAAATAGTCGGAGGAGATCGCGTTCTTTATGGTCTCCTCAATGGCAGGAGAAACCGTGGCGCGGGTCTCGATAATATTCATGGCGCTCTTCGAAGAGAGAACGGTCTTGGCCTTCTCGATCGAAACGGATTTGATCCTGTTGGACAGATTGATGAGATCGCCGTAATTGTTGATAATATCGATGGCGTGCTCGGGCTGGATCTGGTACTGAACCACCATTTCGATGTCCATTGTCTGGGCGTCGCTTGAATATGCGGCAGTTCTTACGTCCTCCTGCTGGACCGTTATATCGTAATAAACGTACGACCGGGTGAGCCAGAAGTCAAAATAGATGCCCGAAGTCCTGGTCTCGACAGCGCGGCCGAATTCCTTGACCACGGCCACGGTGCCTGCTTCGACGGTATGGAAGCTGGCGGGAACGGTAAAAAGCGCGACAATGCCTATGAATGCCACCACGAAAGCGACCGTTCTGCGCGCCTTCAGCTTCGAATCGCCGTAGGATGCTTCCTTCATCTTTTTTGAAGTCGTAATCGCCACGGCAAGGCTTATCGCGACGACGGCCACTATTATTACACCGATAATAAATGAAATCATGATCGTATCTCCTCAGTAAATTAAAATTGTTGGTTTGCCGGTAGTTGAATCATCGTGCAATACAGTCCGGCTGCTGCAATTAAGCTTGATCAAATATAACTATTGTTTTCGGCGAACCATAAGCAGCGCGCATCCGGCAGGTATCAATACCGTGAATACCGGCAATGCAGCCGAGCCGCAGCCCTTCTTCGCGGCGTTCGTTTCCTTTGGACCCGAAGGTGCGTCAGTGGAAGAATCGTCCGTTAAAGAGCCGTCGGCGGAAGAAGAGCCGGTGACTGAAGGCTCGTCGTTCGTCGAAGGCGCTTCGGTCTCCCCGGGATCTGCCTGACCTTCTGTGGCATTTTCCGCAGGCGGCTCTGTCGCATCGGCTTCTGTCTGCGCGAGCGCCTCGTGATATTTCGCCAGATCGAAATTGTCGGCGGACGCCTTGTCCTTAAAGACCGCAATGTATTTGACGTCGAAATATTCGCCGGTCCTTCCGGGAATCGGAATGCGGATGCTTTTTACGGTACCCGAAACGGCGGTGAAGCTTGACTTCACCTTGATATTCCTGAGTATCCACTCGCCGCTCGCCTTCATATTTGAGGCGGTCCACATCCCCGGCGTGCCTTCAAATTCGCCGGAATGG
>JAGDAX010000127.1 GCA_017848335.1 Clostridia bacterium | reverse complement strand
CGGCCGTAGCAGGCCTTGATGATGCCGAGCATTGCCGGCGACAGATCCTGGGCCTCGTCGCAGAACAGGTAGAAAATGTTCTTCTCGTCGTTTGCGCCGGCGAGTCTGGTAACCAGGTAGGCCATGCCTACAGCGTCCTCCCAGCCGAGGACCGGAAGCAGGTGCTTCTCATAGTCGCCCAGGCCGGCCGCCATGTCGGCAGGGATAAATTCGCGGAAATCCTCACTGGTGAACATGCCGCGGTAGATCTCCTCAAAGCTGATATCGCTCATCATGGCCTCGAGGCTCTGCCTGATGGAGGCGACGGTGTCCTCGTTGGAGATGTGGTTCTTCACGATAATGCGGCTGACCATGGCTTCGATTCTGCCGGTCACCGGCACCTCCTCGAAAGTGACGTGGAAAAGGTAATCCAGATCCTCCTTCTTGATGCGGTACTCCCTGACGCCGCTGTCGTTGCCGTCCTCGTACTCGAGATCCTCCGCGTGGAAGCAGTGTGTGGCATAATAGGAGGCGTACCTGTCGAGAAGCTTCATGAACAGGCTGCTGTTCTTGAATTTCACGCTGTCGCTGACCGAGAAGCCCTCGTCCGTGAGCATGCGCTCCATGGAATTGTCGCGCTTGCTGTAGGAAATATTGTACGGCAGGAGAATATTCTCAATAAGCTCCTCCTGCGTGAGGGAGTTGACGTTTTCCTCGCCGAGGTCCGGCAGAATGTGGGAAATGTACGCCGAGAATATACTGTTGGGCGACAGCACCACGATGTCCTTGTCCTTGAGCTTGTCGCGGAAGGAATACATGATGAAGGCGATCTTGTGCATGGCCACGGAGGATTTGCCGCTGCCCGCGCACCCCGCGATAATATGAACGCCGTCCACGAAGTCACGCACTATGCGGTTCTGGTCCTTCTGCAGCGACGCGACAATGACCTTGAGGTGGTCGGAGGCATTCTCGGACAGTATCTCGTGCAGGAACTCGTCGTCCGAAGGCAGGTTGATGTTGGCCGCCGAAGCCAGGTGACCGTCCCTGAAGGTGAAGCGCTTCTTCTCGGTAAGGAGGCCCTTCTTTTCGCCTGAAGCCGGCACGTAGGAAGCCTCGCCGGGCTCGCTTTCGTAATAGAGCGAGCAGATCGGCGCACGCCAGTCAATGATAACAGGCACGAAATCCTTCATCAGCGAATAAATGCCGATGTAGAATTTGCGCTCGTCCTTGCGCTCCTCCTTGAAGCCCACCTTGCCGAAATAGGGCTGGTTAAGCTGCCTTCCGAGCTTTTGAATGGTCTGGACGGACTTGTCGTACCGCTTCAGCTTGTAGTGCTCGAACTGGAGCCAGTCTTCGCGCTCGTCCTGGTGCATCTCGCGAAAATAGTCAATGAAATATTCCCTGTCATCCGTAACGTTTTTGGCCTGCTCGTCCCTTATCTCGACTTCGTTTTTGAGAAGCTCGATAATGTCAGCCGTGGTCTGTTCCGCGTGAAGCAGTTCTTCCTCGAATTCCTGTTTGGTTATTTTAGTATTTGATTCCATAATGCTCCTTATTTTGGGGGAATTGTGTGTATTATAGTGCCCGGTGCCGGGTGCCGCTTCGCGGCAGTTATGGGACGTGAGTTAACAGCTATGGGACGCGGGTTATGAGTCAGCCGACTGCTGCAAAGGATCCCGCGTCTGCATTTTGAGTCACGAACGGTTCACGCGTCAGCGTGCTCAGTGAGGGGCTCAATATGCTGCGCAGTGGCCGGAGGCCGGAGAATTTCGGCAGCCGGTGAGTGCCGGGGGTTGCGCGCGGCGGCTCCCGGACTCGAAACCCATAGCCGATCGCTTACGCCTCACAGCCCGCACTGCGGCCATTTAATCAGCCAGCAGCTCTATCGCAACCTTTTCCCCGTCGCCGTCGACTCTGATGCCGCGAATGCCCTTCAGCTGCCCCTTGAGCGCCATCTCAGCCAGTTCGTCCTCGACGTTCTTCTGGATGTATCGCCTGAGCGGCCTTGCGCCGTATTCCTCCTCGTAGCCGTTCCTGACCACTGTGTCGAGGGCGGCGTCGGTGATCTCGAAGGTGATGCCGAGGCTTCCGCACTGGGTCTCCACCTCTTCAAGCATGAGCCTTGCGATCTTCTTGAGGGAGTCGCCGCTCAAGGAGTCGAACAGGACGATCTCGTCTATCCTGTTGAGAAACTCGGGGCGGAATACCTTCTTAAGCGCGGTCTCGGCGGCCTTCTGGGCGTCGCCGCTCTGGCTCTGGCCGTTGGTGCCGAAGCCCAGGGACACGCCGTTTTGCTTGCCGTAGGCGTTGGTGGTGAGAATGATTATCGTGTTCTCGAAATGCACCACCCGGCCCTGGCTGTCGGTGAGGCGGCCGTCGTCAAGTATCTGCAGCAGCATGTTGAAAACGTCGGGATGCGCCTTCTCGATCTCATCGAAAAGAATCACCGAATAGGGGTGCCGTCTGACCTTCTCGGTAAGCTGCCCGGCCTCGTCGTAGCCGATGTATCCCGGGGGTGAGCCGATGAGCTTGGAGACGGTGTGCTTCTCCATGTACTCCGACATGTCGAGCCTGATAAGGGCCTCCGTGGTGCCGAACATCTGGATGGTGAGCTGCTTGACGAGCTCGGTTTTTCCGACGCCCGTGGGGCCGGCGAATATGAAGGACGAGGGCTTGAACTGCTTGCGGAAGCCGGAGCGGTTGCGCCTGATGGCCCTCGAGACGCTCGAAACGGCCTTGTCCTGCCCGATAATATGCTCCTTCAGGGCGTCCTCAAGGTGCAGTAGCCGCTCTGCCTCCTCCGCGGAGATCATCTTGACGGGGATGCCCGTCCACGTCTCGATGACCTTGGCGACGTCGTCGTAGGTCACCTCGATGTATTTCTGCTCGTTGAGCTCGGCTATCTGCTGGTCTATGCGGGCGGTCTCGCTGAAGAGGTCGGCGCGCTGCTTGAAAAGCTCCATCTCGTGGTCTTCCACCAGCGTGGCCTCGGAGTCGTCGGACTGCCTGACCACCGTGGGTTTGGTCTGCGCCTTGTCGATCTCGCCGTCAAGGCGCACTATCTCCGAATCGATACGGCGGCGCTCACGCTCCTTTTCGGCTATCATCTCGGGGACCTTGTTGCGCAGATTGGCTCTGGAGCAGGCCTCGTCGAACACGTCAATGGCCTTGTCCGGCAGGAAGCGGTCGGAAATGTACCTCTCCGCAAGCTTCGCGCAGTCCTCCAGTAGCTCGTCGGAAATGCGTATGTAGTGGTATTCCGCGTAAGAATCCCTGATGCCCTTGAGGATCTCGACGGTCTCCTCCACGGAGGGTTCCTCCACCATGACAGGCTGGAAGCGCCTCTCCAGAGCGCCGTCCTTCTCGATATATTTGCGGTACTCCTTGAGCGTGGTGGTGCCGATGACCTGGATCTCGCCTCTCGAAAGAGCGGGCTTCAGTATATTCGCGGCGTTGAGAGAACCCTCAGCCTCACCGGCCCCGATAATATTGTGCACCTCGTCGATCACGAGAATAATATTTCCCGCCTTTTTGACCTCGTCAATGGTGCCCTTCATGCGGCTCTCGAACTGCCCGCGGAACTGCGTGCCCGCGACAATGGCTGTCAAATCGAGCATCACCACGACCTTGTCGAGCAGCTTGTAAGGCACCTCCTTGCGGACGATCCTGAGCGCAAGGCCCTCGGCGATCGCGGTCTTGCCCACGCCGGGTTCGCCCACGAGCGCCGGGTTGTTTTTGGTTCGCCTGTTCAGTATCTGGATGACCCTGTCCGTCTCACGCTGGCGGCCGACGATGTTGTCGATCTTGCCCTCGCGGGCTTTCTTGTTGAGGTCGATGCCGTAGTTGGAGAGGAACTTAAAGTTCTTGAGCGAAAAGGGCTGTCCCTCCTTTGCCCTGTCGGCGGCGCCGTGGCCGGGAGCCGTACCCTGTCCGGGAATCGGGCCGTGTCCGGGAGGAAGTCCGTGTCCGGGAGGAAGTCCGTGTCCCGGGGGAAGTCCGTTACCGGGCGCGGAAGCATTGTCGGGCGCGGATCTGTCGTCCCTGTTGTTCTGCTGTCCCGAGAACATATTTCCCAGCGCTCCCAGACCGCCGAGAAGACCTCCCGCGGCCTTGAAGAAATCGCCCAGATTCGGGGTGTTGGTGGCGGACTTTCTGCTCTCCGCGTCCATGTCCTCCACGTCCTTCTCCGTAATTCCGGTCTCGCTGTCGCCGCCCTCCGCGCCGTCAGCGTCATAAGAGGCATCACCGTCGCCGTCGGCATCCTGACCGCCTGTCAGCGCCTCACCGAGAAGAGCGTCGGGATTGTCCTCCATATTCCTGAGCATACTGTCGAAGTCATCCGAAACGCTCTCCAGATTCTCTTCGCTTATGCCAAACTGTTTCATAAACTCTTTGATCTGCGGCAGCCCCAGCTTGTAAGCGCAGGCAAGACAGACCTTCTTGGTCTCGCCGGGCTTGCCGGAGGGGTCCATCTGTGTCACAAAGACCGAGGGTCTTCTTTTTCCGCAAATTGCACAAAGCTCGTTGTTGTCCATGTTTCTTTTCCTTTTTAAGTGTCAGATCTGACGCCTTCCCGCGAGCCGCCGAACCGTCTGATCGCATGATCCTCTGATCGTCTGATCGTCTGCCTGCCGCGGGGCTTCGGTTTATTGCCGCGGGGACGGGCCCTGTGACCGTGCCTGATAAGCCCCGACAAACCGGCCGTGCTTAAAAGCTGCGCCGGTCAGCTGCTCAAATCAGCCGCGCCGATCCCCTGAAATTGACGGATAAATTCATATCATAAAACCGTGACTTTGTCAAGGCCGCCGGAGGCCGGGCGTTTTTTAAAGCATTTTTAAAGGTTCAAAGCCGCTGTTTAAAAACCGGTTTGGGAATCGTTCAAGGCAGCATTTTCGGAAGCAGCGGTTCGGAAATCGGTCAAAGCGGCAGGTTATGGAAGCGGCGGTTTCGAAAGCAGCGGTTTAAGAAACGCTCCCGTGTACGAATTTTCCACAAGCGCCACCTCCTCGGGCGTGCCTGTGCAGATGACCGTGCCGCCTCCGTCGCCGCCCTCCGGCCCCAGATCGATAATGTGATCCGCGGACTTGATGACGTCCAGGTTGTGCTCGATCACCAGCACCGTGTTGCCTCCGTCCGTGAGCCTGTCAAGTATCCCGATGAGCCTGTTCACGTCGTCGGAATGCAGCCCCGTAGTAGGCTCGTCAAGAATATAAATGGTCTTGCCGGTGGCTCTCTTTGAAAGCTCCGTGGCGATCTTGACGCGCTGGGCCTCACCGCCCGAGAGCAGCGTGGACGGCTGCCCCAGCTTCAGGTAGCCCAGGCCCACGTCGTAGAGCGTGTTGATCTTGGAGGCGATCCGCGGTATGTCCGCAAAGAAAGGCACCGCCTCCTCGATGGTCATGTCGAGCACGTCCGCGATGGACTTGCCCTTGTAACGTACAGCCAGCGTTTCGCGGTTGTACCTTGCGCCCTTGCAGACGTCGCAGGCAACGCTGATGTCCGGCAGAAAATGCATCGGTATCTTTATGATGCCGTCGCCGTTGCAGGCCTCGCAGCGGCCGCCCTTGACGTTGAAGCTGAAGCGGCCGCTCTTGTAACCTCTGGCCTTGCTGTCGGGAGTCATGGCGAAAAGATCCCTTATGAGGTCGAAGGTTCCCGTATACGTCGCCGGGTTTGAGCGGGGCGTCTTGCCGATGGGCGACTGGTCGATGACGATGGCCTTGTTGAGATTTTCCACGCCCTCGATCGCGTCGTAATTCGCCGCCTTGGGTCTGGCTCCGTTAAGCTCCGACAGCAGCGCCTCGGCCAGTATCTGGTTTACGAGGGAGCTCTTGCCGGACCCGGATACGCCGGTCACGCAAATGAACATGCCCAGCGGGAACGTGACGTCGATGTTTTTGAGATTGTTCTCGCGGGCACCCTTCACGGTAAGGAACGCGCCTGTACCCTTGCGTCTCTTTTGAGGCACGGGAATACTGATCCTGCCGGAGAGATATTTCCCGGTGATCGAGTCCTCGCATTCGAGAATTTCCTCGGGGGTGCCGGAAAAAACGATTTTGCCGCCGCATGTTCCCGCGCCCGGGCCGATATCGATAATATGATCAGCCGCCCGCATCGTGTCCTCGTCGTGCTCCACCACGATGAGCGTGTTGCCCAGGTCCCGCAGCCTCTTCAGCGTCGCGATGAGCTTGTTGTTGTCCCGCTGGTGAAGGCCTATGCTGGGCTCGTCGAGAATATATATCACGCCCGTAAGACCCGAGCCTATCTGCGTGGCCAGCCTTATTCTCTGGGATTCGCCGCCCGAAAGCGTGGCGCTCGTCCTCGACAGCGTGATATAGTCCAGCCCCACGGACACCAGGAAGCCCAGCCTTGCCTTGATCTCCTTCAGGATAGGAGCCGCGATCTGCTGCCTCATACCCTCAAACTGCACCGAGTCGAAAAACACCGCCGCGTCCTTCACGGACTTGTCGCAAAGCTCGGCAATATTGAGCATGCCGATCTTAAAGGCGAGGCTCTCCTTTTTGAGCCTTCTCCCCTGACAGGTCTCGCAGCGCCGCGTGGTCATGAAGCTCTCGTAATGCGCCTTCATCATCTCGCTTTTGGTCTCCCTGTAGCGGTTCTTGATCGTAGGCATGACGCCCCAGAAGGCGTGGCGGTACGTGACCCCTTCAAACCGGAAGGCGATTTTGTAAGCGCCGGAGCCGTACATGATAATATTGCGGGCCTCCTCCGGAATGTCCTTAAAGGGCGTGTAAAGCGTGAAGCCGTACTCCTCCCCCAGGCCCTCCATTTTCGAGGCGAAATAGCTGTCCGAGCACGAGAAGCCCATGGGCTTGATGGCGCCGCCCGCCAGCGACTGCGACCAGTCAGGCACCACCAGATCCTCGCTGAACTCCGAGATCACCCCGAGACCGGTACATTCAGGACACGCCCCGAATGGGTTGTTGAAGGAAAACATGCGCGGCTGCGCCTCCGGAATACTGATGCCGCAATCCGGGCAGGCGTAATCCCTGTTGTATATCCTCGGCTCCTCGCCCTCGACAATGGTCTTCAAAAGCCCGCCGGAGAGCCCGAGAATAGTCTCCACCGAATCCGTGACCCTCGCCTCGATGCCTTTCTTGATGGAGATCCTGTCCACAATGACGTCGATATCGTGCTTCTTGTTCTTCTCGAGCGGTATGTCCTCCGTCAGCTCGTAAATGATCCCATCCGCCATAACACGGGCAAATCCGCTCTTGCGGTAGCCCTCCAGCTGCGCCTTGTATTCACCCTTGCGGCCTCTCACCACCGGCGCGGCAAGCATCATCCTGGTGCCCTCCGGCGTCTTCATGACCGTGTCCACCATCTGATCCACGGTCTGCGCGGTGATCTTCCTGCCGCAATTCGGGCAGTACGCCTCCCCGGCTCTCGCGTAAAGAAGCCTCAGGTAGTCGTATATCTCCGTCACCGTCCCCACGGTGGACCTGGGATTTCTGGACGTGGTCTTCTGGTCAATGGAAATAGCCGGCGAAAGCCCGTCAATACTGTCAATGTCAGGACGCTCCATCTGTCCCAGGAACATGCGCGCATAGGAGGACAGCGACTCAATGTACCGCCTCTGCCCCTCCGCGTAAATGGTATCAAACGCCAGCGAGCTCTTGCCTGAGCCGCTCACGCCCGTGAAGACCACGAATTTATCCCGCGGCACCTTAACGTCTATATTCTTGAGGTTGTTTTCTCTCGCCCCTCTTATTACGATCTCGGTTTGCATATATATTCCTTTCCTGCCGCATCAAGGGCGGCGGCCGGATCCCGGTCCGGTTCAGGCTTGCACTATATCGCCTGAGTCAGGGCCCTGCGTTAAGTCCCTGCTTTGCCCGAACGGCGCGCGGAGAGCGCGCCGGCCTCTTGCCTCTTGCCTTACTCCGGGCACTCATAGCTTCCCTAACCCGCAAACGCCTTAAACGTCTTAAGCATATCCCTCGCCTTGGCGGCCAGCTCGAACTCGAGGTTGCCTGCGAACTCGCGCATCGCGTCCTCCAGCATCTCGCAGACCGTCTCCGGCGACACAGCCTCGTTCACGGAGGGCAGTATTCTCGCGGCGTTCTTGTAAGCGTCGGCAAGTGTCATTTTCGCGTCGCTGCCTGTCTTGCGCACACCGTAGCTGCCCTTGGGAAGCTTGCGGCCGCCCTCGTCACGATTCATGGACTCAATGATCTTTGCCACGTTCTTCTGTATGGTCTTGGGCGTGATACCGTGCGCCTCATTGTAGGCGATCTGTATCCCGCGGCGGCGGTTGGTCTCCGTGATGGCGCTGTTCATCGAATCAGTGATCTCATCCGCGTACATAATGACGCGGCCCTCGGCGTTGCGCGCGGCTCTTCCGACGGTCTGAATGAGAGACGTCTCGCTTCTCAGGAAGCCCTCCTTGTCTGCGTCGAGGATCGCGACCAGCGACACCTCCGGCAGATCCAGGCCCTCTCTCAGGAGGTTGATGCCCACCAGCACGTCGAATTCGCCCAGCCTCAGGTCGCGGATTATTTCCATTCTCTCTGTGGTCTTGACGTCCGAATGCAGGTAGCGCACTCTGATGCCGATCTTGGCAAGGTAGTCCGTGAGACTCTCGGCCATCTTCTTGGTCAGTGTCGTGACAAGCACGCGGCTGCCCTTCCCGGTCACCGTCCTTATCTCGCCGATAAGGTCGTCGATCTGATTTTCCACGGGCCGCACGATGATCTCAGGGTCAGGCAGACCGGTAGGCCTTATGACCTGCTCCGCGATCTTGGCCGAACGCCCGCGCTCGTATTCCGCCGGCGTCGCGCTGACGTAGACCACCTGGTTGATCTTGGAGTTGAACTCCGTGAAATTGAGGGGCCTGTTGTCGAAGGCTGCCGGGAGCCGGAAGCCGTAATCCACCAGCGAGGTTTTGCGCGCCTTGTCTCCGTTGAACATTGCCCGGATCTGGGGCACCGTAGCGTGTGACTCGTCAATAAAAAGCAGGAAATCCTTCGGGAAGTAGTCAATGAGCGTGTACGGCGGCACACCAGGAGCGCGTCCGCTGATGTACCGCGAGTAATTCTCGATCCCCTGGCAAAAGCCGGTCTCCCGCATCATTTCCACGTCAAATCTGGTGCGCTGCTCGATCCTGTAGGCCTCCACGGGCTTGTTGATGCCGTTGAAGTATTCCACGCGCTCCTTCATATCCTCGAGGATCTGATCCGTCGCGCGCAGCAGCTTGTCGCCCGTCGTAGCGTAGTGGGACGCCGGGAATATCGCCACGTGCGACCTTGTACCGATGATCTCGCCGGTGATGGCGTCGATCTCGGTCATCTTGTCGATCTCATCGCCCCAGAATTCGATCCTTATGAGATGCGTGGCCATGTCCGACGGAATGATCTCGACCGTGTCGCCGTGTACCCTGAAGCAGTTTCTCTTGAGCTCCAGATTGTTGCGCTCGTAACGTATCTCCACCAGCCTCGCGATAAGCTTGTCGCGCTCGATGGCCATGCCCAGACGCAGCGAGATCATGAGATCCGTGTAATCCTCCGGGTCGCCAAGCCCGTAAATGCAGGACACGCTGGCCACGATAATAACGTCCCTCCGCTCAAGAAGAGCCGCCGTCGCAGAGTGCCTCAGCCGGTCGATCTCGTCGTTTATCTGCGCGTCCTTCTCGATATACGTGTCGGAGGCCGCAATATATGCCTCCGGCTGGTAGTAATCGTAGTAGGACACAAAGAACTCAACGCAGTTCTCCGGGAAGAATTCCCGAAACTCGGAGCAAAGCTGCGCGGCAAGAGTCTTGTTGTGCGCGATCACAAGCGTCGGCTTGTTGACGTTCCTGATGACGTTAGCCATCGTAAAGGTCTTGCCCGAGCCGGTCACGCCGAGAAGAGTCTGCGCCCTGTCGCCCGCGAGAATGCCGTCCGTGAGCTTTTTGATCGCCTCCGGCTGGTCGCCTGTAGGTATGTAATTGGAAACAAGCTTAAATTGGTTCATTGCGTCTCACGGGATTCCCCGGCTTAGGCCCTGCGCCCGAATTTGTATTTGTCGTAATAATGCCTTAAGGCGTGCGCCTCATTGTTGAAAGGGTGCGCCTTGTTGTCGGTATATTGGTATATATGTTTTTTGACGCTCACGCCTTGTTTATTTAGGGTCACGGTCTCACCGGATATTCATCAAATATTCATCAAATATTCATCAGGTAATCACCGGTGCAGATCGTCTCCGCCGGGCCTGTCATAAAAACGTTTCCGGAGCCGTCCCAGGCGATTTCAAGGTCGCCGCCGCGAAGCTTCACGGTCACGCAGCCCCTGTCGCAGAAGCCCTTCAGGATCGAAGCCACCGCCGCAGAGGAAGCCCCTGTCCCGCAAGCCATCGTCTCGCCGGAGCCCCGCTCCCAGACGCGCATCCTGATCGTGCCGCGGTCGATCAGATTGATAAACTCGGTGTTGACCTTCTCGGGAAATGCGGGATGATTCTCAAACGAGGGGCCGATCGCCGCAAGGTCAAGCGTATCAACGTCCGCGCCATCCAGGAAAACCACGCAGTGCGGATTCCCCATCCCGACAATAACCACCGGCACCTCCTGCCCGTTCACCTCAAGCTTCCCGTCGCGCACGAATGCAGGGTCGTAAGGCACGCTGCCATGCTCAAACGTCGGAGCGCCCATGTCAACACGGGCCTTTGTCATCCTGCCGTCTTCAGTGATCATGCTGATTT
>JAGDAX010000126.1 GCA_017848335.1 Clostridia bacterium | reverse complement strand
TCTTTTTAGTCTGCACAGTGCATCTTTTAAGGATGTACAGTAGGGTAAAAACAGCCCTCTGCATCTAAATCGACCACACACCACAAAACAAGCGAGGGCAGCCGAAAAGCTGCCCTCGCTTGTTTTGACGACCTTTTTTTGAAAAGCGCCTGAAGAGTTTCACAAAATCAGGAAAGAAATGATGGTTTTTGAATAAAAAGGATGCAGATTTTTTCGGCTTTCTGCCTACCTGAGCTTCGGTCAGAGCCATGTTCGCGAGACTGCTATCGGGCCATATCCCGACGGTTGCTTTGTTAGGCCGCCTTGACGGGCAGCCTTTGAAGCGCCGCCTTGCCGGGCTGCTGCGTCATTCGAATTCCTCGATCCGCCACTCGTCGCGCCAGTCCAGAATGCCCATGTCGCCGTCGAACCGGAAGGGCAGCCACACGTAGTCGGCTTCCTTTGTATTCTCGGGCGGGAGCGAGGCCATCACGTCCAGCCCCTTTTGGAGCTCGTCGCCTGTGGCGCCGCCGAAGACCGTCGAGAAAGCTTCTGCGTAAAGCTCGTAAGGCAGGTCCATTGCCTGGGGAATCCAGCGGTCCGCGCAGGCTATGTAGAGGTCTTTCTTGCCGGGCACCTTGAAGACGCTGGAGATCTGGCTGTGAAAAGAGGTGCGGGTGGGGTCGCCCGGGTGAGGATCGCCGAGCACCTTGTAGGGCCCGTGCCAGGTGTCGGCCACGGCAATTTCAGACGGATTGGGGTAGTACCCGGTGGTGCCTGAGGTCACAAGGTAGTGCTTGTGGTTGCGCAGGAAGTGGGCGGTGGCTTCACGGACAAAGGGCGGGTGCGTGCTCGGAAAATGCGTTGAGTAGTAGCCCGTGACGTCGGTGTAGTCCGCCGTGAGGTCCGCGCAAATGGTCTCCGAGTGCACGCGCTCAAAGTAGTAATAGGCCTTGCCGTCGTCGGCCACGGCCAGGTCGAAGTCGCCGGCGCTCATATTGAGGGGCTGGAGGCCTTCGCGGACGATCCGGTAGGGCCCGGTAAGGCTGTCGGCGGTCAAAACAGTCTCGCTCTGGGTGCCGTCGCGGTGCATGATCTTAAGCCAGCACACAAATTGGCGGGTCTTTTTGTTGTAAATAATGTGGGGCCGGTCCATCAGCGAGGTGGGGTGGATGCTGCTTTCGGGATTCCCGGTGTCCGGCGGGATAATGAGCCCGAGGTCGTCCCAGTTGTAAAGGTCGGTCGAGCGGTAGCAGCGCACGCCCCAGTGCCAGATGCCCTTGGCGCGGTCCGTGAATTCCTTGTTCTCGCCGTACCAGTAGTACGCTCCGTCCAGGAACATCACCGAGCCGCCGTGGGCCTGGATCCGTTCGCCTTTTGTGTCGAGCCAGACCCGGCCGGGCCTGATGCTGTCGTATCTTTTTGCTTTTTCCATGTCAGTTTTCCTCCTCGGGGTGTGCGGGCGGCGGCAGAACCGCGGGCGGTGTCAGAATCGCGGGCGGCGGCAGAACCGCGGGCTTCGCGCAGATTGCGCGGCCTTCTTGCGGACGGCGTGGGAAGTGTCAAGCCGCGGCCTTCTTGCGGACTGCGTGGGAAGTGTCAAGACGCAGCCTTCTTGCGGTCTGCGTCAGAACCTGTAGCCGTAATTGTATTGCTGCGGAAGGCCTTCCTTCAGAATGTGGCCGTCGCTGGAATATTCCAGGACGTTGGGCACCACGAGCCCCTCGCTGTTGACGGAAAAATCGATCACCGACATTCCCGAGTGACAAATATCGAAGTGGCTCGCAAACAGCGGGTAGGGGATATCCAGAATGCAGCTGTGGAAAATGGTGGCAAAGCCCTGGTGCGAGAAGAGCGCGATCCGCTTGTTGTTTTCCTTCTCGGGAATGAAATACCTGTTCGCGGTGTCGTGGCGGAAGCCCAGCGACAGCATAAAATCGTCGATATCCTTTGAGACGTTGACGACGCCTTCCTTGAACTTTGTGCCCTCAAAGCAGGGGTGCTCGTACCACTTGTCGCCCAGGGCCCTGACCTCGGGCGCGTTAAGGAGCCGGCGGTACTTGGCGTCGAAAAAGCACCAGGTGCAGATCCCTTCGTCGGTGGTGATCGTGAAGTGCTCCCAGGCGCGGTTTTCGGTGGCCCAGTCGCAGGGCTTGGCGGTGAGCCCGAGAAGGTCGCAGGTCGGCTTGGCGGTCCTCATCGCTCTGCCCAGGGAGGAGCTGTAAACCTCGTCAATACCGAACGCGGCAAGCCTTTTGGCCACGGCCATCGCCTGCAGGTCTCCCTTGGGGGTGAGGCTGTCGTTTTTGTAGTCGGGGTCACCGTGCCGAATGTAAAATAGTAGCATTTGCGTTCCTCTTTTCGTATTATTTTCGTGTATTTCCTTCCGGAATGTGTCGATTTGTTTATATCATAAAAGCGTGTGCCGCGCAACCGGTATCCGAGGCATTTCGAGGAGTGCCAGGCAGTATCCGGGGAGTGCCGGGCGGTATCCGGGTCGTGCCGGGCGGTATCCGGGTCGTGCCGGGGCGGTATCCGGGGTGTGCCGGGGCGGAACAGAAAGAAAGGTACTTATTCCGAAGAAAAAGTACCTTGACAAGCAGGATGAGTTCGGGCTCATTGTGTTTGAGTCCAATACAGACATGACGTCGTTAGAGGTATATGAGGCCTATTCTAAGCGATGGGAAAAAATCAACAGTTATGCTGTGACGGTTTCTTTTGTCTTTTTTTTCATGGCAAGCGCGGTGATGATCGCTCCGAGAGCGATACCGGCACCGCCGACAAGGGCATACATACCGACCGTGAAGATCGTACCCGCTGTGCTTGCCGCGGTGTCGTCCGTCTGGAAGTACACGTACACGCTCGGGGCGTCGTTTGCCCAGTCATAATAAGGATTGTTCAGGTTGAACGCCGCATCGGTGCCGAACATATGGATGCCTGTGGTATAACCTGCCGGAACGTCCGCTTTGCCGACAACGACCCGGAGAGAAGAAGCAAGGATCGGCTCCATCAATTCCTTTTTTACCGAATAGAGCGCGAGCCATTGACTGCCGACGTCGCCGTTCATATCCGCGTGGTTGCCCAGCACTTTGTAAAACTCGTCGCTTTCGGTGCGGTTGCATTCGACCGCTTTATAATAGGCGGACTGGTTTTTAAGCATGACCTTTTCGCCCTTACTGTTATAGCCGATTATATCTTTTTCATCTACCATATAGTGCGGGATCGGGCTGAACTCCACGTTGTAATACGCTTTCATATCCTGCCACGTCATATATGTGGTGACCCCTGCAAGGATGATCACGGCGATGCCAAGACCGATAGTCAGACCTCTGCACAATTTTGACGCCGCGGTAAATCTGTCAAGCCCGCTGTTAAACTTTAATGCAATTTCCTCAGAAGACAGTTCTTCTGCCTGAAAAACCTGCTCTCCGTCTATCATTAAGAAAGTATCGCTGGCGCCGTAAGTCATAGGAGTTGCGGCAATTTTGGCTTCTATCTGGCTGACTTTCACCGCATTTTCGATCCAGCCGGCAGCCGACACCGCCAAGGCAACGGTCGCAATGCCTGTAACAGTCATCATGGATATCGTCCATGTGCTGAACATACTTCTTTCTTCCATTTCTTCGGTAACGCCCGCACGCCTTGCGTCGCTCGTCAGCGCAACACCGCCAGGCTCGTAAATGCCACGGTCAACGCCATCATAGATCGAAACCTCGTCAATGAAATTATACTCGGCGTTTTCGTACTCCTCATTATCGATGATAGTCATGGAAACAAGCTCTTTGATCGAAACGAAGGAAAGACCCGCCTGCTGGCCCGGCGTAAGAGACGCCACAAGAGGATAGATCTCGTCGGTATCGACATCATCCGACGGACGAAGGAAGAAATCGAGCATTGTCCCGTCGCCGTATTCCTCATTTTCGAGATACTCGTAAACGCAAACCGTCTGAATGGCAGTCATGGTCTCGATGTACTCCGCCATATATTCTTCGTATGCACGGACGTATTTCCTGATCCTGTCATCGTTTGCCTCAAGTTTTTTCAGTGTTCTGATTACCTTTGCCTGATTTTCAAGCTCCAATCGGGCTGCCTCAAGATCGGCGCCTTCCGCTTTTTCCACGGCGCTGTCGTATTCGCTCAGCTCCTTCGCAAATGTGTCCCACATATCAAGGATCTGCCGGGCATCGTCGTCATAGAGCTTGGCGAGCTGTTTTTTGGCGTCCGTCGGAGTAAGCCCCGTCTGTTCGACCAAAGCATCGTAGGTGATTTTCCGGAAGCGCTCGATCCACGTCGTATCGTTCGTGTCGCACGCCCTGGCGAGCAGATTTGCGATCGTCAGGGTCGCTTTTCCGTTTGATTGCGCGAGAATGGTGATCAGGTCGGCGACGCCTTTCTTTTGGGAATCCGAAAGCGCGTTATATGCCGCATCTCCCATTTCATATTTTGTTTCATTTAAGAACAACTGTCCGAGTCCTTTTCCGGGATCATCGTCGATAAACTTGTTAAGAATATTACGGGAATAATATGCGTGCATTGAATTAGGATTAGACCTCGAAATGTTTTGGCGGTACTCCGTGATCATAGCGATGAATTTGTCTGCCAGCGGATTGATCTGCGATTTGATATAGGTATCAAACATTGTTTCGTATTCCGCAACGTCGTAGCCGCCCTTCATATTCATCAACGCAAGGTCGGTGATCGCTTCGCTGCGGTTCTTGGTGGTCTTGTAGCCGAGGTAAACAGCTTTGTCACCTTTAGAACCGAGACCCCCGCCTGCGTTCTGGTTCAGATCGACGGGGTTGCTGCCGTCCTTTAAGAGCGTGTAGCCCTCCGCTTCGGCGGTGGAATAATCGCCGAAAAAGATCTTGACTTCGCCGACGTAATCCGGATGCGTTTCCGCAAGCACCTGAAGCGGGTGGCTGGTCACCATTAGAACTGTCAAAAGAAGAGCCGTGAATACAACCGAAAAGCGTTTCATTTTCATTCCTCCAATAGTGGGTTGTTTATTTTTCATCTGAGGCAAGACCTGCCTGCTTTTTCTTAATTCCGTTCATAACAAGCACAGCTGCAGCTGTTCCGACCACAATGCCTGCACCGCCCGTGAGAGCCAGCGCCCCGGCGGTGAAGTTCGCGCCGGCCGCACCTGCGGAGGAGCTCGCAGTGTCATCGGTGTCAAAATACACGTACACGCTCGGGGCGTCGTTGTTCCAGTCGTAGAGGCTGCTGTTCAAATTGAACGCCGCGTCGGAGCCGAACATATGGATACCGGTCTCATATCCTGCGGGGATCTGATCGTTGCCTGCAACGACCTTGAGGGAGGAAGCGAGGATCGGCTCCATCAAGTCTTTTTTTACGGCGTAGAGCGCAAGCCACTGCTTTCCCACGTCGCCGTTCAGATCTGCGCCGGTACCGAGCACGGAGAAGTATTCAGACTGTGCGGTGCGATTGCTTTCGACCAACTGATAGTACGCCGACTGATTTTTCAGCACGACCTTTTCACCCTTTATGTTGTAACCGATCAAGTCCTTTTCATCTATGATAAAGTTTGGCATCGGCGTCATTTCCACGTTGTAATAAGCTTTCATATCCTGCCAGGTCAGATAAACGGTTACGGCGGAAAAAACGACCATCGCCACGGAAAAACCGATAGACAGGTATTTGCACGTTAAGCTTCTGGAGCTCAGACGCTCGATTTCAGGCTCAATGATCTTGCGGTTGCTTTTCTGGATCACCCTGAGATTTTCGATCTGAACGTTCATTTTTCTCGTTATGGCGTTATACTCAACATAGTTTATTCCTTGTTTCCCGCCCGTTTGATAGTATTCCCTTATGGATTTTCCGCCGGACTTGCCGAATTCATAAAGACAGTTCTCCGCGTCTTTGATCGCTCTTTGACCTTGCAAAAGCGTATTGCTGAGCTCCTCTATTTTATTAGTATAGCCGTAATACCTGGAAAGCGAAAATCCAAGCGCCGCCGCTGAAGAGAGCGCGAGCCCGCCGGAAACGAATGTCCACCAGTGGATCGGGAAGGAGGACGTTTCTTCATTGAGAGCATCTTCAGCTGCACGACTGCGGATCGCGTCGCTTGTCAGCGCTACGCCGCCCTTTTTGTATATATCACGGTTCACGCCGTCATAGACGGAGATCGGTTCGAACGTTTCGAAATTCTCGTCCGAGTATTCACCGCCGTCCGTGCCGGCTATGACGACAAGATCGGAAAGGGTGACGAATTCCAGGCTTGCGCGTTGTCCCTTCGAAAGAGACGCCACGAGCGTGTAGATCTCTTCGATACAGTCTTCCGCTTCTTCTTTTGTCATGGTAAAGAAGTCGTAGAGCGTGCCTTCGCCGTACCCGGTGTTTTCAAGATAGGCTTTTACCAGCACGTCCGTCAGACGGTTGGTAAAGACTTCGGTATCGACCTCCGTTTCCGCAACGGCGCCTGCAAGCGCGGCGATATCGGAATCTTCGGCTTTCTCAACGTCAAAACTCTCAAGCGCCTCTTTGTTCCCGCTTGTCTGCTGTAAGCTCATTTTATCGAGTTTTTCTCCCGATTCATCTGCGGAGAGCAGCTGCTCACGGAAGATCTCCCACATATCCAAAATCGCATCCGCGTCGTCGCTGTAAAGCTTATCCAGTTCATTGCCGGCATCGGTCGGCGATTTGCCGGTCGCTTCGATCAGATCGTCGTACGTCAATCCGCAGAAACGCTCAACCCAGGTGGTTGGATTGCTGTCAGTTGCCCTTGCAATCAGAGACTCCATCAGCAGCATGGCGTTTCCGTTCGACTGCGCGACAATTGTCAGAATATCCGCGTGTTTGTTTTTCTCCGCATTGGGGATCGCGTCACGTACCTGCGTGTTCACGGCGTAAAAGCTCGTTTTTGTCTTTTGTTCGGCTGAAAGAGCGTCCCACACCGGCTTGGCCATTTCATATACCGTCTCGTTCAGAAGCAGGTCACCCAGTCCGCTGTCTCCGCAGTCATCGTCCGTCAGCTTATTGAGCAGATCATGAATATACCTGGCCCGCTGTCTGTTTCCTTCATTATCCGAGGAATAGTTCTCCCTGTATTCAAGGATCGCATCCATAAACGATTCCACGAACGGGATGATCTGCGAACTCATCTGCTGCTGCATCAGAAGCTCATAATCCTTTGTTTTATAGCCGCCCTTCATATTCATCAGCGCAAGGTCGGTGATCGCCTCGCTGCGGTTTTTGGTGGTTTTGTAGCCGATGTAAACGGCTTTCTCACCCTTTGAGCCGAGGCCGCCGCCGGCGTTTTGGTTAAGGTCAACAGGATCGTTGCCGTCTTTCAGCAAGGTGTAGCCTTCCGCCTCGGCGGTGGAACAGTCACCGAGGAACACCTTGACCTCGCTGATGAAATCGGGCGAAGCAGTATCCGCCGCAAGGACCCTGACGGCAGGCAGTATTCCCATCAGTACCGCTAAGAATACAGCTAAAATGGATTGAGATAAGCGTTTCATTGTGATTCTCCTTCGTTATTTGCTGCAGCCGCAGCTGCGGCTTTTTTCTTTTTCCGATAAATCAGCGCGAAGAGTACGGCGGCGAGCGCGGCGACCGGAACGCCCACCAAAGCGAATGTGCCGCCCGTAAGGTTTGCGCCGAATAACCCGGCGGTATTGCTGTAGGCGATGCCGACGGTCATGCTTCTTTCAACAAAGCCGCCGGTGATCTCGCCCGCAGGCTTTACGCTGCCGTCCGAACGCTGTACGAACATCGTAATCCGGTTATCGTAAGCGAAATGCGCCGTGTTGATGAAAGCGACGGTGCCCTCGTTCAGATCCGCGGCCCGGCTGCCGTCGGCAAGCATCACATACTCCCATGGTCTGACGCTGTTTTGCGTATCCTCCATCGTTCCGGCAAGGGAAGTGTTATACGGTACCCGGTCGTACTGCGACAGCGCAAGCTGGGTAAGATAGCCCGTGAAAACTTCC
>JAGDAX010000125.1 GCA_017848335.1 Clostridia bacterium | reverse complement strand
TACTTGTCTACCTTGACAGGGGCTGATCACTGCGTGCGGCCGGGCCGGACTTTTATGTTCGCATTATCTTTTTAAGTCCTCTGCTCAGGTATTTTTAAGCTGATCCTCAATGACACGGTCTGAGTAAATGCCGAAAATCTTTTCGCACAGCTCCCTGTCGGCGACAGGCGTAAACTGAGGCTGCTCGTTTACGTACGTGAGGTTGAATATAGCGACCTTGGGCGCCTTTTTGGTCCCTGCCCGGGCTCCTTCCCCGGACTCATTTGAGCTTGCCGGAGCGCAGAGAACATAGACCTTCTTTTCGTAATCGGCAAAGCCCAAAAGGTCCAGATGAAAATCGTTTCCGTCCTCGTCTGTTATCCAGAAATCGCTTCGAATGTTGTCGCTTTCGTTCATGGTTGATTCTTTCTTTTGACTTTGCAATTATGATTTCACCGCGACAAGCCGCCGCGCAGCGCACCGGTCACCCGGCGCCCGGCACTACTCTATCTCCTGCTCTCCAAATACCCCTGCAGTATCATCTGCGCCGCGATCATATCGCTGACGCCCTTCTGCTTCTGCTTCACGCCCATGGAGAGCATCGCCCTGTCCGCGGCCTTGGTGGTAAGCCTCTCGTCCCAGCGCACGATTTCGGCGTCGGGAAACATTTCGGAAAACCTTTTTATGAAAAGCTCCGTCCGCCGCACTCTTTCGCCGCCCGAGCCGTCCATATTGAGCGGATAGCCGATGACAAGCGTAGAGCAGCGCTCCTTCTGATAGATCTCGCCGATGCCGGCGCAGACCTTCTCGAGGCCGCCCTTGCCGCTGATGACGCATCTCGGCGTGGCGACAATGCCCATGGAGTCGCTGACAGCTATTCCGATGCGGGAATCCCCGTAATCAATACCAATCGCTGAAGCCAAATGCGGTGTCCCCTTACGTCCCCTTATTTTCTGCCGTCAGTTTTAAGGTGCTCAAGGTAGAATCTGACAAATTCGTCCAGGAGCTCGTCCCTCTCGGCCTCGGTTATGATAGACCTGGCGCCGCCGTAATTGGTGATATAAGTAGGGTCACCGGACATGATGTATCCCACGAATTGATTAATGGGGTTATATCCGCGTTCTTTGAGACAGACATAGACCTTACTTATGATATCAGCTGCGGAATTGTCTTTAATATTCCCGTCCATAAACGTGGTGTTTTTGGATACGTTTCCGTTCTTGTTATTGTTCATTGAACGCTCCCTTCTTTAAGATTCAGCCGCCGGGAAGCCGGTCAGAATCTGACGTCCCAGTAGCTTCCGCCGTTCCTTTCGGTGACGAACACAATGCCCTTCGCGGCCATATCGTTTCTTATTATATCACATTCATCAAACTTTTTCTCGCTCTTTAATATTTTCCACTTTTCGAAGGCTTCGTCGGTTTCTGCCTTGTCCACACCGGCAAGCTTCAGGTGCTTGTTTTTGATGCTCGCGATCACGTCCGCCGGCCTGTCGTTGAGGAGCCGGAGCACCCCGTAGACCCGCTTGAGCGTGTTCATAACGTCCAGGGCCTCACCGATAAGGTTTTTATTCACGAGCTTCGCAAGCTCCTGGCTGTACCCGAAAAGGTTCGCCACCGCAAGGCTTGTGTTGAAGTCGTTGTCCATGGCCTCCCGGAACTCATTCTCGATCCTCGCGGAAAGCTGCGATACCCCCGGCTGCGGAACCGCCTTCTCAGCGTCTGCCTTCCCGGGGTCTGCATGCTCTGTGCCCGCCTGCTCCGCGCCTCCTGCAAGCGTCCCGACCTTGTCGAAAAGCTTGTAGATTTCGTAAATTTTGGCCTCGTTGCTGTCGAAAATGCCGTCCATGATGTTGACGTCGGACCTGTAGCTGTTCATGAGCAGCGTGATCTTGATAACGTCGCCGACGTAATTGTCGAGAAGGTCCTTGAGAAGTATGCCGTTGCCAAGTGACTTTGACATTTTCTGGCCGTTCACCTTCACAAGGCCGTTGTGCAGCCAGTACCGCGCAAAGGGCTTGCCCGTCAATGCCTCGCTCTGGGCGATCTCATTCTCGTGGTGCGGGAAAATCAGATCCTTGCCGCCGCCGTGAATATCCAGCGTCTCGCCAAGGTACTTCATGCTCATGGTGCTGCACTCGATGTGCCAGCCCGGACGGCCCTTGCCCCAGGGGCTCTCCCAGAATATTTCGTCGTCGCCGGCATGCTTCCAGAGCGCGAAGTCTCTGTCGTCCAGCTTGCCGGGCTCGGTCTCCTTGCGGACGCCCGAAAGCAGCTCGCTGCCCTCAAGCCTGTTGGAAAATGCGCCGTACTTGGGGAATCTGTCAACCTTGTAGTAGACGTCGCCGTACTCCGTGGGGTACGCGAAGCCCTTGTCGATAAGCGTCTGTATGAAGGAGATCATGTCGCTGATGCACTCGGTGGCTCTGGAGCATATTGTCGGGGGCATCACGCCCAGCTCCCTGAACTGCCCGTCGATCTCGCCCATGATCTGCTCGGCGTATTGCTGCGGATCCACCTTGAGCTCACGGGCCTTGATGATGATTTTATCGTCCACGTCCGTGTAGTTGCGCACGTAGGTCACGTTGTAGCCGGAATATTCGAGGTAGCTTCTGATGACGTCGAAAATGATCGCCTGGTAGGCGTGGCCGATGTGGGCCGAGCCGGAGGCGGTGATGCCGCAGGCGTACATTTTGACGTTGCCGCCGTCGCCCGGGACAAACTCTTCCTTTTTGCGGTTTAATACGTTGTATACTTTGAGCACGTAAGATCACTCCCTGCTGTCAGGTTTTTAATGTTTCATAAGGTTCTGTAAGATTTCATAAAGCTTCATAAGATTTCACAAGGCTTTATAAGATTTCACAAGGCTTCAATAAGATTTCACAAAGCTTCTAAAGGTTTCATTTGCAAGCATTCAAGCCGAACAGGACGATCATATCCGGACAGGCCGCACCGAAGCTATTTCAAAAATCCGTTAATTATCTCTTCCTCGGCTTCCTTCTCGGTGAGTCCCAGCGTCATCAGCTTCACAAGCTGCTCCCCGGCGATCTTCCCGATGGCCGCCTCGTGCACCAGAGACGCCTCCGGTACGTTGGCTGAAATCTTCGGGATCGCCGAAACGCCGGCCTCGTCCATCACGATCGCGTCACACTCGGTACGGGCGCTGCACCGTGAATTTCCCCTCACGTCGGAAACGAAAAGCTGCTTCGAACGGCCCCTTGCCACGGAACGCGACACCACGCGGGCGCACGAATCCTCACCGTCAAGGTCGACCGTAAACTCAGTCCCGGCGGTCTGTTCACCGTCGGTCATTATCTTCTCGGTAATGACAAGCGTACCGCCCTTTTTGACCACGGCCCTCGTCATGCGGGATGCGTTGTCAACGCCCTTTATCTGCACCGTGTTCATCTCCATAAAGCCGCCCTCCTCGATCATGACGGAGGTGGTCGGATTCATTGAACGCTTGCCGCGCCCGCCGGTGCCGATGTGCTTCTCGATATATTTCACCCTCGCGTTTTTGCCAACCGAGAATGAATGAACCCCGCTGTGCATGGACTCCAGGTCCCCGGCGTTGTGTATGCCGCAGCCCGCGATAACGGTTACGTCGCAGCCCTCGCCAATGTAAAAATCATTGAACACGGTTTCCTTGAGGCCGCTCTCGCTGATGATCACGGGAATGTGCACCGTCTCGCCGACAGTGCCCGGCTTCACGTAGACCTCAATGCCCTGCCCGTCATTCCTGGGGACAATATTGATACGGTCGGTATTGTGCCGCATGACTCCGTGTCCGTCAAGCCTCAGATTGTATGCGCCGTCGCCCTTAAAGACCGACGCGTCCGAAATCTCGTCAAGAAGGCCGATCTGCTCTCTGTTCAAGCTGTCAAAAATCATTCCGCGCCTCCTTTGTAAAATCTGCAGCCATAAGGGTTGGTCAGCTCCTTAAATACCTCCCTGCCCTCGCCGTCCGCCTGTATGCGTCCGTCCGCAATCACGATAATGCGCTCCGCCTGCTTAAGAATGCGCTCCTGGTGCGAAATGATCACCACCGAGCCCTTCGTGTCGTCGTAAAGCTTTTTGAAAATGCTGATAAGGTTGTTAAAGCTCCAAAGGTCGATGCCTGCCTCCGGCTCGTCGAACACCGAGAAGACGGTGGACCTGGCGACGATCATCGCGATTTCGATACGCTTGAGCTCGCCGCCCGAAAGGCTTGCGTTGGCCTCCCTGTCAATATAATCCTTCGCGCAAAGACCCACCGCGGAAAGATATTTGCACGCATCCCTCTCGGTAAGATCCTTCCCCGCCGCCAGCGTCAGCAGGTCGTACACCGTGATCCCCTTAAACCTCACGGGCTGCTGAAAACCGAAGCTGATGCCCATTTTGGCTCTGTCCGTCACGCTGCTTTGCGTGATATCCCCGCCGCCGAAAAGGATCCTGCCTGACGTCGGCTTTATGATGCCTGAAATAAGCCTTGCGACAGTGGACTTGCCGCTGCCGTTGGGCCCGGTAATGGCCACAAAGCCGCTGCCGATCTTAAAGCTTATGTCGTCAAGTATTTCGTATCCGTCGTCGGCCTTGTATGAAACGTTTTGAAATTCGAGCATTGCGATACCGTTCCTGATAAATAGTGCGAAATACCGTAAAGCGCCCGCCTGCGGTGCTTTTGGTATATACACATTCATTATACAATATTTCCGCGGCATAACAAAACTTTTTTTGATTTCGGACGCGTAAGTTAAGCTGTAAGGATAGAGGCCGGCGCGTTCCGCGCGGAGGCAGCGGACTCCTTTTGCGCGCTCTTTACAGCCGCACTTCTTCGCTGCGCTCGCTCTTGCCGCGCTTCTCAATTTTCTCAATTGCATTCGCCCGCTGCAGCCCTTGTCGTCTCAAACAACGAAAGCCCGAACCGCAGGGCCCGGGCCAAAAACATTTCTTTTGTGAATTACCGTTCAGGCCAAACGCTCAGCCCGCGCGTTCGTGCCGAACGTTCTTCTTTTGATAAAAACGCTCAGCCCGGACGTTCAGTCCGAAGATCCGGCCAAACGGTTACTCCCACACCGCCACTCTCTGTACGTCCAGCACCTCAGCCGTCCAGGACGCCGCAGACGAAGGCTCCGCGGGGAAAGCCGTATAAAGCCCGGTCACAATGTCCTTGCCGGTCTTGTCGAGCCCCTGCTCCGCGAATTCGCGGAAATCCTCCGGGAGCCCCATCCATGCTCTTGTCTCGTACGTGCGGTAGGGGCCCTTCTTGTCCACGTCCCAGACCCACTTGGGCGTAGGCCAGAGTCTGATGGAATCCTGCGCCTCTATGGACGTGTAGAACTTCTTGGTCGGGCCGCCCTGGCCGTGATGGGACATCTGGACGTATTCGGATTTGAGATTCTCCGCGCCCACGTTCCTGAGGAGCTTCGCCGCGTTATCGTTGTACGAGTCGCCCAGGAATAACACGCTGTGATCCTTGTAAACCATGCGGATGACCGTGGACGTGCTGTTGACGACCTGGTTGCCCTTCGCCCATTTCTGGAGGATCCGGAAGCTCACCCCGTCAACGTCGATGCTCAGGCCCTTCTCGATATTCTCGTCGTTTATCACGGCGCCGTTGATCGCCTTGTAGTAATAATGCTCGGTGTTTTCGATCTCCGCTTCGGTGGCAGGAGGTATGTCCGCGCCCTTCACGCCTTCAAACTTGACGATACCGTAATAGTGGTCAAAGGCGTTCCTCAGCACAAGGCCCTTCTCCATGTCGTGATCCTTGTCGCCGGCGGAGGATTTCCACTCGGTGCCGAATTCGGGAAAAGAGAAATAGAAGTTGTTGATCTTGTAATTGTCGGACTCCTTATAGGCGGTCAGCATCTTGGCCAGTTCGTTGAAGTGGTCCTTGTGATGGTGGCTCAGGAACCATGCCTCCACCTCGAAATATTCGCCGTCCTGAAGCCCGAGAATCGCCCGTATCGCCGCAGGAAGGTACGGAGCCTTGTCCAGTCCGTGCCCGTCAATACCGCCGTCAATCACGACGATCTTCCCGTTGGGCGTCTTTATCACGTAGCTCATCATGAGGCTCTTTTCCTCAGGCGCCAGCTGATAAAAGGCCACCTTGCCGTCAGCTCCTGCAGGCACCGGCGTAGCCTCCGGCTCGTCCGTAGGCTTATCTGTAGGCGCATCCGTTTCCGCGGGCGAAGACCCGTCGGTGTTTGCCGGCTTGCTTGTCCGGTCGGGCGCAGCGGTTTTATCCTTCGAGCCGCCCTCTGTGCAGCCAGCCGCGGTGAAAAGCATGAACAATGCCATCAGAATCACCGCCGCGCGGTTAAAGCTAAATATTCTTTTTATAGTCATAATGTCACACCTCCGTGTTGATAACGGCCTTTATTTTAGCATACTTTCCTTAAACGGAGCCTAAAAGCGGCAGCTGTTCAGGAGATTTTATTCGGGCAATGGAATTCAGGCAGTAGAATTCAGGCGGTGGAATTCGGGCGGTGGAATTCGGGCGGCAGAATTCAGGACGGCCGGAGCGTAATTGCGTGAGACCTGTCCCGTGGCAGAAGTCCGGCAATACACGCCGGGGCCTTCAAGCGTCGTTTTTTCCCCCCTGACCTTGATCCGCAAGAGCCGCGATGCGCCCCTCAAACCCGCCAGATAAACGTCATACAAATTCCTCCCCTTGGCATTGCTGCTTCCGGCTTGTGGTTCGCTGTGCCTGGCGGTAAATACCTGCGACGGGACTTTCACCCGTCAGTACTGTGCCGTGCCCTGTACACAAAAAAATCCTGCAGCAGCAGGATTGTGGTGACCCCTACGAGAATCGAACTCGTGTCGCAGCCGTGAAAGGGCCGTGTCTTAACCTCTTGACCAAGGGGCCTGAATATGGTGGCTGCGGTAGGACACGAACCCACGACCTTCCGGGTATGAACCGGACGCTCTAACCAGCTAAGCTACGCAGCCACATGAAGCATCTCTAAAGACGCCAACACATAATACCACCAATTAAAATTTCTGTCAATAGTTTTTCTGAATTTGCGCGGACTCCTGCACGGCCGTCCTGAAAGGCCGTCCTGAAAGAACTTGCGCAGAACCTTGCCCTGAGCCTTGCGCAGAACCTTGCTCTGAGCCTTGCGCAGAACCTTGCCCTGAGCCTTGCGCAGAACCGGCGCGGAACCTGCGCGGAACCTTCGTAGGGAATCCGAGGAGCCGCAAAGCCGGATCGACCGTTGCTGCCGCGGTCGGCTTCATGTTCCTGCCCGCAATCAAACGCTGAACAAACGCCAAGTAAAACTTGAACGGACGCTGACCTGCCGTTAAGTCCAGCCGGACCGCCGCCTGCAGTCTGCAAAGCCTCAGCCCGCCTGATCCTTCACCTTTTCCCAGTATTCCGCAATATTCTGCTTCCCCTGCTCTTTGAGGTCCACGTTCAGCCCGCTCAGCACGTCCAGCTTCTCGCCGCTGACGCCTTCGTCAGTGTATGCCTGGAACTGCCACAGTGACGCGATCTGTATGCCGGAAGCCGCGATTGCGTCGGTGACGACCTTGAACTTCTCGATCACGTCGGGAGCCGTTTCCATATCCAGCATGTCGCCGAATTCGCCGAAATAGCAGGCCTTTTTGAGCTTTTTGGCGGTTTCGTAATACGCCTTGAAGTACTCCTTGCTGCTGATGATATCGCCGAACATTTCAAAGCTCAAAACGTACTTGTTGCTGCCGTCGTGGGTGCCGGACTGGAGATGGAAGCAAAGCGTGTCAATAGGATCCGGCGTCATAAAGCTGTTCATCCTGTCGAATTCTTCGCGGGTATTGCTCTCCCAGGTGAGCTCCCATATGTGGGTGTCCTTGTTCATGGCCTTGCCGGCCTTGTAGATCGCGTTCGCGAAGGGCCTCATCTCGCCGTTGCCGGTGGTGATCATCCTGTAGGTGTCATATTTGCGGATAACCTTTGCGATCTCGACGTAGAAGGTGCGCATCTCGGTGGAGGTGTAATAGTCGAAGCCGTCCACGTTGTCGAGAGGCATGCTGGGAATCGTGGAGGGCCAGAGGAAATTCTTGAGCTCCGGGTCGCAAAGGTCCGCGTTCAGATTGTACTCGTTGCCGATCTCCCAGCCCCAGATCGCCGGATGGTCCGCGAAGCGCGACACCACGTCCTCGGTGTACTTCCTGGCGTACTTCACGACCTCGCTGTCCGGGTCGCCCATGTCAGCGCGCTTGCCTCCCACGTGCACAGGAATAACCGCATCCCACCACATAAGGCTGGCGATGACGCCGATGTTGTTCTTTTGGCACTCGTCAAGAACTCCCTTCATGAAGGAGAATACCTTCTCGGGGTCCTCGTCATAAAGCTCATAATACGCAGGATAGTAAGCGCCCAGCGGGAACCTGACGAACGGGATGTTATAGGACGCAAGCCCGGCAAGGCCCGCCTGATAGTCCGCTGTGGGCTGAGTCTCCGACCCGACGTACCAGGCGACAGCGGCGAAATAATTGACGCCGAAGCCGTAGAACGGCTCGCCCATAAGCGTGATCGTGCCGTCCTTCTCAACGTGTAATCCGTATTTTTCTTTGTTCATAATACCAACCTCTTCGCGGCTGCAGCCCCCCAGGGACAGCGCCGACACCGTTAAAATGATGCCCAGCAGGGCCGTCAAAAGCCTTCGAATGCCTGTTGAAACGTCTCTATGCATAACAAAAACCGTGCTCCGTATCTATAGATTTAAGATTTGCCTTCAGTCAATTTTGGTACCGTGCCGCGGCAAGGCAGCGCCGTCTTCCCGTGAATTCGCAGGATCTCTCACGGTCTTCCCTCGAATTTACTGCAGCGGCTACCCCGGGCAACGAATATAGCCCTTGAATGATACCATGCGGGCGGTGTCTATTTCAAGCATTTCCGCAAAGCGCGGCGAAATGCAGCCGCTCTTTAAGCCCGTTTTAAAGTTTTAAAGTTCGGCTTGAATTACGGGTTGATCACGGGGACGGCAAGCTGCTTTTATCCCAGGCTTTTCTGCCAATGCGCTGTTCCAATATTTGTTTTTCCCAAAAATGAAGGATTCTGTCTAAACAAGTCCTTTTGTATAACCACTTTACAAGCTTGAATTTCACTCCGGCAGATAAGGAAAAGAGTTTGAATCTACGTATGTTTAGTAGATATCAAACCCTTTTTGAACTGAGACTAATTCCAGCCCCATATTTTGTTAAATAAACAGTTTAGCTTGGATACGGTTTTCGATTGGCTGCGTACGCCCTCAATGTCAACGCTGCGCATCTCATCGAGCGTCCAGCAATGACAATATTTCGTCAAACAGCGGGTCGTCCTCATTTACGATAAGCATTTTTTCCGCAAGACAATTTTTCAAAAGCTTGGATTCTTTGTCTGAAAGCGAAGCGTTTTTCAGCGTATAAACAAACGATTGCAGTACGTCCCTGTCAACCTCCATAAGGCTGTCGATACTACTTTTGAACTTGCCGGGATTCTTTCTTTCTACAATCTTCAGCGCGTCATTAAAGTATTGAAGTATTACTGACGCCTCTTCCTCAGCGCGACGAAGCTTTTCGCCGAGAGCTTCGATTTCTTCGTCCGTCAATCTTTCCGCCTCGTATTTATCCGGATTTTTACTAATTTCCTCGGCGATCTGTCTTTTTTCGTTTTCCAGCGACTGTAGTCTTTCCATGCGTTTCTCATCGTCGACTTCCTTCCCGGAATACGGGTCACCCACGGAAACAACATTGCTTTTTTCGCCGAAAGAGACCAGCGTTACTGTCAACGCGATTGCTAATAGGGTTACAACGCCTGTAATTGTCATTATTATTCTTGTTTTCATGGTAT
>JAGDAX010000124.1 GCA_017848335.1 Clostridia bacterium | reverse complement strand
TCAGAACGCAGGCGGAATGAACGCAGGCAACCTTTACCAGCTGGCTTCGCAGCAGGGCATGACGCAGACCGCGGCTCCCAACGTTGCTGCCGCCGCTGATACGTGGACCTGTCCTAAATGCGGCAAGACCGTGAGCGGCAATTTCTGCCCTGAGTGCGGCGCCAAGAAGCCTGAGGCTCCCGAAAGCTGGATCTGCCCCAAGTGCGGCAAGACCGCGACCGGTAACTTCTGCCCCGAGTGCGGCGAGAAGAAGCCCGCGGCCAAGGCTGACGGCTGGGATTGCCCCAAGTGCGGAACCGTAAATAAAGGCCAGTTCTGCACCAACTGCGGTGAGAGAAAGCCTGCAGGCGCTCCTCTTTACAAGTGCGACAAGTGCGGCTGGGAGCCTGAGGATCCCGCCAATCCGCCCAAGCACTGCCCGAACTGCGGCGACGCTTTCACGGACGACGATATCGTTAAATAATCGACCTGCTGACGCGCTTTGGTATGAAACATACAAAGCATCGGTAAATAAGGCCCTGCGCGGCTGTGATATGTCGCGCAGGAGCCGTTCATTGCTTACATTGAAGTTATACCCGGAGTTATTTTATGACAGAAGTGCTGCATGCGAAAATTTAATGCAATGCCGCATACAGAATAACGCCGGTTTTTTTATAGCCTGAGTCATGCGGCCTTCGTGCTTTTGATTCACCGTGCCGCGACGATACGGCCGAATGGGCTTTCGAACTGCAATTCAAGCGATCCCCAAATAAGAAGTGCCGCGGATAAGGCGAGCCTCATATAAGACTTGTCGCGGATCAGACGGATCGCGTATAGGCGGATGCCGGCGCGGCCGGAACGGGCAAAACCTAAACCGGGCAATATTTAAAACAGCCAATACTTAAAACGGGCATTTTTTAAAACCGCCAATACTCAAAACCGCCAATATTCAAAACAGCCAATACTCAAAACAGGCAATATTTATAACAGGAGTTATCTATGAAATCCAAAACCGTTACCGAGATTATATTTCCCAAGAGGGTAGTCCTTTGTGAGGGAAAAATTGAAAATGCAGACAACCTTCTCATTGAGAAGCCTCTTCAGATAGGTCTTGCCGAACGACAGCTTACAAGAGTCACCGGCAAGGCTTTTATTGTCCTTGACTTCGGTATTGAAATCTGCGGAGCCGGCAGACTGTTCACGTACAGTGTCGGAGGCAGCGGCAATATCCGCCTCAGATTCGGCGAATCCGTAGGCGAGACTATGGCGGAGCTTGGCTTTAAAGGCGCCTGCAACGACCATTCAAACAGGGATATATGCACCGTGCTGCAGAACTTCTCGGACATGAGATTCTGCCAGACCGGTTTCAGATTTTTGAGAATTGATTTCGACGAGGGCTGCGACGTCACTCTTAAGAGCGTTGTGGCGGAGGGTGAGATCTTTGAGGCGCCTGCGGTTTACGGCTACAGGGGCAGCGATGCCCTTGTCGGGCGCATTTTTGACGTGGCGAAGAGGACCGTTTCGCTTTGTGCGTCCAGCGGATACATCTGGGACGGCGTCAAGCGCGACAGGCTTGTGTGGATCGGCGACATGTATCCGGAGACCATGGCCATGGCGACTCTTTACGGGCGGCAGGCGGTGATCGAGCGGTCTCTTGATTTCGTGAAGGACCAGACGCCTCTTCCGGGGTGGATGAACGGCATGCCCGCCTATTCAATGTGGTGGATCATTATTCTCACGGATTACGCCCGCAAGGTGGGCGCTGACGACTATCTGAAGGCGCAGCTGGGCTATATGGAGGAGCTGGTGAAGCTCATGAACAGCTCCGTCACCGGGGACGGCGTGATGACTTATCCGGGATTCTTCGTGGACTGGCCGACGCACGATCAGGAGGACGAGCCCTCCGGTATGAGAGCCATCAATATTATGGCCGCCAAAAGAGCGATTGCAGTGTTTGAGGATTACGGTATAGACGCCGGTCAGGCCGTGGAGCTGCTTTCAAAGCTTCTCAAGGTGCCGATGCCTGTGGTAAGATCCAAGCAGGTCATGGCCCTAAAGTATTTTGCCACCGGCGAGCTCACTAAGCCGGAGCAGGATATGCTTATCGAGGGCGGCGCGAAGGGCTTCTCCACGTTTATGAGCTATTTCATTCTCACCGCGATCGCGAAGTTCCACGGAAGCGAAACGGCGCTGGAGCTCATGAAGGAATTCTACGGCGCAATGCTTGACCGCGGAGCCACCACCTTCTTTGAGGACTTCAATATGGACTGGCTTGAGGGAAGCGGCAGAATCGACGAGCCGACGCCCGAAGGAACGCTTGACATTCACGGCGACTTCGGAGCCTATTGCTACGTCGGATACCGCCACAGCCTGTGCCACGGCTGGTCCGCGGGCGTCATTACATTCGTTGAGGAAAACACCTGAAAGGGCTGCCGCGGATTCTTCGCAGCGTTGCATATTTGTGCGCCGCGCACCGATTCTGTGCGGTACGCCGGGGTTTAACGCGTGAAGCACGGCTTTAACTTATGACGCAAGGATTATTGCGTAGAATTATTAAATCTGACTCATACCTGTGACGGGATCGTCGATCGGAAAGGAATTTGAAATGGTCGGTATTATTGCTGCGATGGAAATAGAGGCGCAGGGAATCAAAAACGTGCTGAAGGACAAGATGTCCCAAAAAATCAGCGGTATCGAATTTACGCGGGGAACGCTTTCGGGCGCCAACGTGGTGGTTTGTGTATGCGGAATAGGCAAGGTCTTTGCCGCTATCTGCACGGAGATCATGATCTTAAGATACAGCCCGGATTGCATTATAAACACCGGCGTGGCGGGAACGCTCACGAATGAGCTCGACATAGGCGATATCGCGATAGGCGTCGACTCCGTGCAGCACGACATGGATACCACTCCCATCGGCGACCCGAGAGGCTTCATAAGCATGATCAACACGGTCAGGATGCCCTGCGACCCGAAGCTGGTGGAATGCATTAAAAAGGCCGTGAAGAGCATCGGCGTCAACTGGAGAGCGGGAACCGTTGCCTCCGGCGACACTTTTATCTCTTCGGACGCGCAGAAAATGAACATTACCTATGAGTTCCCGGACGCGGTGTGCTGCGAAATGGAGGGTGCCGCCGTGGGTCAGGTCTGCACCGTCAATCACATTCCTTACGCGATAATAAGAGCCATTTCCGACAACGCCGACGGCGGGTCTCCGGAGGACTTCCCGGCCTTTGCCCAAAAAGCCGCTGAGCAGAGTATTTCGGTGGTGGAAAAGGTCATCAAGATGCTTGACTGAATCAGCGGAACATACGGGAGCACGCGCAAAAGCCTGCGAAGGCGTTCGCGCAAAAGGGCGCTCGCTCAAAAGCGCGCCCGCGCGTAGCGCTCAATTAAAGGCGCTCGCGCGCAGTCGAAACAGCTGTCAAAGGAGAAGGAGACAAACAAATGAATGCATGGTTGAAAAGAGTCTTGTCGGTTTCAGTCTGCCTGCTGATGATTGCAGGGGTGCTGTTTACGGGCCGCACCCAAAGCGGCGCCGCGGCGCTGGAGCTGTATAACAACGAGAAGACCAACCGTAAGAACAACGTATCCCTTAATTACGGCCACACTCTGGGTGTGCGCTTTTACGCGGGCGGTGATTTTGAGAGCGTGGCGATCGAGATAAACATCCAGTCCGCCGACAGAGCTCTCACCGCGCGGCTTTTTAAATGGAAGGGCAGCGTGTCCGAATCGAAGGCCGCAGATCCAACGGCGCTCAAATCCTATGACAAATGGGAAAAGCTCGACCTTATTTCAGTATCCGCAGCGGACGGGGGACTGTCATCCTTCACGGCAGGTGAATACTATTATGAGATCACCACGGATTCGGGACCGGCTTTCAAGTTTGTGTGGTATTCGCCCTCTGTGTCTTTTGCGCAGGGGTACGTAGACGGATATCCCCGCGAAGGCGGCCCGGTGACGATCGTCAAGACAGGCCTTTCCCAAAACGAATTTGCCCTCAAGGTGTCCTCCGGCGAAAAAATCGACAAGACTCCGATCCCTCCGATGTCTGAGATCGGCGGCGACAGCGCGATTGCCCGGATGGCTGTGGATTCCACGCTCTGGACCGCCGTTGACGGGCTCGGGCGCACGCTTCCCGCCTATGAGGAGGCCGGCAATAAGAAGGACCGCAAGGTAGGCATTTTCTACTGGACCTGGCACAAAAACACCTCGCCCATGAAGCCGCTCAACCTGACCGAAATTCTGAGAGAATATCCTGAGGCGGTCCGGGATTACAACCATAATGTGTGGTCGAGCCAGGGAGCCTTTACGGGCTGGTGGAACGAGCCGCTGTGGGGCTTCTACACGGAAATGGACGACTACGTGCTGAGGAAACACGCGGAGCTTCTCGCGGATGCGGGAGTGGACTTCGTGCTCTTTGACTGCACCAACCAGGATCTCACATTCGAGAACGAGTACCTTAACGTGCTCAAGGTATGGTCGCAGGCAAGGGAGGACGGCGTCAAAACGCCTCAGATCGGATTTATGCTGCCCTTCTGGGACGAGGATTACACGCTGTCGTCGCTCAAGCAGATATTCTACCGGATATACAAGCCCGGCCTCTATCAGGACCTCTGGTTCTACTGGGAGGGCAAGCCGCTGGTGATGGGCATCAATAAGATGCTTGACGAGAGCGACCCGGAGCAGGCGGATATCAAGAACTTCTTCACGTTCAGGAAGGGCGAGCCCAGCTACTGGCTGGAGAACAGCACGGACGCGGAGTGGGGCTGGCTTCACGTTTATCCGCAGGCGGTCTATTACAACGCCGACGGAACGCCGGAGCAGATGACCGTGGGCGTCGCGCAGAACGCAAATTACCTTACCAAGGAGCTCTCGGCCATGAACAGCGGGCACAATATGGGCCGCGGCTTTTCGATGGACAAGGATTTCAGCTACACGTACACCTACCGCGGCAAGGACGTTATATGCAATTCCTCCATGGAAAACGCTCACTACTACGGCATCAACTTCCAGGAGCAGTGGAATTACGCTCTTAAGATCGATCCGGAGATAGTATTCGTCACGGGCTGGAACGAGTGGACGGTGGGCCGTTACGAGGAATGGGGCGGCGTCGAGAATGCCTTCCCGGACCAGTGCGACGACGAGAATTCCAGGGATATCGAGCCCTCCAAGGGCGATCTGAAGGACTATTTTTACTACCAGCTGGTGGCGAACGTCCGCAAATACAAGGGCATGTCGGTGCCGGTGAGCGCGGATGCTCCGGTGACCGTGAATATTAACGACGCGGGGGCGGCTTCCTGGGCCGGCGAAGGCGTCGTCACATACAATTCGTACAGAAACAATACGTACGTCCGGGATATCGACGGCTCCAAGACCACGCACTACGTGAACCCGGGCATCAGAAACGATTTCGTGACGCTTAAGGCGGCTTACGACGACAATAATCTGTATTTCTACGCGGAGACGGACAAGGACGTCACGCCATACACGGACGCGAACTGGATGCGGCTTCTTCTGGACACCGGGGCGGCCACGGAAAGCTCGAAGGACTGGGAGGAATTTGAATATATTGTCGGGCGTGAGACGGGCACCGCTGATACGCTTGCTCTCGAAAAGAGCACCGGCGGCTGGAGCTGGGCAAAGGTCGGAGACGTTAAATATACCGTTAACGGCCGGATCATGCAGATCGAGATACCGAGAGCTCTTCTCGGGCTTACCTCGGACACGTTCAGCCTGTCCTTCAAGTGGGCAGACGCGAATATCGGGGACGGCGACGTCATGACTCTTTACACGGACGGCGATACGGCTCCCGGCGGAAGGTTTGCCTTCACGTTTACGAACGTTTACACGGAACCGATAGAAATCAAGGATAAGCCCTCCGGGAGGGGCTGCGGCGGCACCGTATCGGGTACCCTCGCGGTGGTTCTTGCCGCGGCATTCGCGGCATTCGCGGCATTCGCGGCATTCCCGGCATTCGCCTCATTCGCGGATCCTAAGAACCGAAGGAAAAGCGGTCCGGAGGAGGCAGCGCGCAACTGAATTTCAAACAAAATCATTATATAGTATGAACCGCCTTGTTACCGGAGGCGGTTTACAGGAGGTTAGAATGGTAAAGAATTTTAAGATCACCCTGCTGTGTTTGCTGGCAGCCGTAATGGCGCTGGGATCCTTCCTCGCGATTCTTCCCGCAAGGGCAGCGACAGGCGTTGACATCTTCAACGAGGGCTCGAATGCCAAAAAGTCCAACGTGACCTTCGGAACCGGCGAGAATATTGACGTGCAGTTTAACGTCAAGAAGTCCTTCTCGAAGGTCGGCATCAACATCAACGCAGTCAGCACCGACAAGGTAATTGAGCTGAGACTTTACAAGTGGGACAAAAACGTCCGTGATTCCAGAAAGGGCACCGTGATCGCCTCGAAGGAATTTGACAAGTGGAGCCGCGGCGATCTTCTGGCCATAGAGACGGGCTCTCCGCAGCCTGCAGGCGAATATCTGCTTAATCTGGTGGTGAAGCAGGGCGACAATCTCAAGGTCAACTGGTACACGCCGGCGCCCAAGGGTGTGATGGGATATCTGAACGACTATTCCGACAACGGCTCGCCCATGGGAACGATCTTTGTGGACGGCGAAGGCGACGTATTCGCGGAGGTTTCGAAGCAGGTGGATTTCCCCGCCAATGAGCCCCCGGCAGAGTCCGTCATATCTCCCGACAGCGCGATCGCGAAGTACGGCGTAGACTCCACACAGTGGACGTTCGTGGACGGCCTCGGAAGGCCTGCCCTCGAATACAAGGATGCGGGAGACAAAAACAATAAGAAGGTCGGCATATTCTACTGGACCTGGCACTACAATTTCGCCAACAACAAGCCGGTGAACGTCAACAGCATCCTCGAGGAGTACCCGGACGCCACCAATGATTACGGCCATAAGATATGGAAGAGCAACGACGTGGGCGCCTATTTCTGGAACGAGCCGCTCTTCGGGTACTATACCGAATACGACGATTACGTACTGAGAAAGCACGCGGAGCTTCTCGCGGACGCAGGCGTTGACTTCGTGCTTTTTGACTGCACCAACGGCAATTTCACCTGGGAGCCCGCATACATCAACCTTCTCAAGGTCTGGTCGCAGGCCAGGGCGGACGGCGTCAACACGCCGCAGATCGGATTCATGCTGCCCTTCTGGGACATGGAAAACAATCGTTCCTCCATCAAGCAGGTGTACACCCGCATTTACAAGAACGCCCTCTACCAGGACCTCTGGTTCTACTGGGAGGGCAAGCCCCTTGTGATGGGTCTTAAGGACTGCCTCAGCACATCGGATACTATCGAGAATGAGATCCGGGAGTTCTTTACGTGGAGAAGAGGCGAGCCTTCATATTTTGAACCTAACCAGACGGACGACAGCTGGGGCTGGCTCCACGTTTATCCTCAGGCGGTTTACAGAAACGCTGACAACACGGTGGAAATGACCACCGTCGGCGTTGCCATGAACGCGGACTACGAGAGAATGTGCCTCTCGGCCATGAACAGCGGCCACAATATGGGCAGGGGCTTCTCCATGCAGAGAGACTATTCCTACACATACAAATACAGGGGCAGGGATATTGTCGCGAATTCATCCATGGAAAACGCCCATTACTACGGTATCAACATGCAGGAGCAATGGGATTTCGCGCAGTCAGTCGATCCGGAGCTTGTGTTCGTGACAGGCTGGAACGAGTGGATAGCAGGGCGCAACGAGGAATGGGGCGGCGTCAAGAACGGCTTCCCGGATCAGTGCGACGACGCCAACTCCAGAGACATCGAGCCTTCAACGGGCGCTCTCAAGGATTACTATTACTATCAGCTCGTAAACAACGTCCGCAGGTTTAAGGGCATGACAAAGCCCGTGGTCCAGACGACCGCCAAGACCATCGACATAAGCGGCGACCTTTCGCAGTGGAACGATTCCGGCATCAAGGATTACACCCACTACGCCAACAACACCTACGCCAGAGACATCAAGGGCTGGCAGAAGACTCACTATAACAATCCCGGCATCAGGAACGACTTCGTGAAGGCGAAGGTCACCTACGACAATACCAACGTGTATTTCTACGTTGAGACCGTGAATGATATCACCGCCCACACCGACGCGGACTGGATGAGACTTATACTCGACACCGCCGCCGCGACAGAGGATTCGAAGGACTGGGAGGAATTTGAGTTTATTGTCGGACGCGAGACCGGCTCATCCGACACGCTTGCCGTTGAGAGGAGCACAGGCGGCTGGAACTGGGAAAAGGCCGGAGAGGCCAGATATACCGTGAAGGGCAACGTTATGCAGCTTGAGATACCGAGGTCGGTGCTCGGACTTACCGCCGACAGCTTCTCGTTCAATTTCAAGTGGGCGGACGCCAACGTTTCTGACGGCGACATTATGACTCTTTACACGGACGGCGACACCGCGCCCACGGGCCGCTTCGCCTACGTGTTCAACAGCACGGGCGTCGTGATCGAAGAGCCTACCGCGGACAACAATACAAATCAGGCCGGCAAGAAGGGCTGCTCCGGCTTGTTTCCTGTGGGGGCAGCGGTGCTGGCCGCCGCCATTCCTGCCGTACTGTTTTCGGCAAGGGCAGGGCGCAAAAAGGAAAACTGATTAAGGCGCGCGGCCGCGGCTCGTAACTGAATGCGGCCGCGTATTCTGCGGCGTCCAGCCGTGTTCGGCAGTATTCTGCGGCGTTCAGCCGTGTTCAGCCGTGTTCAGCCGTTCGCGGACGCCAAAGCATTGCGAAAGCATCGCCAAACCACGGCGAAAGCATCGGTAAACCACGGCGAAAGCATCGCCAAAGCATTGCGAAAGCATCGGTAAACCACGGCGAAAGCATCGCGATATTATGACAAAAGCATAAACTTTACAGCTAACGGAATGCCGGCATTTGCCGGCATTTCTCTAAATATAGGCGAAACTTCAAATTTGCGAATTGCTTCAAGATAAGGGTTTACTTTAGCGCGCTAAAGTGTTATACTTCATAGGCCTTTTGAAAGGCATCCCGAGCGGATATTAGGCTAAACAGAGGAGATTTCAGGCTATGAAGGAGATACGTACCGAATCGGTGGACAGGCTGTTTAAGGTTATTTCCGGCCTCAGCAGCGTTGAGGAATGCTACAGCTTTTTCCAGGACGTCTGCACCGTCAATGAGATTCTGGACATGGCTCAGCGCTTCGATACCGCGGTAATGCTTTACGAGGGCGAAAACTATATCAAAGTGGCAAAGAAGGTGGGCATCAGTACGGCCACCATCAGCCGCGTCAATAAATGCCTCCAGAACGGAAACGGCGGCTACAGGGTCGCCATCGAGAAGCTAAAGGCAGAGGAAAATGCCTGACGCCGCTTCCTCTTCATTCAAGACAGGGTGTTGCTTATGAATTTTGACATTCAATCGTTGACCGATACCGAGAAGATAACGTTGTCGCTCCGCAATCTTTATGCGTCCTACGGGTACAGGCTCTACAGGATGGCGAAGTTTGAGGAGTATGAGCTTTACGCGGAGAACAAGGACTTCCTGGTGTCGCAGAACGTGATCACGTTTACGGACGCCGGTGGAAAGCTGATGGCTTTGAAGCCGGACGTCACGTTATCCATCGTGAAGAGCCGCCGTGACGACACCGGGGTCGTGGACAGGCTTTACTACAACGAGAACGTATTCAGGCGCCCCAAGGGCAGCCAGAACTTCAAGGAGATAATGCAGGTGGGCCTCGAGTGCATTGGCGCCGTGGGCGACAGGGAAACCGCCGAGGTGGTGACGCTGGCCTGCAAGAGCCTTGATATGCTGGGCAGGGATTTCATTGTCGATATCTCAAACCTCGACGTCGTCAACACCTGCATCGGCCTCATTACGGACGTCCCCGGAGAGCGCAAGGAGATATTGAAGCGCATCGGCGAAAAGAACGTTCACGAGCTTTCCGCATACGCAGAGAGCAAGGGCGTGGCCGCTGAGCTTATCGGGCAGCTGATGGAGCTTGCCGGGCTTTACGGCGCCCCCGAAGACGTCCTCCCCAAGGCGCTGGACGCCGCACGCAGAGTCGGTGCTTCGGAGGCTTACGACAGCCTGGCCGCCACTGTGGAGGCGCTCAGGGAAAGCGGCTATTACAGGAATCTCAGAATCGACTTTTCCGTGGTGGGCGACGTTACGTACTATAACGGAATTACGCTGAGGGGGTTCATTGACGGGATACCGGAATGCGTGCTGACCGGCGGACGATACGACGGGCTGATGGAGAGGCTGGGCAAGCAGTCGAAGGCGATCGGCTTCGCGGTGAATATCGATTCGCTGGAGAGGATACGAGTGCCAAGCGCCGGTTGCTAAGAAAAGGCCGGAGGCAAGAGGCAAGAGAGCCCGGCCGCTGATGAATGAAAAGGATTCCGCGTCTGCATTTTGAGGCACGAACGGTTCACGCGTCAGCGTTCACCCAAGAGCCGGGCTTAAATACGCTGCGCGGCTGCCAAGCCCTCCGGCCTATAGCCTCCGGTCTCTAACCTCTGCTCTCTGGCCTGATCCCGGCGATCAGCACCGGACTACCGGTTAACCGCACTATAAACTCACAAAAACGGAGTATTTATGAACGAATTTTTAAACATTGCGCTGCCCAAGGGCAGACTTGGCGAAAAAGCATATGACATGTTCCAAAAGGCAGGCTTCCCGTGCCCGGAGGTGCTGAACCCCGGAAGGCGGCTCATTCTCGAGAATACGGACGCCGGCGTCAGGTATTTCTGGGTGAAGCCTTCGGACGTGGCAATCTACGTGGAGCGGGGCGCCGCTGACATTGGAGTTTGCGGCAAGGATACGCTTGAGGAGCAGGCTCCCGACGTTTACGAGCTGATGGACCTGGGCATAGGCCGGTGCAGGATGGCTGTGGCCGCGCCCGGCGGATTCACGGACGACAGAAGCCGCACGCTCAGGGTCGCGACTAAATTCTCGAACGTGGCCGAAAACCATTACCGGAAGGCAGGCAGGGACATTGATATTATCCACCTGAACGGGTCTGTGGAGATCGCGCCGATCATCGGGCTTGCAGACGTGATCGTTGATATCGTGGAGACGGGCACGACGCTCAGGGAGAACGGCCTTGAGGTCATTGAAACCGTGTTTCCCATCAGTGCCAGACTTATTGCGAACAAGTCCGGATACAAGTTTAAGCATGAAGCCGTGAGAAAGCTCCTTGACGGGCTCAGGAACGCTGCGGAGGACAAATAAATGATCAAAATTTTCAGGCTCGGCGAGATCTCACCCGCGGAGATTTTCAAGAGAAACGAACCGCTTGACACGGTTTCGGGCGTTGTCAGCGAGATTATCGGGAAGGTGGCGGCGGAAGGAGACTCAGCGCTGATCGCGTATGAGAGGAAATTCGACTGCCCGGAGCTTACGACCGTTAAGCTTTCCGACAATGCAGTCAGGGAGGGCGTCGCGGCGGTGCCGGAGAGCTTTATGCGGGTGCTTCGGAGGGCTGCGGACAATATTACCGCGTTCCACAAAAACCAGATCAGGCAGGGCTTTATTTACAACGACAGGCCGGGCGTGGTGGCGGGGCAGAAGGTGGTTCCCATCGAAAAGGTGGCGATCTACGTGCCCGGAGGCCTTGCGGCTTACCCGTCCACGGTGCTGATGGCTGCGATACCCGCGAAGCTTGCGGGCTGCCGGGAGGTCTACGTGGCGACGCCACCGTCAAGGAACGGGACCGTGAAGCCGGAAATCATCGCGGCTGCTGAAATGTGTGGCGTTGACGGTATTTTCACGATGGGCGGAGCACAGGCTGTGGCGGCTCTTGCTTACGGCACGGAAACGGTTCCCAAGGTGGACAAAATCGTCGGACCGGGCAACGCTTACGTGGCGGAGGCCAAAAAGCAGGTCTTCGGCATGGTTTCCATTGATATGATCGCAGGGCCCAGCGAGATACTTATTATCGCGGACGGTAAGAGCGACCCCCAGGTGGTTGCCGCCGATATGCTTTCGCAGGCTGAGCACGACAAGAACGCTTCGTCAGTCCTTGTGACCGACAGCGAGAAGCTGGCCGCCGACGTCTGCAGCGAGCTTTACAGGCAGCTGGAGCTTCTGGACAGAAAGGAAATCGCGCTGCCGTCCATCGAGAACAACGGCAAAATTATCATCGCGGCGTCCGTCGCGGAAGCCATCGAGGTCTCAAACGAGATTGCTCCGGAGCACCTTGAACTCATGCTGGACGATCCCTTCGATTATCTGGACATGGTGAAGAACGCAGGCTCCGTGTTTATGGGCCGCAACACGCCGGAAGCCCTCGGCGACTATATGGCGGGGCCTAACCACACGCTTCCCACGGGAGGGACTGCTAAATTTGCCAGCCCGCTGTCGGTGGACGATTTCGTGAAGAAGATACAGTATTCCTATTTCAGCAGGGACGCGCTTCTTGATATTTGCGACGACGTCGCGCGCTTCGCGGAGGCGGAAGGGCTGACGGGTCATGCGAGGAGTGCGGTGGTCAGGAAAGAGGGTTCTCCGTGCAGTTCTAAGGCCGGAGGATAGAGGCAAGAGGCCGGAGGCCGGAGATTTCGGCAGCTGCGCGGTGGCCGGAGGCAGGCGCACGTTACAGCGCATTACAAATAAAAACAAACCGAGGTAAGAATGAGTCGTTTTCTTGACGCTTCTAAAAAAATACTGAAGCCGTATCAGCCGGGCGAGCAGCTTAACGATAAAAAGTACGTTAAGCTCAACACCAATGAATCGCCTTTTCCCGCTTCGCCGCTTGCCGTGGAGGCTGCAGCGCTGGCGGCCGAAAATCTGAGGCTTTATCCGGACCCCGAAGCCAAGGAGCTCAACCGGGCTCTCGCGGAGTATTACGGCGTGGCCCCGGAGAACGTGATCACCGTCAACGGATCGGATGACGTTCTTGATTTTGCATTCCTGGCCTTTTGCGGCAGGGAGACCGGGGCGGTATTCGCGGACGTAACGTACGGGTTTTATCCCGTGTTTGCGTCGCTTTACAATATCGAATACGAGGAGATACCGCTGCTTCAGGATCTCACAGTGGACGTGCAGGGATTTATTGACGCGAAGGGGACGGTGTTTATCGCGAACCCCAACGCGCCGACGGGCATCCTTCTGCCGCTCGATAAGATCAGGGAGATACTGAGGTCCAAGCCCGACAATATCGTGGTGGTGGACGAGGCGTATATTGACTTCGGCGGGGAGTCGGCGGTTCCGCTTATTCGCGAGTTCGACAATCTGCTGGTCACGGGCACCTTCTCGAAGTCGAGGTCGCTTGCGGGCGCGAGGCTGGGATTCGGCATCGCGTCGGAGGAGATCATAAAGGACCTCAACACGATAAGGTATTCCACCAACCCTTACAACGTCAACCGCATGACGGCGGCGGCGGGCATCATGTCGCTCAAGGATAAGGACTATATGCTGGGGAACGCCGCGGCGATCGTCGAAAACCGCGAATACACCGCCCGGAGGCTCAGGGAGCTGGGCTTCTTCGTGACGGACTCGAAGGCGAATTTCATTTTCGCGAAAAGCCCGGACGTGGGCGGCGAGGAGCTTTACCTAAAGCTCAAGGACCGCGGCATTCTCATAAGACATTTTGCGAGGCCCGAAAGGATTGCGGAATTCAACCGGATAACGGTAGGCACGCGGGAGCAGATGGATGCTCTTATCGCGAACATTGAAGAGATTTTGGAGGAAGCACATGAGAAAAGCTGAAATCACGAGAAAAACCAACGAAACGGATATTTCCCTGGTGCTGGAGCTTGACGGCTGCGGCAGGAGAGAGGTTGACACCGGCTGCGGATTTCTGAACCATATGCTGGAGCTTTTTGCTTCCCACGGCGGCTTTGACCTGACGGTGAAATGCAAGGGCGATACGGAGGTGGACTTCCACCACACGGTCGAGGACGTGGGCATCGTGCTCGGCAGCGCCTTCAGGGAGGCTCTTGGCGAGCGCAGGGGGATCGCCAGATACGGTAATTTCATTCTCCCGATGGACGAGGCGCTGATTCTCACGGCGGTGGATATCTCAGGAAGGGCATTCCTGGGCTTTAAGCTGAATCTTCCGTCGGCCAGGGTGGGCGACTTCGACACAGAGCTTGTGCAGGAGTTTTTTGAGGGCTTTGTGCGTGCTTCCGGGATCACGGTGCACGTGAAGCAGCTCGAGGGCACCAACTGCCACCACATTATCGAGGGCACGTTTAAGTCCTTCGCGCGGTCGCTCAAAGAGGCTGTGGCGGTGGTTCCGGGATCCGGGAATACGATCCCGTCCACGAAGGGAGTCCTTCTATGATCGCAATAATCGATTACGGTGTGGGAAATCTTTTTTCGCTCCGGAGTTCTTTTAAAGCAATCGGCGAGGAGGCTGTCGTCACCGGGGATCCGGCCGTGATCATGGACGCCGCGGGGATCATACTTCCCGGCGTGGGCGCGTTCAAGGACGCTATGGACAAGCTGGACTCTACGGGGCTTTCTGATACTGTGCGCAGGGCCGCGGAGTCAGGCAGGAAGCTTCTGGGGATATGCCTCGGAATGCAGCTGCTTTTTGACAGGAGTCTCGAGTACGGCGACCACCGCGGTCTGGGGCTCATTCCCGGGACGGTAAGGCCGCTGGCCGGTTACGTTCCCGCGGGGCTGAAGATCCCGCAGATCGGCTGGAACGCCCTTGATATCAGGCAGGATTCGAAGCTGTTCAAATATACCGCGAAGGGCGACCACGTGTATTTTGTGCATTCGTATTACGCTGACGCGCTTCCCGCGAATATAACGGCTGTCTGTGAATACGGTGCAGAGGTGACTGCGTCGGTGGAGAAGGGCAGCGTGTACGGCTTCCAGTTTCACCCCGAAAAGAGCGGCACGGCGGGACTCAAAATGCTGAAGGCTTTTTGCGAGATCTGAGCAGCCGGCGGCTTTACGGACAAGGAGGCCGCGAGGCATTAACGAGCCGCGTTTTAAGGACAAGGAGACCGCTAGGCTTTGACGAGCCGCGTTTCAAGGACAAGGAGAATTAACTTGAAGATCTATCCCGCAATCGACATATACGGCGGAAAGGCCGTCCGCTTATACAAGGGCGACTACAGCAGAATGACTGTGTACTCGGAGGATCCTCTGGAAGTGGCCGCGACGTTTAAAACCCTCGGCGCCGGTTTCATTCACACGGTGGACCTCGAAGGCGCAGAAGCCGGCGAGCCCCGCAATTTCGACCTTATCGTGAATATCAAACGCGAGACGGGCCTTTTCTGCGAGGTGGGCGGCGGCATAAGGTCATTTTCGGCAATGGAAAAATATATTGAAAGCGGCATCGACAGAGTGATACTGGGGACAGCTGCGGCGGAAAATACGGATTTTCTCAGGGAGGCCGTTTTGCGCTTCGGCGACAGGATCGCCCTGGGAATCGATATCAAGGACGGCTTCGTGGCCACGAGGGGCTGGAAGACGAAATCCGATATTCCCGCGTTTGATTTCTTTGAGACCGCCTCAAGGATAGGCGTGAAGACGGTGATCTGCACGGACGTTTCGAAGGACGGCGTGCTGGGAGGCTCGAATATTGGTCTTTACAACGAGCTTTCCGCGAGATTTCCCATGAATATAATCGCCTCAGGAGGCGTGTCAGGCATCGGGGAGCTGATGCGGCTGAAGGCCCTCGGGATCTACGGGGCAATCATCGGCAAGGCATATTACACTGGAGCTATCGATCTCGGAGAGGCAATCAGAGCTGCGGAGAGCGGCGAGCCTGCGGAGAATGATGCGTCCGCTGAGATCGATGCGCCGACGAATAAATACAAGTCCGCGGAGGACTGTGAGACGGCTAAGGAAGCGTTCGGAGACTGAAAAATGATAACAAAAAGGATCATCCCCTGCCTGGACGTGAAGAACGGCCGCGTGGTGAAGGGAATCAATTTCAAAAATACAAACGACGTGGCGTCCCCCGTTGAACTGGCGAAATTCTACAGCGAATGCGGCGCGGACGAGCTGGTCTTTTATGACATCACTGCCTCCTTTGAGGAGAGGAAGCTCTTCACGGACATATTGAGAGAGACTGCGGCCAACGTGTTCATCCCTCTTACGGTAGGCGGCGGGATCAACTCGGTGGAGGATTTCGACAGAGTGCTCAAGTGCGGCGCCGACAAGGTCAGCTGCAACAGCGGCGCGATCCGCGACCCGAAGCTTATCGGCAGGGCGGCGAAGCTTTACGGCAACCAGTGCGTGGTGATCTCCGCGGACGTGAAGCGGGTCGGAGACGACTTCAGGGTGTTCGCCAAGGGCGGCAGGGAGGACACGGGGCTTTCCGCAATTCCCTGGATCAAATATTGCGTCAGCGAGGGCGCCGGAGAGGTGGTCTTGAATTCCATTGACACGGACGGCGTCAAAAAGGGCTTCGACATTGAGCTTTTGAGGCTTGTTACGGACGCGGTGGACGTGCCTGTGATCGCCTCGGGCGGTGCGGGATCCGTTAATGACTTCATCGATCTTTTCAGGGAGGTACCGGACGTGAGCGCAGGGCTTGCGGCGTCGGTATTCCACTTCGGAGAGGTGAAGATCAGCGAGCTCAAGGAAGAAATGAGAAGGAACGGCATTCCCGTGAGGCTTTGACAAAGCTGAGGCTTTGGCGTGAATCGGGCTTTGACAAATCAAGGCCCGGGGATCTTAAAACGTAAAACGGAACGGTGAAATTATGGTTAACATTGACGAATTGAAATTTGATGAGAAGGGTCTCATTCCCGCGGTGGTGGTAGATTTCGAATCCCGCGAGGTGCTGATGGTGGCCTATATGAACAGGGAGAGCCTTGAGCTGACCATTGAAAAGGGCGTCACCTGCTTTTTCAGCAGATCGAGGCAGCAGCTCTGGGTGAAGGGCGAGACCTCCGGCAATATCCAGCATGTTGTGGATATTACTGCGGACTGCGACAGGGACACCTTGAAGGTCGTGGTAAGACCGGAGGGGCCGGCGTGCCATCTTGGCACGAAGTCCTGCTTTTCCTTCCCGCTGTGGGAAAACCCGGAGGACCACGACTTTACGACGGATATGCTTTACGAGCTCATAAAGGGCCGCAAGACCGAAAAGAAGGAGGGCTCCTACACCACGTACCTTTTCGAGAAAGGGCTCGACAAGATACTCAAAAAGGTGGGAGAAGAGTCCACGGAGGTCATTATTGCCGCGAAGGACAACGACAGGAAGGAAACTGTCTACGAGATCGCCGACCTGTACTATCACGTGATGGTGCTCATGGTGGAGCAGGGAATCACGCCGGGGGATATCATTAACGAGCTGGCGGGGCGGCACGTGATCGATAAAAAGGTTAAGCAGGAGAAGATGACGTCCTGACCGGAATGAGCGGCGCTGCGGTAAGGCTGCTTCAACCGGCAGCTTTGACAGGACGCTCCGACCGGCCGCATTTACGGGCTGCTTCAACCGGCAGCTTTGACCGGCCGCATTAACGGGCAGCTCCAGCCGCTGCTCCGGCCGCTTCTCCGGCCGCTTCTTAAGCCCGCTGAATTGTTTGACTTTGGGGGCGGAAAAATATACAATGAAAAGTTAAGGCCCGCAGGGTCTGAAGCAGGGCCGGGCAAGCCCGAAGGCACGATGGAATTGGACGGCTCCGAACGGGGCTGAGCACAATTAAACACATTTGAACACGGAGGTTTCACACTCATGGATAAAAGCAAAATCAAAAAAGTTGTTCTGGCATATTCAGGCGGTCTCGACACGTCGATAATCATCCCCTGGCTCAAGGAAAATTACAATAACTGCGAGGTCATCGCGGTTTCCGGCAACGTCGGACAGGCCGACGAGCTGGAGGGGCTTGAAGAGAAAGCTCTCAAGACCGGCGCATCCAAGCTTTACGTGCTGGATCTCACCGAGGATTACGTTGACAATTACATAATCCCCACAATGCAGGCGGGCGCCGTTTACGAGGAGTACCTTCTGGGTACCAGCACCGCCAGACCCTGCATCGCGAAGGGTCTTGCCGAGATCGCGATCAAGGAAAACGCCGACGCCATCTGCCACGGCTGCACCGGCAAGGGCAACGACCAGGTCCGCTTTGAGCTGGCGCTGAAGCATTTCGCTCCGGATATGCCTGTGATCGCGCCCTGGAGGGAGTGGGACATCAAATCACGTGACGAGGAGATCGACTACGCGGAGGCCCACGACGTGCCGCTGAAGATAAACCGCGAGACCAACTATTCCAAGGACAAGAACCTCTGGCACCTTTCCCACGAGGGGCTGGATCTGGAGGATACCGGCAACGAGCCTCTGTACGAGAAGCCCGGCTTCCTGGAGATGGGAGTTTCGCCTGTTGACGCGCCCGACGTGCCTTCATACGTCGAGATCGAATTCGAGAAGGGCGTGCCGAAGGCTCTTGACGGCGTGAAAATGTCAGCAAAGGAGATCATTCTCAAGCTCAACAAGCTGGGCGGCGAGAACGGTATCGGCCTCCTTGATATTGTCGAGAACAGGCTTGTGGGCATGAAGTGCCGCGGCGTTTACGAGACGCCCGGAGGGACCATCCTTTACAGGGCCCACGAATATCTCGAGAGTGTTTGCCTCGACAAGATGACCGCCCACGAGAAGCAGAAGCTGGCCATTACCTACGCCGAGCTGGTGTACAACGGACAGTGGTTCACGCCCCTGCGCGAAGCCCTGCAGGCATTCGTGGACAAGACGCAGGAACGCGTCACCGGCAAGGTGCGGCTCAAGCTTTACAAGGGCAACGTGATCAAGGCCGGCGTATGGAGCGACTATACGCTTTACAGTGAAGAGATCGCCACCTTCGGCGAGAGCGATTACAACCAGGCCGACGCCACGGGCTTCATCAACCTTTACGGTCTGCCCATCAAGGTCCAGGCTATGGTGGACGCCGCCAATAAAAAGAAAGGCCTTTAATTCTGCAATATAACCTAAGCCGCCCCTTCCGGAAGCGCTACGGCGCATATTCCGGCACGGCGGCGGCTTTACTTTTTTGAGGTGACCAAAATGGCTAAAATGTGGGCCGGCCGCACAGACGGCATTACCGATAAAGCAGCAGACGATTTCAACTCCTCCATATCCTTTGACAGCCGCATGTACAGGCAGGATATCGAGGGCAGTATTGCCCATGCGAGGATGCTTGCAAAATGCGGCATCATTTCGGAGCAGGACTGCGCGCTTATATCCGAGGGCCTCGCGGGAATACTCGCCGACGTCGAAAGCGGCGCTCTTCCCGTGGATCTCTCCTGCGAGGATATTCACATGTTCGTTGAGCAGGTGCTGACGGAGAGAATAGGCGACGCCGGCAAGAGACTGCACACCGCCAGAAGCCGCAACGACCAGGTGGCTCTGGATCTGAGGCTCTACCTCAGGGCAAGCTCCGACGAGATCGCCGCGGCGCTCAGGGAGCTTATCGGGGTCTGCGCCGACCTTGCCTCAAAATATAAGGACTGCATTATGCCCGGCTACACGCACCTTCAGAGGGCGCAGCCCGTGACCTTCGGCCACCACTTAACGGCCTACTGCATGATGCTTCTCAGGGACCTTGACAGGGTACGCGACGCGAGGAAGCGCATCAATATTTCCCCCATCGGGAGCTGCGCGCTTGCCGGCACGACGTACGAGACCGACAGATATTTCGAGGCGTCGGAGCTGGGCTTCCCGGAAATTTCCGTGAATTCGATCGACGGCGTATCCGACCGCGACTTTGCAATCGAGCTCTGCGGCGTTATCGCGATAATAATGATGCACCTCTCGAGGCTTTCCGAGGAGCTCATAATGTGGTCCTCCTTTGAATTCCGCTTCGTCACGTTGCCGGACTCCTTTACCACAGGCTCGTCAATAATGCCGCAAAAGAAAAATCCCGACATGGCCGAGCTTGCGAGAGGCAAGACCGCCAGGACCTACGGCAACCTCCTGACGCTGCTGACAATGATGAAGGGACTCCCGCTGGCCTACAACAAGGACATGCAGGAGGACAAGGAGCCTGTTTTCGACAGCGTGGACACGGTGCTGGCCTGCCTGAACATTTTCATCGGAATGCTTCCCGGCATGAAGGTTCACCGCGATAATATGCGCCGCGCCGCCGGAGAGGGCTTCATTAACGCCACCGACCTGGCCGACTATCTGGTGTCGAAGGGGCTGCCATTCAGGGACGCATACAAGCTTTCCGGCAGAGCCGTGGCAAGAGCCGTCGAGACCGGCGACACACTTGAGACGCTCCCGCTTTCGGAATACAAGGCACTCTCCGGGGTGTTCGACGAAGATCTTTACAGGGCGGTTGACCTTGACGCATGCGTTGCCCGCAAGAAGAGCACCGGTGCGGCGTCGCCGGCGTCAGTGGAGGAGCAGCTGAAATGGCTGTCAGAGGAATTGAGGAAATATGACCAGGGTATTCATTGACGGCAGTGCCGGCACCACCGGCCTGCGCATCAGGGAGAGGCTCTCCCTGCGAAAGGATATTGAGCTGCTGTCGATTCCGGAGGAGCTCAGAAAGGACGAAAACGCAAGGCGCGAATACATCAATTCCGCCGACGTTGTGTTCCTGTGCCTTCCTGACGCCGCCGCCGTGGAGGCGGTGAGCCTGTGCTGCAATCCGCACACCTGCATAATAGACACATCCACGGCCCACCGCGTCAAGGAGGGCTGGGAGTACGGCTTCCCGGAGCTTACGGGGCGCCGCGGCAGAATACGCGGCAGCAAAAGAATCGCCAATCCGGGCTGCCACGCCAGCGGCTTCATCGCCCTCGCGGCGCCGCTTGTGGAAAGGGGGATCATTGCCCCGGACACGTTTTTGACCTGTGTTTCACTAACGGGCTATTCGGGCGGCGGCAAAAAAATGATAGCCGGGTACGAGGACGCGGAGAGGGACAGCCTTCTGGACGCCCCCAGACTTTACGGGCTTTCGCAGGAGCACAAGCACCTGCCGGAAATGGCTGCTGTAACAGGGCTCTCCGTAAAGCCGGCGTTCATGCCCGTGGTGGCGCCCTTCTACAGCGGCATGGAGGTCACGGTGCCTCTTTCCGCGGAAATGCTCAAAGGCTCCGCTGAAGACGTCAAGGAGGTCTATGCGGATTATTACAGAGAGGGCCTTGTGAGATTTGCGCCCGAAGCCGGAAGCGGCGAGGGGGGATTCCTTTCTGCGGCGGCATTCTCGGGCAGGGACACAATGGAGATCACTGTCACCGGCAATCGCGAGAGGCTGCTCCTTGTTTCGAGGTTCGACAATCTCGGGAAGGGCGCGTCGGGAGCCGCGATTCAGAACATGAATATCGTGCTGGGACTCGCTGAAGATACCGGTCTTTGCAATTAAACGGCTCATAAGCATCAATCGGAGGATCCATAAATGAAACAGATCGAGGGCGGCATTCTTGCCGCGAAAGGATATACCGCGTCCGGGATTTGCTGCGGGATCAAAAAGAACCGCACCAAGAACGACCTGACGCTGATCTACAGTGAGAAGCCGGCGTCCGCAGCCGCTCTTTACACGCAAAATCTCGTGAAGGGCGCGCCCCTTCTCGTGACCAAAAAACATATTTCCGACGGCATCGCCAGAGCGATTATCGTAAACAGCGGCAACGCCAACACCTGCAACGCCGACGGAATTGAGGTGGCGGAGAGGACCTGCGAAATACTCGCTCATGAGCTTTCTGTTGCTCCGGAGGACGTGGTGGTGGCGTCGACCGGTGTTATCGGGCAGCCTCTTGACGTAACGCCCATCCAAAGCGGCATGGGCAGCCTTGTGGCGAAGCTTTCGCGCGAAGGCCTTGACGACGCCATCGAGGGCATCATGACCACGGACACCGTCAAAAAGCAGGCGGCCGTGGAGCTTGAGATCGCCGGCAGCACCGTTCGTATAGGCGGCATCGCCAAGGGCAGCGGCATGATCCACCCCGACATGGCTACGATGCTGGTTTTCATCACCACGGACTGCAATATCACGCCGGAGATGCTTTCCTTCGCGCTCACCGAGGACGTTCAGAGGACCTTCAATATGGTCAGCGTTGACGGCGACACCTCCACCAACGACATGGTGGTGACGCTGGCGAACGGCCTTGCCGGGAACAGGCTCATCAATTCAAAGGGAGAGGATTTCGAGCTGTTTGCAAAGGCGCTCAACTCGGTGACGGTTTCCCTTTGCAGACAGATCGCGTCGGACGGCGAGGGCGCCACGAAGCTTCTCGAGTGTGTCGTGACAGGCGGGAAAACACTTGCCGCCGCCAAAACCGCCGCCAAGAGCGTCATCTGCTCAAGCCTCTTCAAGGCCGCCATGTTCGGCGCCGACGCCAACTGGGGCAGGGTGCTTTGCGCGATAGGCTATTCGGGGGCGGACGTTGACGTGGGAAGGATAGACGTTTCCTTCAGAAGCGCGGCAGGCTCCGTGAGCGTGTGCAGAGACGGCGCAGGCGTGGACTTCTCGGAGGAGCTGGCTAAAAAGGTTCTTTCCGAAAAAGAAATATACGTGCTGGTTGACCTGAACGACGGGCCCTTCGGGGCGACCGCGTGGGGCTGCGACCTCACGTACGATTACGTGAAGATAAACGGCGACTACAGGACCTGATCTTATTATCGGGCCGACCTTGTAACGGCGCGGAGAGAATTACCGGGCCCGAACGATCGCCGACGGATATGAAACGGACGGATACGAACAGACGTTTGAGAAACAGAAGCTTGAAAAACTGACGTTTGCGAAACAGGCTTTCGCAAGCAGGACAGATGCGACAATGGCAGTTAAACGGTGGTAATGATGACAAAAGACAATTTGGAATTGCAGAACGGGAATGCCCGCGGAGACGTTGACGGGCGCGGCAATATTTCCAACGCCGTGAGAGCGGAGATCCTCACGCAGGCGCTTCCTTACATTAAACGCTACAGCGGCAAGACCGTGGTGGTCAAGTACGGCGGCAACGCGATGGTCTCCCCGGAGCTCAAGCAGCAGGTGATGGAGGATATCGTACTCCTGTGGCTTATCGGCGTGAAGGTGGTGCTCGTCCACGGCGGCGGGCCGGAGATCTCCGAGCTGGCCGCAAGGCTCGGCAAGCAGCCCGAGTTCTGCGACGGACTTCGCGTCACCGACAAGGAGACCGTGGATATCGTCCAGATGGTGCTGGCCGGCAAGGTCAACAAAAATCTTGTGAACCTTCTGGAGACGAAGGGCGGCAGGGCTATCGGACTGTCGGGTATCGACGGGCGCCTCATCGAGGCCAAGATCAAGGACCGCAGGCTGGGCTTCGTGGGCGAGATCACGTCAATCAACATCCAGCCCGTGAATGATATTCTCGAGAAGGGCTACATCCCGGTCATCTCCACGGTGGCCTGCGACAAGGACGGGAACGTTTACAACGTGAACGGAGACACCGCCGCGGCTTTTATTGCCGGAGCGCTGAGGGCGCAGAATATGATCCTCATGACCGACGTGGCAGGCGTGCTGCGCGATAAGGACGACCCCTCCACTCTGATATCCGAGATGACCGCCGCAGACGCCGCGAAGTACAAGGCCCAGGGCATTATCGCCGGGGGCATGCTCCCCAAGGTCGACTGCTGTGTCAGCGCCATCAGGAAGGGCGTGAAAAACGTGGTCATAATGGAAGGCAGGGTGCCGCATTCGATTCTGATGGAGCTGCTGACGGACGAGGGCTGCGGAACGCTTATAAGAGGGGAAGGATAGAGAACAGGCCGGAGACCAGAGGCCGGAGGACGGAGAATTCTGCAGCTGGTGAGTGACGGGTGCAGAATCGTGCTGCGCGGAGACCGAAGCGCCATGCCGAACCGCTTAGCGGCAGTCTGAAAACTGAGGAAACAATTATGAACATTATCGAAACTGACGAAAAATATCTGGCAAAAACGTACAAACGGTTCCCCGTGGCGCTGGACCACGGCAAGGGCTCCCTTGTTTACGACGCGGAGGGGCGTGAATATATCGATTTCGGCACCGGTATTGCGGTGTCCTCCTTCGGCATTTCCGACGACGTCTGGCTCGAGGCCGTGACAAAGCAGGCCGGAGCGCTTTCGCACACGTCTAATCTTTACTATCACGAGCCCTGCGCAAGGCTTGCGGAGATGCTTGCCGGGAGGACCGGGATGAAGCGCGTGTTCTTCTCGAACTCAGGCGCCGAGGCCAACGAATGCGCCATCAAGGCGGCCCGCAAATACAGCGAGGACAAGTACGGTCCGGGCAGGTACG
>JAGDAX010000123.1 GCA_017848335.1 Clostridia bacterium | reverse complement strand
GTGATCCGTCTCTGCTGCAGGCCCTTTGAGACCTTGGAGGAGATGGACGAGCGGATGATAAAGAACTGGAATGAGCGCGTGGAGCCAACCGACTCGGTGTATGTTCTCGGGGATATGTTTTTTCGCTGCGAGGATCCTGAAGCTATTCTCAGGCGCCTTCACGGCAGGAAGCATCTTATAATCGGAAATCACGATTCGGACTGGATGCAGAAGGTGGACGTTCTGAAGTATTTTGCGAGCGCCGAGCTTATGGCGGAGATTTCCGACGGGACGAGAGCGATGACGGTATGCCACTACCCGCTTATGACCTGGAAGCACCACGCGCGCAGCTATATGGTCCACGGGCACATTCACGAGAATACCGCGACCGAGTTCTGGCCGTACATAAAGGGGAACGAGCGCATTCTTAACGCGGGTGTGGACGTTAACGGTTTCCGCCCCGTGACGTTTGACGAGATGCTCGCGAACAATATAAGCTTCAAGGCGGCGCATTGACTGCAGGGCCGCAAGGCTTCCGCAGGACTTCCGCAAGGCGGCTTTGGTGCCCATTGGAAATTTGAATAACCGACGAAAAACAAAGACCCTGTCGGCTGAGGCTTGAAGTCCCGGCTGCAGGGTTTTTGTTTGCGGATATGATTCTGTTCGCGTGAACGGTTCCCGACGGAGCAGCGGCCTGCGGGATTTTTATCCGTTCAGTACCTTCGCTATGCGGCAAAGCTCCTTCTCGTCCAGATCGGGATGCATATTGACGTAAAGCGTCCTCGCCAGAAGGTCCAGCGTTTTAGGACACATATCTGCGGTGTAGTTGTGGTTGAGCTCCCTGTTTTCTTCAAAGAGGAAGGGGTCCATTCGCGGATGCAGCGCGCCCTTTTTCTCCATGATCTGCGTCCAGTTTGTGTAAACGTGCTTGCCGGTCTCGATGGGAATAGTGAGATAGACGCCCCCGGCAGCGGCCTTGTCTCTCAGCGCGAAGCATTCTTCTTTCGTTTCAAAGCGAAGGGCCAGCGTGGTGCCGCAGTCGCCCTCGATATCGTTGGAGGGTGCGGCTTTGTATCTGCCGTTCGTGCAGACGAGGTCTGCGAGGAAGGCCTTGTTGCGCCGTAGGTCCGCGAGAATGCCGGGCATCTTCTTGAGCTGCTCCCTGAGAATCGCGCCTGTGATGTCGGAAATCCTGAATTCCGTGCCGCCGAAAAGGGGAGTCCCGATACCGTTCAGCTGGTCGCCGAAGAAGGCCACAGCGCCTGCGTCGTGGTAAATAAGGGCCCTTTCGTAAACGGTCTTGTCGTTGGTGACAAGGGCGCCGCCTTCGCCGGACGTGATGACCTTGAAGTAATTGTATGAATATGCCCCGGCGTCTCCGATGCTGCCGAGATATCTGCCGCGGTACTTGCCGCCGTCAGCCTGGCAGGCGTCCTCGATTATCTTAAAGCCGTACTTTTTGGAGAGCGCGGTGAGCTTGTCGAGGTTGGCAGGAAAGCCCTGAATGTAAACAGGCATCACGGCCTTGGTGTACCCGGAGATCTTCCTTTCCACGTCCTCCGGGTCAATGGTGAGCGTTTCGTCGACCTCCGCGATCACGGGAATTGCTCCCACCGCGGTAACGGCCAGCGCCGACGCAATATAAGTGTACGCAGGGACGATCACTTCGTCACCGGGGCCTATGCCAAGCCCGATAAGTCCCGACGTCAGCGCAGCGAAGCCCGACGTCATCGTTATCATATATTCGGAGCCGCTGAGAGCCTTCCATTCATTCTCGAAATTGAAGACCTCGCGCCCGGCGCCGTTAATTTTGAAAAAATCGTGACTGTTAATGGCCCGTGCCACAGCGTCAATCTCTTCCTGTCCGATCCTGTACATATAAATCCTCCTGATAACGTGAGTTATGTATAAGAAGCCATCCGTAGGCTTCGTTCTGCCAGCCTGATCCGCTGCGTCAGGCTGCTTTGCGTTGCTTTGTTTTGATTTGATCCGCGTTTCCGCTGTGCCCGGCGGTCTGTTTTAGTTGAATGCCTTGCAACGTCTGAGGTGCCATCAGGCAGATGTCTGCCCCTTTTAGAAACCACCGCTCCGGGCATCGGCTCAGCACTGACATCATTGAAAGCCCGCTCAGATCGTCGGGCCCGTCAATTTGCCCTCCCGGAATCCTGAAAAGCCTGAGCGATCAGCGCCATGCTCTCGTCAATTACGATCTGGTCGGAATTATCCGCCAGTGGATGCGCCCCGTTGTACTTGAAACAATCCACCTCGTAGCCGCCCCTTACAAGCTGATCCTGCGTAGGCAGATATGCGCAATATCCGTTTGTGTTAGAAAGTGACAGCGTGTGGGGGAAGGGCGAATAATTCTTCAGACGCAGGCACATTTCCGAGAATATCTCAAACGGAAAAGGCACGAAAACGATCTCGCCCAGCGACAGAACCGTCATTGGAAAAACAAAAGACGGGTCGTAAGGAGGCTCTCCGGCCTCGTATTCGTCGAGAACCGCTCTAAAATGGGCATATTCGAGCCTTGCGACATTGATAAGGTTGTCAGGGTCTTGAAACCGCAAAATGCTCTCCTGTGCATCTGTGCGCGTTGGGAGAGGCTTCCTCGGGATTTCAAGCTTGCCCCTGGCTGCGGAAAACCTGCCGGGCTTGTATTCCGCCTGCGTTTTGATCAGGTCATAGGCCCTCAGCGCGTCACCCGCGGCAACGGCTCCCAGTTCCTCCACCAGATGTATGTCACCCGTGGTAAAACCGTTGGACAGCCTCGGCCCTACGTCTCCGATCGCGCCGTTCACGAATACTGAAGGCGTCCCCGAGGCCTCTGTCAGCGCGTCGATCATCACACCCGACCAGTCTCGCGTTATCTCGCGGTTATTGCCGGCTGCAGTCCCGTGGCATCCGTAATGGATAATATTCACGATGCCTCGCTTTGTGTCACTGTTCCTGAGCGCTGCCAGCGTCATGGTCGGATCGAAGCAGCCCCAGGGATTCTGCCCGAGCACGATCACGCCGTTTGGAAGCTGCTGGCGCCTGTTGATTCCCACCTCGGACCTTACGGTCGCAACCGCAATTTCCGCAGGCTGCAGATCGCCCAGCGCCTCGCGGGCGGACCTTGTCAGCGCAGGAATAAGGATCCCGTCCACGTAAGGCCTGTCAATATCGCCCCAGCCCTCCATACCCGAAACGTTGGGCGCGGAGTGCGTATGTGTCGCGTTAATAAGGATGCAGTCCGCGTCAACACCTGTCTCCCGCCCGAGAACAGCACGAAGCTCATCCGCAAGCTCCGTGCCCAAATCACCTACCGTGAGGGAAATGAGCAGCGCGGTCCTGCCGTCCTGCCTGAAGGCAACCGTGCCGGCTTCAAGGCGGTCGTGTACAGAGGTGCTGACTGAATCGGGCACGTACCCGTAAAGAAGCGTTCCGACCGGCGGCGTAACATCCTGTATTGACGCGCCTGCCATGAATTGTACGTCGTTCATTGTTTTAAATATCTCCTTTGGAAACTTCGCAGAGACGGTATCGTGAC
>JAGDAX010000014.1 GCA_017848335.1 Clostridia bacterium | reverse complement strand
TGAAACTGACGAAGAACATCTACAAAGTGAACGAACAGGGGTCGGATACGAACAGAATCTCTCATATCCAGCGTAAGACTTCCGAGCTGCTCTCGTCGCTTGGTGTCGACCTATTACGTAATTTTTGAGGTTTTAGTGTTGGAAATAGTATTGTCTGATTTTTCCGATTCAATTAGATATTTTCTGAATTGCTCAATAATGCTGCTTGTTATAATCATTGCACTCCCTCCTGTCGGAGCTTGTAGCATATCATTATTGAATAAAACGTCAAACCCGCCGGCACCAGGGATTGGAGGTGCCGGCGGATCTTTATTTGCGATAAGTGCCGATTTTCGCAAACTCGAGCGCATTTTTGGTACTTATTTTGCTGACGCTATTCGCAAAAACCGCAGATAAGCGTTTTTCGCCTCTGTAAAAGGGCATTCAGTCTGCTCTTATGGCAGAGCATATTTGCTTTGAAAAAATGACAAAAAAGCCGGGATACTTCTTGAAAAAGTGTCAAAAATGTAAAGATTCTTCTTGAAAAAGTGTTATCTGTCGATTCGATTCCGGATTAAAATCGTTTTCCCTGACTAAAATGCGCCAAAGTGTACAGCAAAATGTACACTTTGGCGCATTTTTATTGCGCACTTTGGCTGCATGTTCATGTCGTCATTCATCTATTTCGATTAGTAAAGAATTGATTTGTTCAAAAACGCAGAGCGCATCGTCGAACCGTTGTTTTTCATCGGTGTACAGCAGTTCTTCATGCAGTTTTTCATAGACTGTCCCGGCCTTCATAAAAGATTCTTTCCATTCAATAAAACAAAATGGTCCGGTGGGATCATACTCTTTTGGAACATTACGTTTTTCAAGATATACTGAATCCGTCTGTTTGGTAATTCCAATCAGTCTCTTCAATTCTTTCTTATCTTGAAGAAACAGCTGAATTTCAGGCATTTGATACAGCCGCATTACGTCATAGATGTGTCGTGCCTTTTCGGTAAGTGTACCGCAAATTGCATGTCGTTTTACAGACATAATCTTATCGATAAACGTCCGTTCTATATTCAAAGTGTTAACCGAGACCTCAGCCAATCCATACTTATCGATGACGTCCGTAAAACCTTTCTTTTCAAGGTATTCCTGAATATAAGTTTTAAGATGTTTTTCCCCAAATGGTTCCGGGCGGACGGATGAACCGATTTCAAGCTTGATTTTGTTGTCACGGCTTCCGTTCCAGAAATAAATGCTCTTGTTGCGGTCATTGCGCTCTGAGGGGACAATTTCCGTCTCACTGTCATCGGTCATTATTTTTTCAATTGCCTTCAGTCTGCGTTCGATTTGTTTGTCTGACATTCCTTCACCCGGAATAAAAGTCAAGTCAATATCTTCCGAGAATCGCTCAATAGATCCCGGGTAGCATTTGCTTAAAGAAGTTCCGCCCTTAAAAACACAGTTATCTGCATACTCGCTCTGTGAAAGAAACAAAAGTGCTCTCACGATATAATAATCACGCTCTACCGCAGACTCGGGAATGTGTTTGTCTGCGGCGATAACAGTAATCAACTCCTGAAATTCAGTTTGATTTTTGTGCAGCTTCATACAAGTCCTCCATTCTCGGAACACGGTAACAAGAAAGCTCAGATAAATACCGGTTTAAACCGTTTGGTATTTGATAATAGTTTAATGCATCTCTCAAAAAAGCAACAGTCCGTTTTGGATATCCGATAGCCTTTTGCACCCTTACGAATGCGCTGTCGCTATAGTTTTTTGAGAGTGCTTGAACACTTCTGATAAACGCAGAATGATCAATATCCTGTATTTCATAATAATGGTGAAGGATCTCCATCAAGCTTATAATCGATTTGACTTGATCCGTGTATTTGAGATCATATCTGTGTATCGTAACGGCGCCTATCTGCTTCACCTGCTCATCTGCGAGGGCGGAATAAGCGGTTAGCCGCTTTGATATTTGAGTAGATATCCCCAATGAATTGTATAATCCGTAGCCAACTATCATGCCGTCGGAACGTCCGGTATATATATCAGCAATTTCGCGGTCGGAGGGAGGAACAATACCAAACCGTGATTTCCTGGGCCTGCAGTAAATACCTTTTGAAACACGTCTGATCTCTCCTTTTTTAGCAAGGCGGCTTATCGTCTGTGCAAAGGCTGCCTCACTCATAATATTTGAAAACTTTTTGCGATACAATTTGCTTGTGACGATTAGTGTGTTTTCGGGAGCTTTTTGAAACTCCTCCAAAATAACTTCGCGGTTCTTCATATGATCAGCCCTCCTTTTTGATTCTTTTTTCGGCCTGTTTACAGAATAACATTCGCGGCTAATTATGTCAAGTAAATTTAAAAAAAACTTGACAAAAATCCGCCCCTCAACAAATTCGAAACGTCTCTGTAACCAAATAAAAAGCAAAACAAAAGCCCGGCGGGTTATTTATGCATTTCCTGCCGGGCTTTGTATAAACTATGTATTTAAGCAGTGCTTAATCAGATCGTGCCGTCCCAGGTGGAGACCTTCTGGGAGGTCTTTTCCTCCTCGGCGAACCAGTGCTGGGTCACGCACTTGGCGTCGGTGTAGAAGTTCATGCCGTCCTTGCCCAGGGTGTGCAGGGCGCCGAAGAAGGACTTCTTGTGGCCGGAGAACGGGAAGACGCCCACCGGTACCGGGATGCCCACGTTGATGCCCACCATGCCGCCGTCGGTGCGCTTTGCGAATTCACGGGCAAAATAGCCGTTCTGCGTGAATATCACCGAGCCGTTGGCGAAGGGGTTGCCGTTCATGATGCGGAGGCCGTCCTCGAAGCTCTTGACGCGCTTTACGCAGAGCACGGGGCCGAAAATCTCGCGCTGTCCGACGTACATATCCTCTGTCACGTGGTCGAGCACCGTGGGGCCGAGGTAGAAGCCGTTCTCGTATCCGGGAACGGTGACGTTGCGCCCGTCAAGAGCCAGCGTCGCGCCGTCGGCAAGGCCCTTCTCGATGTCGCCGATGATCTTTGCCTTATGTGCCGCGCTGTAGACAGGGCCCAGCTTGGTGGTCTTGTCGTAGGCGGGGCCGACCTTGATCTGTGAGGCGAGGCTCACGATCTCGGCTACAAGCTCGTCGGCAATCTCCTCTTCGACTGCGATTACCGGGAGAGCCATGCAACGTTCACCGGCGCAGCCGAAGGAGGCGTTGATGATGCCGGCAGCGGTGCGCTTGATGGGAGCGTCCTTCATTACCAGAGCGTGGTTCTTGGCCTCGCAGAGGGTCTGGACGCGCTTACCGTATTTGGAGGCGGTCTCGTAAATGTGGAGGCCTACCTTGGTGGAGCCCACAAAGGAAACGCCCTTGATGCGCTCGTCAGCCATCAGAGAGTCGGTGACCTCGCGGCCGCAGGTGATGATATTGAGGACGCCGTCGGGAAGCCCGGCGCGTCTGTATATGTCAGCGATCTTCATGGCGGTCATAGGCGTGTAGCTGGAGGCCTTGATGACGATGGTGTTGCCGCAGGCGAGGCACAGAGGAGTCATCCAGCCCATGGGGATCATTGCCGGGAAGTTGAAGGGTACGATGCCCAGGAAGACGCCCACGCTCTCGCGGTACATTACCGTGTCGTAGCCGCTGGAGGCGTTCATCATGGAGTCGCCCAGCATGAGAGAGGGCATTGAGATGGCGTGCTCGGTGGCTTCCTTGGCCTTAAGGACGTCGCCCTTTGCCTCTTCCCATGCCTTGCCGTTCTCGCGGGCAACGCTCATGGTGAGCTCGTCCATCTCTTCCACCATGATCTGCCTGACCTTGTGGAGTATCTGCACACGCTTGAGCACCGGTGTGTCGCGCCAGGCGGGATATGCCTCGTAGGCTGCCTTCACGGCTGCCAAAGCTTCGTCCTCTGTGCATTTGGGGGCCTTGGCGATCACTTCACCGACGCTGGGATTGTACACGTCATAGAATTCCGTCGCCTTTGATTCGACGAATTGATTGTTAATAAACAAATTCAGCTTTTCCATAATTCTCAATAAACTCCTTAAATGGTCTGTGTTCAAAAACGTGCGCCACAAGCGCAGGGTCGATATTCTTCAGAATTTCCTGAAAATCCTTGTGGGTGGCCGCGCCTATCTCGTGAAGCTTTTCCCTGCTCTCGCCCTGGCTCTGCGCCCGGTGAAGAGGATAACCCTGTCCCATGGGGTCCGCGAAGAGCTTCTCGAAAATGTACTTGAGGTTGATGTCCGCCGCCCAGCCGAAGCCCTTATTGAGGGCCAGCGAGACGCAGTTGCCCGCGTTGATCTGCGAGAAGAGCCAGGCGTCCAGCGGCTCCGTGATGAGTCCGCAAATGACGCCGGGATACTGCATTGCCGAGATCAGAAATCCCTGGCCGGTGCCGCAGCCTCCAACCACCATGTCAGCCGCTCCGGAATTGAGCGCGATGGCGGCCATAAGACCCGTGTGGATGTAAGTGAGCTCCACCTCGAAATCGCCGGGCACCATTCCGACGTTGAAGACCTCGACGCCCGGAACGCCGCTCAAAGCTTCGATGACCTTGTCGTTCTTGTCCCTCGCGGAGACCTCGTTTATAACAGCTATTCTCATAAGCGTTTTCCCTTCCTTTCGATACAAATCTTTGCCTTGCGGGCGATCTCCTCGGCGGTCAGCTTAAAGCGCTTCTGGAGGAAGTCCTGCGTGCCCACCTCGCCGAAGGATTCAAACACGCCCACGCGCTCAACCGGCACCGGATATTCGTCGGCAACGGCCTCACAGACCGCGCTTCCGAGACCTCCCACGGCGTTATGGTTTTCGGCGGTAACGATGGCGCCGCAGTCCACGGCCGCGCCGATCACGGCAGCCTTGTCAAGAGGCTTCAGCGTGTGCATATCCAGAACCCTCGCGTCAATGCCCTCCGCCTTGAGAAGGTCGCGGGCCTTGATGGCCTCGTAAACCATGATCCCGCAGGCGATAATGGCAACGTCGCTGCCGTCGTACAGCTGAATGGCCTTGCCGGTCTCAAACTTCACGCCGTCGCGGTAAATGCGGACGGTCTTGCGGCGGGACGTCCTGAGATAATAGATTCCGTAATTCGAAGCCATGTCGTGGACGATCTGGCCGTACATGGTGGCGTCGGCGGGTTCTATTATCGTGGCCCCGGGTATGAGCCTCATAAGGCCCAGGTCCTCAAAGGGCATGTGCGTGCCGCCGTTGGTGGCCGCGGTAACGCCCGGATCCGCGCCGATTATCTTTACGTTGAGCTTCTGGTACGCGCAGGATATGAATATCTGATCGAAGACTCTCCTGGTGGCGAATATCCCGAAGGCGTGGAAAAACGGTATAAGGCCCGTGGCGGACATTCCCGCGCTCATTCCCACGGCGTGGGCTTCCATTATTCCGCAGTTAATGGCTCTGTCCGGAAACGCCTCATAGAAACGTCCGGTGCCCACGGAATGGCTCACGTCGGCGTCGATGACCATGATTTTTTCGTTGGCGGTCGCCTCCCTGATCATGGCGTCGCAGTAGGCCTGGCGCATTTCCACGGTGTCCGGCGCGAAATTGTCAAGCAATATGCTCATAGGCCACCTCCAGTCTCCGGTCGATCTCTGCGATGGCGGCTTCAGCGTCCTCGGGGGATACCGGCATATAGTGGTTAAATCCGTCAATTTCCGACAATGAGCAGCCGTGCCCCTTGACGGTGTCGCAGATGACAGCCGCAGGTTTTCCGCATTCCGAGGCTGCGCAGAAGGCGTCGTAAAGCGCCCTGACGTCGTGTCCGTCGGCCCTCACGGCTTCAAACCCGAAGGCTTCGAATTTGGCCTTGAGGTCCTCCTCGGCGCAGATGTCCGCCGTGTAGCCGTCCAGCTGGCGTCCGTTATTGTCCACGATCACCACGATGTTGGAAAGCTTGTGATGTGCAATAAACATGAGCGCTTCCCAGTTCTGGCCCTCCTGGAGCTCGCCGTCGCCGACGATCACGTATACGGTGCCCGGGATGCCCTGAAGCTTTTTGCCCATGGCAACGCCTGTGGCCAGAGAAATACCCTGACCCAGAGAACCGGTGCTTATGTCAATGCCTGTGGTTTTGAGCCTGTCGCAATGGCTGGGAAGATTGGTGCCGCCCTTGTTGAGCGTCAGCAGCTCCTCCGCCGGGAAATATCCCTTGTAAGCCAGCGTGGAATAGAGCGCCGGGCCGCAGTGGCCCTTTGACAGCACCACGTAGTCCCTCTCCGGCATGTCCGGCACCGACGAGTCGATATTGAGCACGTCGGTATACAGAACGGCCAGCATTTCGGCGAGAGACATGCTCCCGCCGATGTGGCCGGAGCCCGCCGCCGCCAGTGCCCTCAGGACACCCTTTCTTATCTCGGCGGCGGCTTTCATCGTCTCCTTAACGTCAAACGGTTTCTTCTTTGATGGCATTTTCGTACGCCTTTCTCTTGTCCTCCATGTAGCCCGGGATCGGCACATCCCACCAGCCGAATGCCTCGCCGCCCGAATACGGGAATTCCGAGGATACCGGTACGTGGATGAGCGTCGGACCCTTCTGCGTCAAGGCGTCGCTGAGAGCTTCCCTGAGCTCGGCTTCGTCCGCAGCCTTGTAGGCCTTGATGTTGAAGCCTTCCGCGATCATCTTGAAGTCGGGGGCATACATTTCGCCGCTCTGTTGGAAGTCATTTCCGAAGGTGTTCTCGATGCCCAGCACGTCGGTCTGGAGGTCCTTGATGGCCATCCAGCCTCTGTTGTCCGCGACGATCGTGATCACCGGAATATCGTACTGTGCCGCCGTGGAGAGCTCCTGCATGACCATCATGAAGTCGCCGTCTCCCACGAGAGCCACAACAGGCCTCTCAGGCGCCGCAAGCTTGGCTCCGAAGGCCGCCGGCACCGCCCATCCCATAGTGGAGAAGCCGCCTGTGGTAAGGTTGCAGTAGCGCTCCTTATAGCAGTACTCCTGGAACAGCTGTGCCTGTGTGTTGCCGGAGGACGTGGAAATAATGGTATCCGCCGGAAGGTTTTCATTGAGCACACCTATAAGCCTTGAGATCGTAAACTCTTTGGTCTTAGGCTCGTGCTTTTTTCCCACATATTCGAACCACGCCTTGCGCTTTGAGGCGATCTCCTCAAGATACGCTTCGTTGATATCGAAGGAAGGATTCTCCTCTTCGAGAGCCTTGAGGAAGGAGATCACGTCTGCGTACACGCCCACGTCCGCCTTGTAGTTTTTGCCGATCTCATGGGAATCCAGATCCACCTGCACCAGCTTCTGATCCGGGAAATTAAACGCCACGCCCTTTCTGTAGGAGCAGGTCGACTCGTCCGCGAAGCGGGTTCCGAGCGCCAGCACCACGTCCGCGGAGCGGCTGATCTCAAGACCGATTTTTGTGCCCTTGCTGCCCGTGTGGAAGCAGTACTGGGGATGCGTCTCGCGAACGGTTCCCTTGGCGGCCAGCGTCGTGATGATGGCTGCGCCCCACTTCTCGGCAAGCTTCTCGATAAGGTCACCCGCCTTGGCGTGCATCGCTCCGGCGCCCACAAAAATGAGCGGCCTTTTGGCTGTCTTCATGAGCGCGACGGCTTCCTTGACGGAATTTTTGTCCGCCGCGGGTAGAGGCCAGATGGACTGCCTGTCAAGCGGAATGTCCTTGCAGGTGGAAGCCGCCTGAACGTCCATGGGAAGCGTAACGGCCACGGGGCCGCGCCTTCCGGTGAGCATTTCCTTGAACGCGTTGTTCATTATGCGCGGAAGCTGGTCCGACGTCTCGGCGCGCCAGCAGCGCTTGGTGATAGGCTCCAGCACGCGCTGGATATTGCTGTCGTGATATCTCTCCAGCTCCTGAAGCACGCCTACGCCGTACAGATTGGTGTGGGTGTCGCCGCAGAGAGCCAGGAACGGTGTCGAATCCGCATAAGCCGTACCGAGGCCGATGGCAAGGTTGAGCGTGCCGGGGCCGATGGAAGCAAACACCGCCAGGGGTCTGCCCTTCACGCGGTAATAGCCGTCAGCCATTGCCGTTGCGGCCTGCTCGTGCTTCACCTGAAGGTATTTGATCTTGCCCTCGTCGTCAGCCCTGCGGATCGCGTCGAAGAGTCCCAGCACGCCGTGGCCGGGAATACCGATAATGTACGGTACCTCTTCATTTACAAGTTTTTTTACGATTACTTCTCCGCCTGTTAATTTCATACATACCCCCTTATTTCAAAACAAGGAACGGATAGGTGTCGTTGACTTCGATTTCCACCTTCCGGTTCTCTTCTATACTCTTGATGCTCGCCAGCACCATGGCAATGCTGTAGACGTTATCCCAGCAATCGGTACCCGGCGTGCGGCCTGTCTCGAGAGCGTCGAACAGATCCTCGAGAGCTCCGTCGTGCTGGTCGCGTACCACCTCAGGCTTCTCGAAAACGCCCTCCTTGAACCACTCGCCGTAATGGAGACCGTTGCTTGTCTCAAAATACTGGTAATGCACGTCGCCGAAGCCGTCCCAGACTATCGAGCCCTTTTCGCAGTCGATGCGCCACTGGTTGTCCCAGGAGGTCCAGCAGGCCTGAGCGCCGTTGTATCCGCGGAAAAGGAACGTCACGCCGTTGTCAAACTCGAACACAGCGTCGCAGGCCGAGTCGCCCGTGTACATGGAGTCCTTCGGACGGAAGCTGTGGTATATGACAGACTTGGGCTTGCCGTCCACCAGATAGCGTCCCAGATCGAAGCTGTGGATGTTGTTGTCCTGAAGCTGAGGATACTTGAAAGCGTTGCGCACGCTGCCCATATCGGCATTGACGTATATCTCGCCGCTGAGGAGCGTGGGATCGCCGAGAAGGCCGGATTTTACAAGGTTTCTCATTTTTTCGACGCGGTCGATGAAGCGGCGGTTCTGCATCACGAAGTAGTGCTTGCCGGTTTCCTTGACGGTCTTGAGGATCTCGTTGACCTGGTCCACCGTGAACGCCATGGGCTTCTCGCCGAAAACGTCGTAGCCGGCCCTGAGCGCCTTTGTGACTATCTGCCAGTGGACCGTCACGAAGGTAAGGTCGATCAGAAGGTCGCCTTTTTCCTTGTCAAGGGCTTCGTCGATGTCGGTGTAGATGGGGCAGGTAAGACTGTACCGCTCGCTGTATTTTTGAGCGTTCTCGGGATTTTTGTCCACGAGAGCAACAAGCCTGCAATCGTCGCGTTTGGTGATGTGGTCGAGCCAGCGGAACGCAATCGCGCCGCAACCGACAAGAATAATATTGTGCTTAATCATAATCTGGTCTCCTTAAAAATAGTTTGATCGTGTGGATGGTTTAGAATCGTGAATAACAGACAGCCGGACGCCGCAAACCCGCCGCAGATCCGCGTCAATACCCGTTTGAATAAGGCCCGCGAATGGAAAGGCCGCACGTTAAGTCTGCTGAAATCCCAAAAATAACGCAGACTCCTGCGGTAAAAAAAATGCCCCTCAAATCTGCTGTGTAAATAGTATACCAGCGCGGCAAATTAGTCAAGGAAAAAAACGCCTCAACAGGTGCAAAAAAGCCGCAAATCGCGCCGCAAAAGCAGAAAACGCCGGAAAACGCCGGAAAAGCCGAAAAAGCCGGTTCCCGCGGGAAATAACAGAGAATCGGCCGGCAGGGAATATGACAGTTAAAACGCCGGATCATATCCGGGGCTATCGCGGTTTTTCGGGGGTATCGCGGTTTTTCGGAGGTATCGCGGAATGTCGGTTTTTTTCGGAGCTTTTCGAGATCGTCGCGGAATATCGTTTTTTTTCGGGGCTTTTCGAGATCGTCGCGGAATATCGTTTTTTTCGGGTTTTCAGTGTTTATCGAATAAAACGGTTTGCCGCACGGCAGCTCCGCAGGAATATTACGTTTTTCGCCCGGCATTTCCACCTTCCGCCGGTTTTGCTTTGCTCTCATCGTTTCAATGACTGCAGTGTTTCAAAGACCGCAAATCACCGTATGCGCTCTGTGTTCCATGTGCTGCGCTCTGTGTGCCAGGTGTGCTGTGTGCCGGATAGTGTAACGTTTTGTAGTAAGACTGTTACGAAATGATACGGTAGACTTAAGCTGCTGAAGATTTTCGGCGTGCCAACTTTCTGATTTATGAACAATTATGAATAAGGAGACACAAACCATGAAAAAGATGATCATATTAGTAATTACCGTCGTACTGGTTGCAGGTTCTGCCTTCGGATGTGCGACCGACCCGTATAGAAACAACAAAACGTTATCGGTTTACGCGTCCGATATATCGGACAATGCCGACTTCATCATAGCGGAAGCGGATTTTCAATTCTGTACTGTCAGCGAATCCCCGGATGCGCCGGGAGAAATGACGATCTCAATAGACGGTCACGATGTTAAAGGAACATACTCCGGCACGTCCAAAAGAAAATATAACACTTATTTGGAGTATGAATATATGAGTGATGAAGGATTGTTTATGACTGAAACCGACGGAAAGCTGTCTTTCTTCATCTTTCCCAGAAAAGCCGCTTCTGAAGTTCAAGCATTATCCGATTCCGAATGTATAGAAAAGGCTAAGCAGTTTGCTTCCTCACTGAGGAATATATCCGCATACACGATCATTAATGTGTCTGACGATCCATATTCAAAATATACCGCAGTCTGTTTCTCGCAAGAAGTGGCAGGATTCACAGCCACGGATTCCTTTTCCGTAACTTTGAACTATGACGGCGATATTATCGGATATGCGTCCACAATGACAGAGCGTGTTCCCGACGATCTGACTCTTCCCGACGACACAGAGAAAATGATAGACGAAAATGCCATGCAAAAGCTCAAGAGCATTGAAAAGGAGGGCTGCACGTATCGTTACGAAATCAAAAATACACTGCTCACGATACTTGAAAACAATCAAACAGCCGTCGTAAGACAGTACGATGTGAGTATCGGCGACTCATCTGTGTGCGAACAAATGATCGAACTGGTTATAGTGTTGTAGCAGTCAATGGGAATGACGGTGTAAAATTGTAACGGGTGGTCTTGTTCAACGGGAATCACCTCTATTGACATCAGGCAGTTTTCGCTTTATACTTCATTTATCATGAAGCAAGGCCATATTTTGCTTCGACAATTCCATCAGGAGGAACAATATGAAAAGAATAGGAACGTGCATAATCGCTGTAATTACGGCTCTCTGCATCATTTTATCTTTTGCTGCCTGCACAAAAGCACCCGATGAACAGACCACCCCCACGGAAGTACCATCCGGGCAGAACACAGAGGCTCCCGCTGAAGAGCCCACTGACGTTCCGGTCGGGGATCCCACGGACGAACCGGCTGAAGAGCCCACGGAAGAGCCTACCGAGGCACCTACCGAAGCTCCCACAGAGGTTCCCGTCGTGAAGGTGGACCTTGGCGAGGACAAGGGCAAGATCTTCAAGGATGACCTTGAAGGCCTTGAGACGCTCTTCTCGGAGGCGTTTGACGACGACTCCACCTTCCTCGACAACGCGGGACTCAACACCGAGGGCAGAGAAGAGGTTGTGGACGGCAAGCTCTGCCTCAACATTCTTGACGGCGAGGCTCTGGACAACCACAACGCATACTACCCGCTCATCGACGAACTCGAGGACTTCAGCGCGTCCGGCTACCAGCAGGTTCAGCTTTCCTTTGACCTCAAGCTCGCGTATCTGGGCGAGAACAGCGGCACCGTAAGAGACGACGGCGTGTGGTTTGCTTCGTTTGTGGGTTTCTTCCTTACGAATCCCATTTCACGTATTCCGGTCGACCCCACGGACGGTCTCTTCATCGGCTTGAACAACCGCGGCCAGTTCCCGCTTATCGGCGTCACAGGCTTGGGTGACGGCGGCTTCCCGACCGGCGCAGCCGTGGTAAAGGGCGAAAAGGACCTCTTCAAGAGCGAGGCCCACGTCACGATGGTTACCACCAACGAGAAGAAGGCGTTCCTCTACGTCAACTCCGCGCTTGTCTGCTCCGTTGACGCGAGCGGCGACAACGTCTCCGTGTACGACGCAAGCGGCACCCTCGTCAAGTCGATCGAAAACGATCCGGGCATTCTGGATGGCGCAAGCTTCTCCATCTGGACGCACTGCGTCGGTGCGATAATCGACAACGTCACCGTGAAGGCTTACTGATGCGGATCGATTTTTGACGGACCGGTATCGGACGGACCGGTATCGGATAGTTCGGTCTCGGACTGCCTGATCGTCACAAATCAAGCGTAAACAAAAGCCCTGCCCTCGGGATCCAAAGCTTCTGCTTCGGGATCCTGCTGCGGCAGGTTTTTTGCATGTCTTCAGCTTTTGAACGTCTTCAGGTGTTTCCTTGCGCGCGGCCTTCGGAGTGGCGGCGGGCGCAGCTTTCGGCGCGGCGGCAGACGTGGCGGCCGGCGTGGCGGCAGGCGTGGCTCCGGATGGCTCTTGTCGTAGTTCTGATATCCTCTTTTCGCGGCTGCGACCGGCTCCTGCCGCAAAGCTCGATGCTCCGGCCGCGAGGCTTGAAACGATGCTGAAACGATGCTGAAGCCCTTGGCACGCGCCCCGTTCCTATGATATAATGCTCCCATAAACAGCAGGAGGATCTTCTTGCCATGAGGACAAAATTTACGGTAACAATAACGGCGCTTCTGGCGGTCATTATCGCGGCGGCAGGCATTGGCGGGTGCACCGGGCAGACCGGTAACACAGATCCGGGGAAAATGCATTCCGACGCCTCCCCTGTTCCCGCTTTTGACACCGCCGGTGCGGAAGAAGGCAGCCCTGACGCGCCAAGGAGGACCACCTCTCCCGTGCCCAGCAGCGACCCTTCAGGGACTCCGGGCGGCGATACCGGAGAAACCGGGACTGAGGAAATCAAGACAGGAGGATCCGGGACAGAGGGCACAGCTCCCACCGGGAAGCCTTCGGGGACGGAGGAGACCGATTATTCCGGCGGCATCAAAGCGGAAGGCAGGAAAAGCACTGCCGCGCTTTACGAAAACGGGGCCAAGGAGGCTTATTGCGGAACGGGGCATATTATCGCGATGCAGTTCCGTGCCACGGCAGCGTTTTCTTCCGTCGGCTTTGAGTCGCCTACCTGGACCGCCAAAGAAGGATACAACGTTGAATACAGCCTGTACAAATGGGCGGGCGATTACGATTCCACAATGACCGGGAAGCCTGTGGCGACCGCGTTCCTCGAGGACTGGCAGGACGGCGTACTGGTGCCGCTGGAAGCAGAAAGTCTGCCCGCGGGGGAATATATTCTCGCGGCGGAATACGGCTCCACCGCGGCAATGTGCAATTCGGGCGTGTGGTTCGTGAACGCGGAATGCCCTTATCAGCGGGCGTATCTTGACGATGAGATATGGTACGACGTTTCAGTCTGCGCGAAGCTGACGTACGTCGACACGCCCAACAATAAGTACGGGCCGCTCAGCGACTCCGGGCTGGAATAGGACGCCGGATCTTTATCTGAAGCCGGTCCCTGAAGCCGGGAAAAGTACGGGCGGCAGAAGGGCCCGTCCCGCGGCCCCAAAGCCCAGACCGACCCGCAACCCGAAAATCCAAACCCAAACCGACCCAAACCGCATCCGGGCCTCCTGCCGCGCCAGGCCGCGTCCGGATCCGCATCAAAAAACGGAGAACAAAACCATGAACCACAATCACAAAAAGACCGGCCAAAGCCGCATAGCCTCAGCCGTGTGCGCCGTGCTTTGCGGACTGATAATATTGACGGGAGGACTGATCAAAAGTATGGCCAAAGGAAGCGTACAGTATTTTGCAAACCCTGACAACGCCACCGAGCTCGTGAAGCTCTCCGGCAACACCTACGCGGTGCAGTTTGCACCCTGTCAGGAGATCGCCGCGGTCGAAATTTACGTGGCGAAGGTGTCGATGAACAGCCTGACCGGCCTCACCGCCGAGCTTTACGCGTGGCAGGGCGGTTACGGGCAGACCGTGAAGGGCACGCCCATCGCTTCACAGGTCTTCGAGGGCTTTGACATGGACGTGTGGCTGAGCCTCAAGGTCAGCGCACCCGCAGGCGAGTATCTGCTGGTCATAAAGGACAGCAAGGGCAACGTTCAGCTGACGCTGGAGCGCGGCAATTCCGACTTCGCCCGGACCTACCTTAACGCGTCTGCCCGCGACGGGAACGTCAACGCGCGGGTCGTCTACAAGGAAGGAGGCGGCACGCTGCAGGAGATCTCCCCAAACAATATTTACCTGGTCAGCTCGCAGGGCACCTGGGTAGCCACCGACGGGCTCGGGAGAAGCGTCCATAACTCATACACCGACACCTCGAGGCCCGGCAAGACCGTCGGCATCTTTTTCCACACGTGGCACAGCAGCAACGCCCCCTTGGGCACACGCAACATTACCGAGATTCTCAGTGAACACCCTGAGATCAGGAACGACTTCACGAGCCCGCTGTGGGGAAATGCCGGCGCCTACCACTGGAACGAGCCGCTGTGGGGCTACTACCGGTCAAGCGACGAATGGGTGCTGAGGCGGCAGGCGGAGCTTCTGGCGGACGCAGGCGTGGACGCGGTCTTCTTTGACAACACCAACGGAACCGCGACCTTTATGGACGACGTGCTGGTGCTTCTCAAGGTCTGGTCCGAGGCGAGAGCGGAAGGCGTCAACGCGCCCAAGATTTCGTTTATGCTCCCGATGTTTGAGTACGGCGACACCGCGGCGCAGCTTCGCGAGATATACAAAAAGCTCTATAAAGAGGGAATTTACAAGGATCTGTGGTTCTTCTGGAAGGGCAAGCCTCTCATCGTGGGATGGCCGGGAATGCTGTCCGGGCGGGATCCCCTTGACGCGGAAATAATCGACTTTTTCAATTATCGCGTGATCAACCACGCCCAGTCGCAGGACCACGTTCAGGTCATGGATCCGGACGGCACGCCGCGCATCATGGGCGCCATCCAGAAGGAGATCGAGGACAATTATATTCTGTGGAACTGGATCGCGGTCAGTCCGCAGCTCGTGAATAAAAACCCGGACGGCACGCCGGAGGAGGTGGCGGTGGCCATCGCCCACAATTGGTGCGCAGAGACGCATCTCACCGCAATGAACAACAGCGAGTACAAGGTCTTCGGCAGGCATTACAGGCCCTCACTCAAGGACTACGACCCGCGTCCCGATGCCAAGCTTTACGGCGCCTATTTCGAGGAGCAGTGGGAATACGCTCTCTCGGTGGACCCCGAATTTGTGTGGGTCACTGGCTGGAACGAGGGTGTGGCCGGCCGCTTCGAGGACTTCCTGGGCGTGCCCAACGCGTTCCCGGACAATTTCAGCGACGAATTCAGCCGCGACATCGAGCCCTCCAAGGGCGACCTCAAGGATCACTATTACTACCAGCTGTGCGAGTTTATCCGCAAGTACAAGGGCGTGCCCGCTGCCTCTCCGGCCGCAGGCCCCGTGACAGTTGACATAGCCACCGGCGAGGGCTGGGACGACGTGACAAGCGTGTACGAATCCTACGGCGGCGACACCGGAGACCGCGATTCTTTGGGGTACAAAAACAATTACACCGGCGAGTTTTTCCGCTACACCGACGATTCGGGCCGCAACGACATCGTGTCCGCCAAGGCATCCTACGACGCGGAATACGTCTATTTCCTCGCCGAAACCGCGGAAAATATCACGGCCCGCACCGACAATGCCTGGATGCGGCTTCTCATAGAGGTGGTCCCGACCTCCGGCAAGAAGAGCGCCCTGCCCTCCTGGGAAAGCTTCAACTTCATTATCAACAGGAGCACCCCCGAAAGCGACAGCCTGACTGCCCTCGAGAGGTCAAAGGGCGGCTGGAGCTGGGAGAAGGTTTCCGACGCGGACTACCGCGTGACCGGCAATACGATCCAGGTGCGCGTGAAGCGTGCAGACCTCGGCGTGGCCGAAGGCGGGTTCGTGCTCAATTTCAAATGGGCGGACAACAACCTTTTGGAGAAGGCCGGGGCTCCGGACGTGCTGGAGCTTTATACTATGGGCGACACTGCGCCGGGCGGCAGATTCAAATATCAGCTTGCCGCCGGGATGATTCCGCCCAAGTCCGACGGTGACAGAAGCGCAAGGGGCTGCAAGGGTGCGCTGCCTTCAGGCGCGGCTGCCGTTTCAGCCGCGGCCGTTTCAGCCGGCGCCGTTTGCTCTGCAGCTGCCGTTTACGCAGCCCGCGCCAAAGCAAAAAAAGAAAAGGAGCATGATGACCAATGAGAGAAAACAGCGGCGCTCATTATCTCGAAAAGGCCTTGAGCCTGAAGCCTCTCCTGAACAAAAAAACGGTGCGCCCCGTCAAGGTTACCGGCGAGGGCGAATGGCTCAGGGACGGCGGCTCGCTCCTTCTGGATTTCGGCACGCACCTGGTGGGCCGCATCACCCTCGCTCTGGATTGCCGGAGGGACGACGACCTGTCGCCGGACTCGCCGCTTCTGGTCGAGTTCAAATTCGCGGAGGTCCTCAGCGAGCTTGAAGAAAGGCCCTACAGCGGCGGCATGTCCCGTTCCTGGTTCCAGCACGAAACCGTGCATATCGACAACCCTCTGGAGGCATTCACGCTCCCCAGGCGGTATGCTTTCAGGTACGCAAAGATCACCTTCACCGCCAATACAAGCTACTCCGTCAGATACGCGGGCTGCACCGTCACGGCGGTCACCTCCGCGGATGAGGCGGCAATTGCACCGCTGCCCCCGCAGACGTCGTCACTTGTCAGGAAGATAGACGAAACCGCCGTCAGAACCTTGAGGGACTGCATGCAGGAGGTCTTTGAGGACGGGCCCAAGCGGGACCGCCGCCTGTGGCTGGGCGACCTTTATCTGCAGGCAAGGACGAATTATTACACCTTCGGAAACAACGACCTCGTGAAGCGCTGCCTGTATCTTTTCGCCGGGCTCCCCCACCCCGACGGCCTTGTAAGCTCCGCCGTTTTCCACGAACCGGTGCTGCGCGGCCAGGCCTGGATACTGCACGATTACGCACTGTTTTTCATCGGCACACTGGCGGATTATTATAGGGCCACAAAGGACGTTGAGACGCTGCGCGAGCTGTGGCCGGTTGCCCTGCGGCAGGCGGAAGCCGTCGCGGGATCCGTTCATTCGGACGAATATTTTCACGAGGACGAAAGCATTCACGCGGACGAAGACGTTCACGGGGGCGAAGACGTTCACACGGACGAAGACGTTCACGCGAACGCCGATACCCGCGTCGCCGAATACCTTCCCGCGGACAGGTATTTCATAGACTGGTGCCCCTCCCTCGACAAGACCATTCCCGCGGAGGGCGTTTTCATCATGATGCTCAAAGAGGCTTCGGAGCTGGCAGGCATCCTCAAGCGCAGCAAGGACGCCCAAAGGCTGGCAGGTATTGTCGGCCCGGGAATTGCCCGCATGAGAGGTTATTTCCGCGTCGAATCCGGCCTTCTGGTGCCCGCGAGCGGTCAGGTGTCGGTGCTGTCTCAGGCCTTCGGCGTGCTTTCCGGCGTATTCGACAAGGCCACCTCCCGCGTCATCATGAAGAACACTCTCGCCCTCATGGACGGCGGCGATATAGTGCGCCCGGTGACCCCCTTCGCGATGCATTTCCTGGCGGAAGCGCTGGTCGCAGCAGACCTCCGCAGGGACGCCCTGAAGCTCATCAAGGATTACTGGGGCGGCATGGTAAAAGAAGGAGCGGATTGCTTCTACGAGGTCTACGTGCCCGGGAATCCGGATGCCTCGCCCTACGGCTCGCCGCTCATGAACAGCTATTGTCACGCCTGGAGCTGCACCCCGGCGTATTTCATAAGAAAGTACGGATTTAAATAGTTAAACAGGCGCCGCGGCAATTCCGCCTTATGAGGCGCTTAGGGCGCTCCGTCTTGCGGCAAAGCGTGCGAAGAAAAAACCAAGATCGGAAAAGTTGGCTTTTACACCGAAAACAGTGTAAAATAATGAGTGATTCAACCACCTCAGGAGGTCATTTGAATGGCAAAGCATTTCAAGAGGATCATTGCTTTGATATTGGCGGCATTCCTGCTGCCGGCTGTCGCGGCGGGACTGTCTTCGTGTGCCGGGCAAAACGGTGAAGGCAGCGGGAACACAGGCAAAGCCACTGCAGCGCCTTCGGGCACAGGCGACGTATCTTCGGAGAACGGTGTCGAGGTCGACGGAAGCTATTCCTTCGAGCTTGAAGCGGAGCGCTTCGCGGACCCGTTCAATAAATTCACCGTCAGCTACAACAGCTCCGGACCCGTTGAAATTCTGATCGAATATAAGGACGGCGACGAGATATTGTCGGACAATTACTTTTTGGAAAAAGCGGAGGGCGGTATATTCACGGGCTTGATCAGCAGGGCGCTTGACGGAAAAAGCGGCACAGGGCTTCGCAAATTAACCGTCAAACCGCTGCCGGCCGCAGGAAGCGCAGGAAGCGCAGGAAGCACTGGAAAAACCGTCGGAAAAGTCAGCTTCGCCCTGAAAGAGATCACCACCGAAGCAGCGGAGCTCCCCGCCGCCGACAAGGACGGAAACAGCTTCATCGAGAACGCGCGGTACAGGCTGGGCGTAAGGCTGGCCTGGGGCGGCGCCGTCAGCTATATTGCCGACAAGAACGCGCGCATTGACGGTGTGGAAAATCTGGTCAACCAGCACGACACGGGGCGGCTGGTGCAGCAGTCCTTCTACGGCACCGGGGCGATCGAAGGCGTTTACGACCCGGGGACGTTCCTGGATCTCCCGTGGAACTACAACCCGGTGCAGGGCGGCGACAGATTCAACACAAATTCGCGCCTGATTGACGTAAAAACTGGCGAAAATCAGATATACGTGAAGTGCCAGCCCAAGGACTGGGGCAACAACGACCTGCTGCTCCCCTGCTACTATGAGAACACCTACGTTCTGCTGGAGGACCGCATTCAGGTGGACAACCGGTTCGTCGACTTCTCGGGCTTCACGCACCCCTATTTCCTGCAGGAGCTGCCCGCGTTCTACACCGTCAGCTACCTGGAGAGCCTTGTGTTTTACAACGGCCGGGAGCCCTGGACGGGCGCGGAGCTTACCGTAAAGAGCGACGTCTCCGACTGGACCAGCAAGGACAACACCGGCCAGAACCATTTCGATCTGGTGCGCGGCAACACCGAGAGCTGGGCGGCGTGGGTGAACCTCGAGCACGATTTCGGCATCGGCGTATACACGCCCAACACCGATATTATTCACGCGGGAAGGCTCAAGTTCGACGGCTCCAAGGATTCCATGGCGGATCCCACCAATTACATCGGTCTCCGCAGCGAGCTGAGGATCACCTCCTTTGAGCCTATCGAGTACAGCTATCTGATTGCGTCGGGCTCTGCGCGCGAGATACGCGACGTTTTTACCGCCAACAGGACATTTGCCCACAACGCAGGGCTGACGCTCGCCAAGAAGCCCCCTGAGGGCACCGGCGATTTCTACGACTTCACGGACCTCGACTTCACGAAGAGCGGCTCCGAGGATCTGTTCGTCAACCTCAACAACACCGCAGTCAGCTATGACGAGGAAGAAGGCTGCGTGAAGCTCACCGTCACCACCGGATACGACGTGTACTGCACGCTGAGCCTCGCGGACAATTCCGCGGACGACCTTATGGCCGAGGACTATCCGCTGCTCGAGATCGAGTACATGATACCCCTGTCCAATTCGAACCAGCCCTGGAAGTCCGAGCTTTTCCTTTCTGCCGGCGTCGTCACAGGCGCCATGGCGGGGAACTCTGTCTCGACGGCTCTCGTCTGCGACGGCATGTACCACACGGCCACCGTCAGGCTTTCCAAAAACAAGGTCTGGACGGGGACGATCAACCAGATCCGGTTTGATTACTTCATGGACTGCGCCGACGGAGACGTGATGTACGTCCGGGCGATCAGGCTGAAAGGCGCGGACTGACGCGACAATCCGGCTCCGGTGCAGGGACGGTCGAACGGCAGCTTGAAGGACTGAGCGAACGGACGCTTGAAGGGCTGATGGAACGGACGCTTGCCGGGCCCAGGAAGCAGACGCTTGAATGGCTGCCCTGAAGGCTGAGCGAGCTTCCCTTCTCCTCGTGATCCGTGAAGGCTTCACGCGGCCCGAAGCATTGCCCGTGAAGCCCGCGCGACGCCCGTTGCTCACGCAAACCGCCGGCTTTTAAAATCACCCGATCATGCATTTTCCCGATAATTCCCGGAAATTCCCGCGAATTATCGGGTTTTTCTCTGTTTTGCGCGAATTCCGGCACAAAATCGGGCTTTTGAGCGCGACAAGCCGGCCTTTTTGTGGTACAATACAAGTACTGAGGAAGGAGGCTGCGGGTATGGGAAATCAGCTGAGCTTTACGGACCTTGAATACAGTAACCGCGAACGCAAAACAAAGCGCGAGGAGTTTCTTGACGCGATGGATGAAATCGTCAGTTGGGACGAAATTGTCGCGGAGATCAAGCCGTTTTACTACAGGAACGCGCGCGGGCGCAGGGCAAAATCCATCGAGACCATGCTGCGGATGTACCTGCTTCAACGGTGGTTTGGCCTCTCGGACGAAGGCATTGAGGACGCGATATACGACAGCTACGCCATGCGCAGATTTATGCACCTGAATTTCCTTGAGGAGAGAGTGCCCGACGCGACCACGCTGTACAGATTCAAAAAGCTCCTTGCCGACAACGGTTTGGAGGAGCATATTTTCGGGCAGATCCAGGACGGCCTGGCCGCCAAAAGGCTTGCCGTGAAGGCCGGGAATATAACGGACGCCGCTCTGGCGCGGCGGTAAAATGCGGGAAACGCAGTAAATCTCCTGCGAAGCGCGTGGATGCGTCTGTGAAACGCGTGTAAGTGCCCGTGAAGCGGCACCCGGCACCGTGAACTCACCGGCCGCCGAAGTCTCTGGCCTCCGGCCTCTATCCTTACGGCAGCAGCAAAGCGGCACTCACCCTTCATTTTTTTCTTGCCATCACACATCTTTGGTGATACACTTATAGTTTGGTGCGGAGACAGGGTTTATTCCCGGCCTCCGCATTTGCTTTTGATTAAGCCGCATACGGAGAATTACCTTGAGCACGCTGATTTACGATATGCACACACATATATTCCCCCAAAAGATCGCCCACAAAGCGGTAAGCTCCATCGGCGACTTTTACGGGATTCCCATGGAGGAGAAGGGATACTCTGACGACCTTATCGAGGCCGAGAAGAAGGCCGGCGCCTGCAGAATTCTCGTCTGCTCAACGGCCACCACGCCCCTCCAGGTCACCGCCATTAACAGCTTCATCGCAGGCGAGGTCGAGAGGCACCCCGAATTTATCGGCTTCGGCTCGCTTCACCCGGCGTTTGAGGATATTCCCGGGGAGGTGGCGCGGATCGAGAGCCTCGGCCTTAGGGGCATCAAGCTTCACCCAGACTTTCAGAAATTCGCCATTGACGACCCGGAGGCCTACGGGATCTACGAGGCCGCGGAGGGGCGGCTCCCCATACTTTTCCACACCGGCGACAAGCGCTACGGGTACTCGAACCCCGACAAGGTTCTTAAGATCCTGAAGGATTTTCCGCGGCTTATCGTGATATGCGCACATCTGGGCGGCTACAGCGAGTGGGACAAGGTGGTGTCGCTGGACGGCTACCTCGGCAACCCCAACATTTACATTGACACCAGCAGCTCTATCCAGATGATGGAGCCTGAGGACGCCGCGGCCATTATCAGGCGGCACGGGATCGGCAACGTATTCTGGGGCACCGACTACCCGATGTGGGATCCCGAGACCGAGCTGGGGAACTTCATGCGCCTGCCGCTCTCCGACGACGACAAGGAGAGGATTCTCGGGAAGAACGCGGCGGAGTTTTTCCGCGAAAACGCTTGAAGGACGTGAGCGGCTGACCCCGCGTTTGCCGCACTATTACCGCACGAATGTATTACCGCGCAGACAGATTGCCGCGCAGACAGATTGCCGCGCAGACAGATTGCCGCGCAGACCGCACGTTGCCGCGCAGGCAGCACATTGTCGAACAGACCGCACAAAACTTTTCAAGGAGCGCAAAGATGGAACACGCAAATATGGAATACGCAAAAATGAGCAAAGAACAGCTTTCGGAGCTGCTTTCCGAGCAATACGTCACGTTCAACCGCTATAAGAACCTCGAGCTTTCCTACGACCTCACCCGCGGGAAGCCTTGCCGCGACCAGCTGGACCTCTCCAACGACATGGTCAGCAGAAAGTACCTCAAGGGCTTCAATTCCATATCCAATCAGGAGGTCAGAAACTACGGCGTGCTGGACGGCATACCGGAGGCGAAGCAGCTGATGGCCGAGATGATGGGCGTCGGCACGGATGAGATTGTCGTGTGCGGCAACTCGAGCCTCAACCTCATGTACGACATGCTGGTGAGGTTCATGCTTTTCGGCACCGGCGGCAACGGCAGCTCAGGCGGCTCGGAGCCCTGGACGAAGCAGGGCAAGATCAAGTGGCTGTGCCCCGTTCCCGGGTACGACAGGCACTTCCTGGTCACCGAAAAGCTGGGCTTTGAGATGATCAACGTGCCGCTGACAGGCGACGGCCCGGACATGGATCTGGTGGAGGAACTGGTGAAGGATCCCGCCGTGAAGGGCATGTGGATGGTTCCGAAGTACTCAAACCCCACAGGCGAGGTGTTTTCCGACGCGAAAATAAGACGCCTGGCCGCCATGAAGACCGCCGCTCCCGACTTCCGCATTATGTGCGACGACGCATACACGGTGCACTTCCTGGGCGACGCCCCGGCGAAGCAGCTCAACCTTCTCGACGCCTGCAAGGAGGCCGGCAACCCGGAGCGGGTCTTCCTTTTCGGGTCAACCTCTAAGATCACCTTCCCGGGCAGCGGCATTTCCGCGGTCTGCGGCTCCATCGCCAATATCAAATACCTCCTGTCATACCTGACGGTGCAGACCATCGGCTACGACAAGATCAACCAGCTGAGGCACGCGCGTTTCCTCAAGGATTACAAGGGTATTATCGCGCACATGAAGAGACACGCCGAGATCCTGCGGCCCAAGTTCGCGGCGGTGGACAAGATACTCACCAATGAGCTGGAGGGCCTTGGCATACTCACCTGGACCCATCCCGACGGCGGCTATTTTATAAGCATAGACACACTTCCCGGCTGCGCTTCCGCGGTGGTGGCGAAGGCCAAGGAGTGCGGCGTGAAATTTACGCCCGCCGGCTCGACCTACCCCCGCAAGAATGACCCCGAGGACAGGAACATCCGCATCGCGCCTACCCTTCCTCCGCCGGAAGAGCTTGAAGCGGCCATCAAGATCTTGTGCGTGTGCGTTAAGATCTGCTCTATCGAGAAGCTGCTGGCGGAATGACCGCCATCACAAAATTACATATAATTTGGGCTGTTTCATCACAAAATTCCGGATAATTCGAGCCGTTTCATCACAAAATTCCGGCTTTTTATCCTCATCTCATCACAAAATTACTGAAAAGCCCAACAGCTTCTTAAATAAAAAGCCGGGACAAAGCAATGAATAAAGCATCTGTCCCGGCTTGATTATATATGATAATGTTAAAGTTTTAACGCCTGCTATTATGAATCACCAGTTATCATCCGGTAAAACGACGCCATCGCCTTGATTACTGGCTGTAACTATATCGGCTTCTGTATTAAAGCAAAATATCTCAATGATTGGGAATTCAAAAATGTTCATTATAAACACCTTCCTCTAAAGAGTTTCTTTACCTACAAGGTATCTGGCCAGCATCGCGCTGTCACGATTATTTATATATCCGTCACCGTTCACATCAAGAGCCATTATTTGCCAGATATCCGCATCGCGTTTATCCATAATCAGCTGGTTCAGCATTACCACGTCTCTGTTGTTGATTTTGCCATCTCCATTGTAATCACCGGTCAAAATGATTATCGAAAAGTCGATTAAATCGCCATCATTCATAAGCCTGACGACACATCCGGTCCCGACCAAATCATCTCCTGAAAGTTCAGTTCCATCAGCTTTACAAATAGAAAGATTTGCATTTTCAAACCATCTCAAAACCCCATCTACAGTCAGATCATTATTTGGAGTTAATCGAAGATTGCGATTCACGTCAAATCCCATTGTGGCACCCTGTAAAAGGACAATTTCACGATCCAAATCGTAAGCAACTTTAACAGTAACTTCTGCAGTTTCACCAGTGTAAGGAAGTTTGGCTGTAATCGTTGTGAATCCAATCGAGAGCGCTGTAATCACACCGTTTTCATCTACGGAGGCAATATCGTCATTTGAGGAATACCATTCGATCTCGTAATTGGAATGGATGGTCGGGGTAATTGTCGTCTGAAGGTTTGCGTAAGATGCGCCAACATTCAATGTGATAGCCTTTTTATCAAGGCTGATTGTCGCGTATTCGTCAGGAGTAATATATCGAGCGAAAACGTCAAGATCGTCGTCAACAAACGAGTAATCACCATCCCATCCTGCAAGCACATATCCGTCAACTTCCGGAGCAATGGGCGCTTCAGCTTTGTTTCCGTAAGAAACTGTCTGTGTTGAAAGTGAGCTTCCATCAAACCCATAGAAATGTACAGTATACTCGATTGGCTCATAATGTGCATAGAAAGCTAAGGAGTCTGTAATTTCTTCTGCCTCGGGAACAAATAATTCGCTACAGTCAAAATCTTTATAAACCCCATTAAAAGCATATCCTTCAAATGCATCGGAGAACAAACTGTTTGGTAATGTAATTCCTTCTTTTACCAGACCAATCGAGGGTTCCCCTTTCACCAGGGGTCCAACATTTGCAACTGCATACACCGTAACAACATGATAACGATTATCATCAGAAAGGTTGACAGCAAAAGCCCTATATCCTTCATCACTATCATTGAATCCGAGAGCGCTCGAATAATACCGAAGAACACACGAATGATCGATTATTATCGTTCCTGTATACTCCATTGCTGTGTTAGATATCTTCGGATCAGTTCCATCCAATGTATACCAAATGGAAGCGCTTTCAAATTCCTGAGTTAATTCAACTTCAATCGTTTCTGAATATTCTCCGTTATCCATAGATGCAACGGGTATTTCAACTGTCTCAGCAAAGACATAACGTGGGTATAGAACAACCGATTCGGTTATATCAGCAGACTCTAATGCTTCCCCTGTTGCAGCATTGATCCATCCCATGAAAACGTAATCTTCGTTTTCTTCCAGTTCAATAACGGCGGAATAATCAATACCGATACCATAAGTTACAGTGGTGTTTGCCAAAACCTCAATATTATTTGTGTTCTCTGAAATACCAATTGGCGAAAGCTTATCGCTATCAATATTTTGTAGTTTGTTTTCAAGAACAACTTCGGGATCGGCATCCAGGAAGATGACAGAGTAATCCTTAGGCGTATTTCTTGTTGTAACTACCATATTACCTGTCACTGTGTATCCGCTATCTGTAAACTCCTCGATAGTTAAATACTGATCGTCGATTTGGACGACCCATTCAGTATCATAACCCTCGATTTCCGCAGGTGAGCTTATAGAAACCAACTCTGATCCATATTCAATATTTTCGTTCAAAATAACGCTTTGATCATTCCAATCAACAAATGCAACGACAAAGGTCATCTTTTCAAACTCCGGCTTTACAGTTAAATTGCCCCTAACGTTGACAACAGATTCTGACCAACGGGCAAAACGGTACCCGGCCGGAGCGCAAGTAAGCGAAGAATCGGGAACAAATGCTGAGTCTCCTTCTGTTATTTCTTGCGAAGAAATAACATTGCCGAAATAATCTTCAAAAACAACTGTATATTTTGCTTTTGGTGCTTTGATTGTTCCAAGATGAAGTGCTTGTTCCTGTCCCGGCACAGATACAACAATAGTATAGTCACCGCTTTGCACAGAAGGAGCCTCTCTTAACACGGCACGCTCAATAGATAATTGACCTTCGCATCCAACGATGGTGTTTCCAACATATTCAGTTGTGTAATCCGATGCCTGAGAATACTTGTAAATCCATACGGTCGCTGTCTTTGCTGCAAATTTCGAACTAATCGTACCAGAGATACTAACAACCCTGGGATCATCATCAGAAAACACAGGTTCTTCAGGAGTATTATTTATGCAATACTTATAGCAATAATAATCATTGGTCTCTGTCTTTGTTTCCACCTCATAAGTTTTGTTGGCATCACCATCAACCAACGCCCCATTTGTCAGAGGACATTCACCGACATATGGAATCCATTCAGAATACTCGGAATAGTAATTGTATAGTTTGTCATATACCGTATAATTCTGAGTTTTAACGATTATGTTACCGCTTTTATCCGGAGTGAGGCCATACCACCAATAAGTATCCTTACAAGTTCCGGAAACTGATTTTTTATAAGCCTTCGCCGATGAATCAAATGAAACTGCGGAGGTGGTATAGAACGCATGGAACTGCTTGTAAGTTGAAGTCTTAGAGCCGTTGATTCCACGGTTAATCGGACCGTTTGCATACGTCCCCATGCACCAATGATAATAAATATATCCCTTGGTTGTCGGCGAACTGACCTCTATAATCTGCGTTGCTGTTTCAGAAGCCGTAACGGGCTGTTTGTTATACTGCGTATAAAGTGAATTTGTCTTCAAAAACCCGGAAGGCCAAGAGACAACATAATCTACGCTCTTTTGCTGCGCGTTCACCTTTGTATATCCTGACTGCGTGTATCCGGCTGTGGAGGCAGAAGTTTCATATGACTTTTCAAGGATACGATAACGATAATACTTGATTGTCTCATTGAAGGGACCTTCAAGAGCTACCGTGATACCTTTTTCGGGGTCAGACTGAACCGGAGGTTCATCACCTTCAAATCGAATCAATCCGGACCATACACCGGTATTATCAATATCAGTGCTGACCATAGGTGCCAATTGCCCCAGTTTGTCATAGTCGTTGATCAGGTACAATTCGATTTGAGGTGCAAAATCATCATACAAGACTGTAAAGGTTACTTGCCTATCCGTCGTTCCGATAATCGAACCCGATGCATCCATCGGCGCCTTATCCACCGCGAAAGCGGCAGATTCGGACTGCGAAAGAATAGTCCCCTCCGCAGATTTTAATACGGCAACCACTCTTCCGCTGATAATTCTATCGGCAGAATTGCTGATCGTTACCGAAACATCGTATCCAACATTTTCTTCGCTGTTTTCTTTCGGAATTGTGCGTGTTACACCATCAATTGTTAGAATAGCAAGATGATCCGGATCCTCCCACTGATAGACAGTATAGATATCCGTATCCTTTTCAATACTTGAATATCCTTTGTCCCATGAGATAAACTCAAAACCTTTGTGCTCCGGCAATGATACCGGCGCAACAGCGGATTTTTTATACTTGACCGATTGCGAACTGATTATTTCATTGGTAAATGCATCAATGAATCTAACGGTATACGTGTTCAGATCATAAACCGTATTAACAGTAATGATGTGTTCATCGCCTTCACCGCTATCTTTGATTTTTTCATAACTTCTGTTCCATTGACTGAACGTATGTCCATAATGAGTAGGCGCTTTCGGGGCATTCGCACTGTGCCCATATGGAACAGATTCTTCGTAAATCATCTCATCCGAAATCGTGTCATAAAACCGCACAAGACGATTGGGCTCTACGGTGAATTCTGCACTCGTTCCGAACTTCTCACCTACCGCATTAACGGAGGTGATTGTAGCGGTATATGCGCCGCTTTCAGAAATAGGATCTAAAGTGTATGTTAATCCTTTAATATTCGTCTTCTTTTGAACAGTTATACCATTAACGTCTTTAACTTCAATGCTGTAGGTATCTGTATTCTTTGTGGAATCCCAAAGAAGCGTGATTGAATCGCCTACACCAACCACCTGGCTATCCCGCGAAACACGAAGGCTTGCAGCGTCCGGCAGATAATTGGTGGTTTTGAAGCTTTGAACGCCTGTTGAATACCACTTACCATTTATAGATACGGTTACTTTATAGTAATAAGTGGTATTCGGTTTCAAATCTTCTCCCTGATGTTTTGAAATTGTGAAAGTATCAGATTTCTCATATTTCGGGTTGGCTTGGTAATCAAGAATACGACGGCATGTAACAGTATTGGTCGATTTATGTGTGCTTCCGCTTGTTCCGTCCAGATTAACCAGCGCATTTTTGTTTGTGCTTACAAAATAAGTCCACTTTGAAACAGATGCCTTTTGATTTAAACCAACAGAAATAGTTGCAGATTTATTGGTGATTGATGTTGCTTTTGCGCTTGATATTTTATAAGAAACAGTGTTACTAACCGTACTTCCGTTAACACTTGAACCACTTAGTGATGATAGCGATGAATTAGTGTTTCTGACAACAAAAGTCGTTTTCTTTGCTAAGTTCTCGGCGGTGATAGTGTTATTCCAGTTGATTTTGCACGGACCGGAATTATTGCAATCCACATATTGTATCCCAGCGCCTATTATTTTTGTAATGAAGATTGAGTGATTATTATTAATTCTTACAACATCGCCAACGTAATACGACGAGACAGATTTATAATACACCCAGCCCTTGCTTGAATTGACATCGCTTGCAGTATACCCATTAGTTGCATATGATCCAAACACTTTATAAGCCATCAGATTTGCAAATCCAAAGCATTGCCAACCGTGGAAGTATCCGCACTTACAACTACATGATTTTCCTTTGTATGCACAGTACCCATGAGAAATACATTGTTTACTATCATAAGACGCAGTCCCACTGCAAATTATATCTCCCGCTTTTGCTACACCATTCGAATCCAATCCATTATATTGATTCCAGTATTTTCCTTGTGGGTATTCCTTTTTTAGGACTGCAATTTTATCAGCGAACACCTTTTCTCCAGAAAGAGCAGTTCCATTATCGTTTGTTTCATTAATAATATCCTCTTCCTCAGCAGTAATACCATACGTTTGTCTCCATGCTTTTGAAACGTGAGAATTCTCATAGTCTTCAAAAGCCATCTGATACAACCCCTTGAGAGATATGATTTCATTAAGTGCCTCTTGGTGCTTTTTATTTAATCCAAAAATAGTATTCCAAACTGTATTGATATTTGTCGAGGCAAATTCGTAAACATAATCACAACCTAAAAGAATATTATCTTCGAACATCTGTACGGCACGAAGATATGCTTTCGCATCTTTCTCGGTTTTACTTGCATTGAAACGACTTCTAAACTCATCAACTACACGCTTTAATTCGTTTTCAAATATGGCATTGGCCTCAATTTGATAATACGTTGCAGCTTGTTTATCTACACTACATAACTCATTAAAAATAAACCGTCCAGTTTTTGCCGTCAAATATGCAGCAAGTAAATACGGATTAGAACTTATTGCTTTTGAATAACTGTTGTCGATAACTTGACCGGCAGTCTTGATTGCCATTTCTATCCCGCCAATTTCCAGCGATTTCAACGAGGATTGAACAGATTCATCAAAGCAGGACAATATGTTATTCGCTGCTATCTTTAATTGAACTGGATTTGTTGAGTTTTGATCGTTAGCAATAAACGACAAAACCTCTTTTGTCCCGTCAAAATAATCACATAGCGCACTGTACGCAGAAACGGTTTTTATAGCATCTCTAACATTTCCACAGGTTTCTAACAAGTCGAGAAGAGCAGAGGTCTTTTTGTAAGAGTTTTCATCTGTTACTTTTGATAACAAATTTTTAACTGTTTTTGATGTTTTTGCTGTTGTAATTGTTTCAACAGTAATATCGGGATTCTCAGCAAAAACTTGTTGCATCAAAGTCGTAAATGTTTTCGTATAAGAACTATAAATCGAGTTGTAAACCCCACTCGCCACACCATCGACCATTTTAAGTGTTTCGTTTGTACCATTAGTATTTCTGTTAATCAAGTCCATCAAAATGGCTTCATAATACTCGTAAATGGTCACTTCACCCGTTTCAGTAATATGTGAAGGCGAAGCAAAAACATGTATCGCCTCCCACTCTTTTAATCCAAACTGATACCAAAAGTCTTCCTTAGCTAACTTGTAGTACACTTGAACAGGTGTTGATATGTTGCCAACACTCGAAAATATATTTGCTTGATTGACTGAAATATACTCCACAAAACTTTTGGTATTTGTTGCTTTTTTACCATTTGCATATATCTCTGCCCTAAAAAGATTGATTTCTTGCAACGAAGTTTTCACTGCCAACACATTCAGCGGCAAAACCGAAACAAGCATTATTATCGCCAAACCTATGCTCAGCAATCTCAAGGCTGTTTTTTTCATAAGCTTTTCCTCCGTACTAAATACATATTTATTCATAATTTCTTGCATAATTTTATACTGTTCTAATGGGTCATTTTATTCTTTTATATGTGTCAATGCACATATGCATACGCAGAATTCCCGTAATTCATCATAGAAATAACTAAATCCGAAAGCTTTTGATCTGAATCATTCTGATTTGCGTATGCATATGATTCAACACTGTAACATATTGTATTGCTGACAGGTACGTTGCCATCATAAACCGTAAGATAAACCGGTTCGCTCAGTTGAGCAACATTCAAACCGTTAAAGTAAACATAATACCCGCCATTAGTCGGTACAAAAGATGTATTATTGATTATCCATTCGCCACCCGATGAACCGGACACCTTAACTGATAAACCCGCGATGCCGGCTGTCGTGATCCTGAATCTCATTGCAACAGAGTTTGTTAAATTCAGGCCTACGCCTTCCCATTGAACGGATGGTGAATCAAGGACGGTGTATGCAGGATTGTAGACTGTTTTCAGTGAAGGAGATTCTTGCGTTCCCCACATCTTTTGAAGCGGTGTTAAGTCCTTTGTCACAAGAGCATCGGTTTTGTAGTTAGCGTATATTTGAGACGATTCGCCATAATTTAAGAGATTCACTAGCAATGTGCGCAGCTTTGAATACTCATCTGTTGAATATTTAGTAAGCATATTGTAGCAGTATGTTGCGACACTGTATTCGCGTGTCATGCTTATTGTTTCCTCGCCTGAGTATGTGGCATATAATGTGACATAGACGGTGTCATTCAGCTTATGAGGAGCAATATTGTTGAAATCAAAAACCACCTTGTCATCAATTATTCGATATTTATGAACTGTTGTTTCTACACCATTCATGGTAAATATTACAAAAGGATCAGAATACCCCAGATCCGTAAACAACTTCCTATCAGCCTTAAAATTGATTGCGATATTATCGTGCAAGGTCAGAGATGCACCCGAAAACTTCAGTTCAGGCCTAAGGTTCGGATTAACTAGGACTTTCACGCTTCTGCAATTCATAGCAACATCTTGGTATTCCTCATTGAAAGTATCAGGTTGAGAGTATTCTATTAAAACCGTAGGAACACAATACTCATCAGTATCGATTCTAAACGTAATGTCAAATAATTTACCATTTTGTGTTTCCTGTTCAGTACCATACCATTTAACGTCAAAATAATCTGTATGAATTCCTATATTGTCATCAAATGTTCCTGTGAAAACACCACTGTTTGCAACAGAAAGAGGCGTCATAATCGTTGGATTATACTTAATGGTAAGCTTATATCCCATTAGTCCGGGATTATTCTCCAGATATACCGGAATAACCAGAGATTCGTGCTGCAGCGCACTCATGTCTGAATCGCTTCTTATTATTGCAATACTGTCAAGAGAATTAACAGTGACATTGCCTTCAATAATTGACATGAACTTTGAGTAACCGGTTACAGAATAATTACCGGTGGCAGACGGGTTGGCGTGTAATGTTAAAACAAACAAGTCATCTCCAGCTATGGGTGATGTAACCGTCATTCGAAATCTTAAGTTGTTTTCCGTAAAAATAATATTTGAGATAGCAATTGAACCATTTAAAGCGTTCATTGAGACATACTCAAAAGCAGAGGAATCAAAGGACAAGATAATTTCAGCTTCATCTAACAATCCTGCTTTAGCAAATGAACCTGTAATTTTCACATTTTCCCCTGCGTATACCGGGGAGGACGAGAGCCGGAGTACAGGCATATCTCCAAAGTCGTTTTGAATTGTCAAACTGATATCTTCGCAAAAGAGAGCAACATCTTCAATCGATTCATCAAATGTGTTTTCTTGATCATAACTGACGTTAATAATGGTACTTCCGTCAGCAGATTCATTTACATGAAAAGTGATAGTGAACAAAAGTCCGTTGTCTGTTTCGTCATCAATTCCGCTTAAGTTCACTGAAAATAATCCATCAAATCTGCCGATATCATTTTCAATGCCTCCGTTAAAAATACTTCCGGAAGTTTTAATGGCCAATGGCAGGACTTTTGTTGAATCATACTTAAACACAAGGCCCATACCTGCAAAGCCGGTATTATTGTCGATTAATATTGGTATTTCTATTGTGCTTCCTGCTTCTGCTATGGCCAGAGAAGAAAAAACTCTGTTAGGTACATCAGCAGCAAAAAAGTTGCTTAACGTCATACCTGAACAGAGAAGCAAGAGCATCAAAAAAACGAAAAAAAAGCACTTAAACTTGGTGGTTTTCATAGTTTTTCCTTTCTTTTTAAATCACCGGAATCAGTAGTTTTCTGTTTTTTATTGAAATTGCTTTTAAAAAAGACTTGTAAGAAAGTCAAATGAATACATTATGAATATAATGTTGTATACCCCTGCGCCCTTCATCTATAGACATCTTGATTTAAAGCTTTTTAGCCATTTAAATGAAATTAGTGACAGATTTCTTACAGTTGATTTTGATTTAAATTATCAGCTGTAGATTCTCTCCATCACTCATTTTTCATAAAAATGGATTTGCGTGTAAAAAAACTTGCGAAGAAAAGGTATTGCGTGATATAATACCGCGGTGTTGATGAATATCTAAACTATTTCAGCCAATCATTACAACATTATATTCATAATGTTGTCAAAGCGCTTAATTTGCCTATTTTTAGATTAGTAGTTTCATATTTTCCATCTTTCTCTTATGCTCAATGCCGGTAGCAATAATATAAATTCTGGTGGTATTTATGTTACTGTGTCCCATAATATCAGCCAGCTTTGCAAGATCTTTTTCGATACCGTAGAAAACTCTTGCAAAAAGGTGCCGCAGGTTATGAGGGAATACTTTCTGTGGATTTACTCCTGCCTCCTTACAGACAGCTTTCATTTCGCGCCACACATTTGAGCGATTTATTGGGTTTCCTGTTTTAGTAACGAATATCTGTCCGGTTTTGATTGAATTGCGTTCACAATATGAAATAAGTAGGTTTTGGAGCTTCTTAACAATAAAAATACTTCTTGTTTTATTTTTGCAAGAAACAATAGCTTTGCCCGTTCGTACGGCTTCAACTGTTATGTATTGAAGCTCGCTTATTCGAATTCCTGTACTGCAAATTGTTTGCAAAAGGAGCGACAATCTTTCGTTGTGTTGATGTTCTGCCGCTCGAACAAGGCGAAGATATTCTTCACGAGTGAGCTCCTTCTCTTCTTCACAAAAAACTTTTTTCTGTACTCTGTATTGTTTTACGATAATATCCAACCAGCCGACAAATCTGAAGAATGCATTTATCGACGCCAGCATGGAATTAGCGCTTTCAACTGTATAACTGTCTTTTAACATAGCCTTGTATGACACTACGAGTGCCTTGTCTACATTCTTTTGTTCAGAAAAGACCATAAATTGCCTAACATCGCGCAGATACTTTTCGATAGTATATTTGCTTTTTTCGTCATCAATAAGTTTCGCTTGGAATTCAGACAGTAAATCCAATGTAATCAGTCTAACGTTCATAATAATCCTCCGCATGCATTGTATTATAGCCATTTAGGTCTTTTATGCTTAAATGACTTCTTTGTCATTATATTATATGTCAACATCCTGCAATTGTTATATTCCTCGTTGTGATAATCACATACATCACTGACAGCACAAACTATTTCACTTGTCCGATGATGCTGTCAGACCTAAGAAATCCTGTGAATATCTCGTGAACACTTATCCGGAAATATCGGTCCAAACCGATCCAAACCGATCCAAAACTATTCAATTTTTGAGTGTACTATTTTTCCAAAACTGATATAATACCTCCTGATTGAAATCTCCAAGGAGGTATTTTTTATGGCTGATTTTGATGAGAAACTGGAATTTAAGCGCAGAAATTCCTGGCAGTACATGGACGAGTCCGTGAAGGCCGAGGTCACGGCGCTTTGCGAGGATTACAAGAAGTTCCTTGACGAGAGCAAGACCGAGCGCGAGGCGGTCGATTCCGCGATTAAGCTTCTGCGTGCCTCCGGCTTCCTTTCCATTGAAGAGGTGCGTGATCTGAAGCTTCCTAAAGAGAAGCTTCCCGGGACGAAGCTCTATTACGTACACCGCAACCGCTGCATTTTTATTGCCGTGCTCGGCAAGGAAAATCCCGAGGTCGGGTTCAATATGGTCGGCGCCCACGTGGACTGCCCGCGACTTGACCTCAAGCCCAATCCCCTCTCCGAAAAGAACAACGTCCTCTACTTCCGCACTCACTATTACGGCGGCATCAAGATGTACCAGTGGCCCACCATTCCGCTCTCTCTTCACGGCGTCATCGTCAAGAAGAACGGCGAGAAGATCACCGTAAAAATAGGTGAAAATGACGACGAGCCCAAGTTTATGATCTCGGATCTGCTTCCGCATATGGGAGGCGGCCAGATGTCGAAGCCGGCGGGGAGCTTCATTGACCCGGAGAACCTTAACGTGATCATCGGTTCCATTCCCGGCAAAATCGACGAGGAAGACAAGGACAGCAAGACGCTCACCGTGAAGCAGCAGATTCTCGCTTACTTCAACGAGAAGTACGGCGTTGACGAGAAGGACTTCCAGCGCGCCGAGCTTGTCATCACACCCGCCGCCAAAGCCACGGACATCGGCTTCGACAGAGGCATGATCGCGGCTTACGGCCACGACGACAGGGTCTGCGCGTACACCGAGCTTCGGGCGCTTCTTGACATGAAGAACGTCCCCACCCGCACCGCTGTGGCTTATTTCGCCGACAAGGAAGAGATCGGCAGCGTCGGCAACACGGGCGCAAGGTCCAACTCACTTGAGCTTTTTGCCATTGAGATCGCCGCCCTGTACGGCCCCGGCGAGGTAATGCTCACCGCCAACAGATGTCTCGCGGCCTCCAAGATGCTTTCAGCGGACGTCACAGCGGCCTTCGACCCCTCCTACGCGGACGTTTATGACGAGAGCAACGCGGCGTTTATGGGCGGCGGCATCGCTATCGAGAAGTATACCGGCCACGGCGGAAAATCCGGCACCTCCGACTGCCCCGCGGAATTTGTCCGTGAAGTCACAGACATTTTCGACGAGAACGGCGTTGCCTGGCAGATCAACGAAATGGGCAAGATCCACTCCGGCGGCGGCGGAACCATCGCCCAGTTCATGGCCGACAAGGGTGTCGAGGTCTTGGACTGCGGCGTGCCGCTCTGGTCAATGCATGCTCCTTTGGAGCTCGCATCGAAGAGCGACATTTACTGGGCGTACAAAGGGTATCTGGCTTTCATCGACAGATGACAGGCGAAGGTGCGCTCCGCGGGCCCCGGTGACACGGGGCTTCGGTAACACTGATTTTCGGTGACGGGGCGCTCTGCCGGGCCGCTGTGATGCTTCGGAAGCAGTTGTAATGCCTCGGAAGCCGCTGTGATGCTACGGGAGCCTCAGAGCAATTTGGTATTTCCTGTCCGGCTGTATGGCGGACTTTGGAAGCCCGGACGGGCGGCCGGTTTTGATAAGCCTGTCGGCCGCCCGTCCCTGAATAAAAACACGACCATGAACGTAAAAATAATGTCTTTCAACACGCAGCACTGCCTGAATTTCATTACCAGGCGCATCGACTACGCCCTGATGGCCCGCGTTATCCGGGAGCAGGGCGCAGACATTGTGGGGCTGCAGGAGATTCGCGGCAAGGGCATGGCTCTTCTCGAGTACAGACCGCAGGCTAAGATTCTCGCGGAGAAGCTCGGGTACCACTATTATTTCGGGCCCGCAGTCAAATTCGGAGGCGTCAACCCCTACGGCAACGCGCTGCTGTCGCGCTTCCCGATAATTTCCGCCAAGGTCGTGCGCATTCCGGATCCCCAAAAACGCCAGTGCAAAAACAGTTACTACGAGACGCGCTGCATCATTTCCGCGGTGGTGGACGTGGAGGGCGCCAGGCCGCTGAACGTGCTGGTTTCCCATTTCGGACTCAATCCGGATGAGCAGCGCAACGCCGTGAGATTTGCCGTCAAGACGCTCAAGGACCGCGACTGCGTGCTTATGGGCGACTTCAACGTGACGCCCGACGATCCGATTCTCGCGCCCATCAAGGAGCGTATGTTTGACACCGCGGAGCTTTTCAGCGAGCCCAGGCTCAGCTTCCCCTCCCCGGAGCCGAACGTTAAGATCGACTACATTTTCGCGTCAAGGGACCTTAAAGTGCTGTCGGCGGATATTCCTCCGATAGTGGCGTCGGACCACAGGCCTTACGTGGCGGTGGTGGAGCTTTGAGCAGATAATGCGCTAATGCGCGGCGGGGCTTTGACACGATAATGCGCGGCGATGCTTCCGGCAGAGATGCTGCGGCCAATACCCGGCTAATGTGCTGCATTGCTTCGGGCAGAAAATGCGCTGCGGAGAACCGGGCCGAAAGCGCGCGGAGGTACCCTTAAAGTGAATCGCGAAGAACACGCAGAGTTGCCTCCCAAGGCTGCCCTGCGGAAACGCGGAAACGCCGCAGATGCACCGCAAGGACACGGAAATCCATTGACACGACCGCGCCCCTGTGGTATCATCATTATTGAGCGTTAGGCTCTCAAGAAAAACGCTGATTAAATGCCCTTCCCGCAAAATCAGCGCTTATTTCATTTTTTATACAGCTTGTTTGAAGGAGTTAATAATGGTTCGTATTCTTTACAATACAAAGGCAAACAATGGCCACGGCCTTGACGGCGCAAAGCTTATCGAGCCCCTTTTGGGCGGGGAAACCTTCGAGTACATAGACGTCACCAAGGTCGATGACACCTTTGAATGCATCATGTCCTTCCCGGCGGAAGACACCGTCATCATCACCGGCGGCGACGGAACGCTGAATTACCTTGTCAACAGCATCCGAAACAAACCGGTCGAAAGGGACATTTTTTATTTCCCGTCGGGATCCGGCAACGATTTCTGGAACGACGTAAAGGGCGCCTCCAAGGATGCTCTTCTCAGGCTCAATCCGTACCTCGAGAAGCTTCCGGTGACCGTTGTGGACGGCAAGGAATACTACTTCATCAACGGCGTGGGCTACGGAATCGACGGGTATTGCTGCGAGGAGGGCGACAGACAGCGCGCCGCCAGCGACAAGCCCATCAATTACACCTCCATCGCCATCAAGGGCCTTCTCTTCAAATTCAAGCCCCGCAGCGCCAAAATTACCGTGGACGGCAAGGTTTACGAATACGACAACGTGTGGCTTGCGCCCGTTATGAACGGCAGGTTCTACGGCGGCGGCATGAACGTCGCGCCCGACCAGGACCGCCTCAATGAGTCCCGCGAGCTTACCTGCGTCGTGATGTTCGACAAGGTTCCCCTCCACGCTCTCATGATTTTCCCCAAGATTTTCAAGGGCGAGCTGGTCAACGAAAAGAAGCACGTGGTGGTGCTCAAGGGCCACGACATCACGGTGGAGTTCGACAAGCCCTGCGCCATGCAGATCGACGGCGAAACGTTCCTCAACATTTCCAGGACGGAGAATCATTCCTGCAGGGGCTGATGATCTCAGGGGCGCAGGAAGCGCAATGCGGCGCAATAAGCGCGTGCATTCAGCGGGCCTTACCGGATCCGCGGGCCGCACAAATAACCGCGGACTTTACTGAACCCGCGGGCAATCAGCCGGAAAAAGACGCGATGCTTTGATTTTGAGGCATCGCGTCTTTCTTTTTTCAGGTATTTCGGTGAAAAGCTGCGCGGTAACGCGGCTGACGTGATGTGCCCGGAGGCCGCCGCGCCCGCTCCCTCAAACCGCCTTCCAGCCCTCGGGGAGGCTCAGCCTCATTTCCGGCTTCCCGTGCTTCTGCACCCAGGACAGCGAGATCACGCCGTCGCTTGTGTTCACGAAGCCCCTTGCCCAGCGCAGGTCTCCCGGGTGCGGGTCGATCTTCACGGTCTTGGTGAGCTCGTCAGGCACGCCCAGTCCGAGAACGTCCCTCATCAGCTGGACGCCCGTGTACGCCGTGAAGCCGTGGCAGCGGCTGGTATTGTTCATGTCGGTGCTTTCCCAGAGCGTGCCGGGGCCCTCCTTCAGCTGATATCCGTAGAACTGCGCCAGCTCCTTGAGGAGCACCTCCTGCGCGCCGAGCCTTGCCAGAAGGTCGAACCGGTACTGGAGGCCTATGAAGAGCCCTGCGCGGCCGAGCCTTGTCGCGGGAGTGTAACGCGGGTGCGGGCCCATGGCGTTGACGATGTTGAAAATCAGCTTTTCGCCTTCGCCGGGCCTGAGAAGACCGGACCAGACCGCCAGATAATTGCAGCTTTCGGTGCAGAGGCCGCCGCCGCGGAGGCTGCCGTCTGCGTTTTTTATTATCGCGTCCGGCACGTAATCGAAGTCCCTGCGGTGTGTCCCGAGAGCTCCGCGGATTATCTCAAGCATCGCGTCTCCCCTTGCAGAGAGCGCTTCGTCGCCCAGAAGCCCGCCCAGGTCCTTCAGAGCCGAGGCAAAAAGGCAGTTGGCGGCGGTGGAAATATTTCCCAGAAACCTTTCGTCGTTGGAAAACGACCAGTCAACGAAAATGCAGGGCAGATCTTCCAGCAGCCCGCTGTCGCCCACGAAGCTCAGTGCGCCGTCTGTAAATGCCCGGAGTCTATTCTCGTACCTGCGGGGCATGTCCGTGTCGCCGGAGCAGCGCACGTATTCGCTGAGCTCCTTAATGAGCCAGAAGGACCAGGTGGTGATGTTGGGGCTTGTCCCGTAGTTCGCCTTGGTGGCCGGGTAGCATTCCGGGAAGAACCCCTTCCACATTTTTTCCGCGTCCGTCTGAAGGAAATTTTCCAGAAAATCCTTCTCGACGCGCGTCTCGCCGTAAAGCATTCTCTCCGCCCGGCCGGTCCAGTAGGAGTCGCAAAGCCAGCCGCCGCGCTCCCTGTCGGGGCAGTCCATGAATATATCCAGCGTGTTCAGCTTGAGCGTGAGCCGCGAGGCCTCGTAGATCCGGTTGAGGTCGTCGTCGCTGCAGAGGAAGCTGCCGCCGCACTTGTCGCGGGCCGTGTAGTCCCTTATCGCGAAGGAATGCAGCGTGACGTTGCCGCAGTTTCGCGCGTAGATCCTGTAAAACCTCGCCAGCGCAGGTTCGAAGCTCAGGAATGACACCCTAAGCCCCGCCTCCTTCAGCTTAAGCCTCGTGACCGGGTTCGCGCCGCCGCTGAGCTCGTCCTTTTCGTCGTAAAGCACCGGCGATTCAATATGGACAATGTCGATGATTCCGGGCAGCTCGGCCTCGAGCTCCACGTCAATGAAGCCCACCGCCGGTTTGCCTAAATCAAGGTAAAAATATACAGTGTCGTCCGCCGATGCGCCGGATGTTTTGCAGACGATACCTTTGCCGGCGGCCTCTTTGCCGGCGGCTTCTTTGCCGGCAGCTTCTCTGTCAGCAGCCTCTTTGCCGGCGGCCTCTTTGCAAACAGCCCCGTCCGCGAAGACAACCGAAGTCCCGGCTTGAAGCGGCCGCTCAACGGTCATTTTGTAATCCTTTAGGGGCCTGTCGGGCAGACTGTCGTAGTACGTGTATCCCTTTTCGAACCAGCTCTCGGTAAACGGAGCGCCGGGGTCGATAAAAGCGCTGCCGCATTCCGCAAGCCGCGCCCCGCCAAGCCTCTCAAGCGACGGAAGCTCCGACCCGCGGGGGATGATCTTCTCGTCCGAAAGCACCGCCGCCACCTCATGGGCTAAAACTCCCGGATCGGTGCGCCAGCGCGTATAATTCGCGTCAATCGTATACACCTCCGCCATTTCCCGACAATGCGAAATGCGCTCCGCCAGCTGCGCCCGCCCGCTCAGCCTTATGCCCCGGAAGCTCTCCGGCGACGTCAGAATCACACTCTGACCCACGAAGATCGCGGCCCGGAGGAGCCCCTTGCCGAGCACGATATCGTTGGAGTAGGAGCCGAAGAAGTCGCCGTAGGAGGACACCTCGAACGCGAAAATATTATTCCCCGTCCGCAGGAATTTTCCCACGTCGATCTCGTCCGCACGCAGGAAGCCCTCTGCCGCCCTTGCCGGGCCGTGCATCGCAAGCTCGCCGTTGATATAGAGCCGGTAAAAGCTCCTGGCGGCGACAAAGACCTTTGCCAAGGGCGCGGCCCCGACCTTCGGCGCAGGCCCGGAAGCACAAGGCCCAGCCGGTGTTCCTTCAACCGGCAGATCCCCGGAGGCGCAGACCTCAGCCGGGGTTCCTTCAAAGTAAACCTCCGTCACAAAGCCTGCCTGTACGTTCGTCTCATTTTCAAGCCCCTTGAGGAAGATTGCCTGCGCTTTGTTCAATATCGTATAGTCCATTTTTTCCATAACGTCCTTAAACCTCCGTTGCTTACGCAGTGTCGTGGCCACCGGGTTTTCCGCAGTTTTTCCGGTATTTTCCGGGCATTTCCCCGGTATTTCCCGGCATTTCCCGGATATTTCCCCGGCATTTCCCGGATATTTCCCCGGCATTTCCCCGGTATTTCCCGGGATTTTTCCGTCGGATATCCTGCTCAATTCCCGCCGGATCATGGCATGAGAATACCGCCACTCGCGAAAAGAGCATCAGATCGGCGCTGCCGTGAGTTTATAATATTTGCGCGGCCGTGTAAAGGGCTTGCGGCGCGGTTTGCGGCCTGCGCGGATTCGCGGCTTGCGGCGCGGATGGCTTTTGCAGAATGCAAGCCTGCGTTTACGGGCTGCGGGCTAGCGTTTGCCGGATCCTTTTCCGCGGATACTGTTTGACAAGACCGGAAAACGTGATATACTGTCAACGCAATTTGAGACACTGTCGCAAATTCGCGCGCAGAGCCTCCAAACACCCTACCATCACAAAACGGAAACGCGGATCATGGCCACATATTCCACTAAACAAAGGCAAATAATCACAGATTTTTTCTCACGCCGCACCGACAGTCTGCTGTCTGCGGAGGAGATCGTCGGCTTTCTGTCGCAATACGGCATCAGCAGGAGCACCGTTTACCGCAGCCTGTCAAAGCTGGAAGCAGAGGGGCGCGTCAAGAAGCTCCCAAAGGAAGGCAGCGGCAGGATCTTCTACCAGTATCACGACCCCGAAGGCTGCCGCGGCGCGATTCACCTCGCCTGCAAGATTTGCGGCAGGAGCCTTCACGCGGATCAGAAGATAGCGGACTCGTTCGTGCGGAGCATCGAGGGCTCACAGGAATTCACGGTGGACAGGGGCGATACGGTGGTTTACGGCACGTGCAAGGAATGTCTTGACAAGCCGCGCCCTAAAAGACGGGCTGCACACTGCGCCGGCAGGATCAGCCGCACCCGAATAGACGGGCGGCATCACACCGCGCCGGCAGGATCAGCCGCACCTGAAGACGAGCCGCGCACCCTTCACGCGCAAAGCACCGCCCTTCACGCGCAAAGCACCGCCATTCACGCGCAAAACGCGCGTCATCCTTCGAAAAGTGACACAATCCCGGAGCAAACATATGGAACTCATTTCCTGCAAAAATCTCACAATAGGCTACGACGGGCGCAAGGTCCTCTCCGGCATCGACTTCACGGTGTGCAAGGGCGACTATCTTTGCATTTTCGGGGAGAACGGCGCCGGCAAAACCACCCTCATGAAGACGATTCTGGGGCTTCTGCCGCCTGTCTCCGGCACCGTAATCTATGGCGACGGCCTGATGGCAAGGCCCGGGCGGATCGGCTACATGCCGCAGCAGAGCCTTATCCAGCGGGATTTCCCGGCGTCCGTGAGCGAGATCGTGCTTTCCGGCAATTTAGGCAAAATGTCGTGGAAGCCCTTCTACGGCCCCGGCGAGCGCAAAAGAGCGGAGGCGGCCATGTCGAAGCTCGGCATATTGAGTCTCAAAAAAAGGAGCTACAGGGAGCTTTCGGGAGGACAGCAGCAGAGGGTGCTTCTTGCGAGGGCGCTTTGCGCGGCGGAGGAGCTGCTGCTTTTGGACGAGCCTGTGTCGGGGCTTGACCCGGCCGCCACGGACGAGCTGTACAGGACTTTATTGTCGCTCAACAGGGACAGCGACATCACGATAATTATGATCACCCACGACCCGGAGGCGGCGCTCCGGAACGCTTCGCACGTGCTCAGAATCGGCGACGCGGCGTTTTTCGGAACCACGGCGGCTTACACGGCCTCGCAGCTATACAGGAGGTGAGTCAGAGTGCCTGAGATCATCAGTTCAACGCTCTCATATTTCGCATTTCCCTTCGTGAGATACGCGCTCATTTGCGGCGTGCTGCTGTCGCTGTGCTCCGCTCTTCTCGGGACCTCCCTGGTCCTGAAGCGCTTCTCCTTCATCGGTGACGGCCTGTCCCACGTGGCCTTCGGCGCCCTTGCCATCGCCACTGTCCTTCGCGTGTTCAACAATCTCATCATCGTGCTGCCGGTGACGATCCTCTGCGCGGTCCTGCTGCTGAGGCTGGGCCGAAGCGTCAGGATCAAGGGCGACGCAGCCATTGCGATCATTTCGGTGACGGCTCTTGCCGCGGGCTATCTGCTTCTGAACCTGTTCCCGGTGTCCGCCAATGTCTCCGGCGACGTCTGCTCATCGCTTTTCGGCTCCACGCGCATCATTTCGCTGTCGCTTACCGACACGCTGCTGTCCGTGGGCATCACGCTGGTGACGGTTCTGTTCTTCATTTTCTTCTATAACAGGATATTCGCGGTCACCTTCGACGAGAATTTCGCGGCCTCCGCAGGAATCAAAGCCGGCGCCGTGAACGTCGCAATGTCAATGATCATCGCGGTGGTCATCGTGCTGGCCATGAATCTGGTGGGGTCGCTTCTCATTTCGGCCCTCGTGGTTTTCCCAGCGCTGTCGGCCATGCGCGTGTATAAAAGCTTTAAAAGTGTGACGATTTGTGCGATAATTCTGTCAGCGGCCTGCTACGTTACCGGGTTTTTGATTTCCATCGCCGCGGATACGCCGGTGGGCGCAACGGTCGTGATAATTCAGGCGCTTGTATTTGTGATCTTTATGGCGGTCGGAAGGCTCAGGAAGGCTTAGGAATGCCCGGTAAGGGTTAGAAATGCCCTGCCCGAACACGCCGCCGGAAATAACCGGCAGGCCAGGCCCGAACACGCCGCCGGAAATAACCCGCAGCCCCGGCCAGAGCACGCCGCCGGAAATAACCCGCAGCCCCGGCCCGAACACGCCGCCGGGCCGTTTGCGAACCATCAGCAAGGAGGAACACCCATGAGACGCCGCGATAACGTTTTCGTAAGGCTGTTCGACGCCATCAGGGATTTCGTCAAAAAAAGGCCCTTCAGGTCCATAGTGTCCGCGGTTTTGATCGTCGCGGTGCTGGCGGGCGTTATTGTCGCGTTCTTCCAGAATTCACCGGGCGGGACGGTCTTTTACTACGTCGAAAACAACGAACTCTACCGCGCCAACGGCACGAATTCCGGCATACCCGTCTCCGGGAGATTCATCACAGGCAGCGCTGCGGCGAGCTCCGAAAGCGCGGAGCTTCTCATTCCCGGTCTGACCGAATACGTCACGGAAAGCGGCTCAGGCAGATATATTTACTACCCCGACAATAATTCCGCCGAGGACCCCGCGGTGACCGTTTATTGCCGCAAAACCGACGGCAGCGACGAGCCGGTAAGAGTCGACAGCGGCATCACCAGGATCATTCCATCCACTAAAAACCACGGGATACTGTACGAAAAGGCGGACGCCCTCTACAGGTTTTCGCCCTCAGGCGGCACTGAGGTGCTTGTCTACGGCTTCAGGGACTACGTTGTCACGGGAAGCCTTGATATTGTCGCGTATATCGACGGATCCGGCAGCCTGTTCCTCAAAAACGGCAGCAAGGCGCCCGAGGAGCTGGACCGCGACGCCACCTCTGTGGGAGTCATTCTGCCCGGCGGCACCGTCTGGTACGTAAAGAACGAGGTCTTGTATAAGAAGGCCCCCGGCGCCGACAAGGTCAAGATCACCAGCGACGCATACGAGCAGGGCTTCATCCGAAAGGGCAGCTCCTCCGGCTTCTATTTCCTCACCTACGAGCGGATCGTTGACGTGGCCTACGACCTTTTGCACGACGATCTTCTCGCGTCCGACAATGCCATGGCCGAGCCCGCAGAGCCGGTTCTTCCCAGCAGAAGCGCATATCCCTCCTCCGAGGAATACGAGGCGGCCCTGTCCAGGTACAATCAGGACTACGAGCAATACCGGAAGGACCTTGCGGAATACAGCCGCAAGCTCTCGCGCGACAATATCCGGACGCAGCTTCGCGGCATGACCATCGTGAGGGCGCGCGTCACCCTCAACTACTGCGACGGCGACAAGATAAGCCCGGTCTGCAGGGACATATACGCCGCCAAGGGGTTTGCGGATGCGGATTTCTGGCAGGACAATAATCAGAACAGCGGCCCTTCCGCCGCTGTGCCGGGCGGGTCAGGCGGCTCCGGAGACGCGGGCTCTGAAGCTTCTCAGGAAGGCACCCGGGAAGGTGCTCAGAGCGGCGCTCAGGAGGGCGGCGGCGACGTGGCTGCGGACATCCCTCAGGACGCCCCTCAAAACGGCGGCGACGTGGCTGCGGACAACCCTCAGGACGCCCCTCAGGAAGGCAGCCCTCCACAGGGCAGCACCCCCGCAGGCTACGCTGCCGGCAACGGTCTTGGCGGCGTATTCCCGCCGATTACCGGCGGCAGGGACGCGGTCGCATACTTTAAGGCCAAGGAGTCGGAGCCTGTAATGGCCGATCTTGAAGCCTTCGACGACTACCAGTCAGCCCTCAAGGCAGCGGAGAATACCCACGGAAGCACGTACGAGCTTGAATTTGCAAGAGGCACACGCAAGCTGTACACAGAAGCGCGCGGATGCCCTGCAGGCGGCTTCTCGGGAGACGGAAAATATTTCTACTACCTGTCCGCGGCGCCCGAAGCAGGCGCAGGGGCGGGCGCCGCCTCCGCCACAGCCCCGAGCTCCGGCGCTGCCCTTTACGCGGTTCACGAGGTGGACCTCGCGAAGCTCACCGATACAGTTATTGACAGCGGCGCATCCTCCGTCGGCTTCGTCCCCGGGGACTGCATCTATTTCAAAGAGGTCAACGAGGAACGCGGCCGCGGCATCCTCTATTTTAAGGGCAAAAAAATAGCTGAGGACGTGACTCTCGGCTCGCCGGTGGCCTCAGGTAAAAGCCTTTTCTACTTCACGGACTATTCCGGCAACAAGAGCGGCACGCTGTACAGGTACGGCGGAAGGAAGAGCAAAAAGGTTGCGGACGACGTTCACGCCTTCGCGGTCACCGGCAACGGAAGCGTGGTATTTACAGGCGATTTCAGAGGCTCAGGCCTCAATAAACTCTATTTCGGCTCGGTCAAAAACGTTGTTTCTGAAAATATTAGTGGAATATTTGTAAAATAAGTGTATAATATAGTCTCAGGACGCCGGGTTGTGTCATTTACCGAAAAATCCAAAAATATGGTCAAAAACCGCAATAATTGTATTTATCCGGCATTCTATCTGTAAAAAATACTATCGGTAAAAATCCGGTAAAAACCAAAATCTTCCGACCCCTTACGGCCTCTGCCAAGCCGTTCCGGCGCTGGCCGAAGCATTCCGGCGCTGACCGAAGCATTCCGGCGCTGGCCGAAGCGCAAAAAGGAAGCATCGCAGTTCATTTTACGACTTTTTTGAGAATCAGGCAGCCTTTACCTTACCGCTGTTTTAAGGCGCAATGCCTTCGGAAAATCTAACTTCTATGGAAAAATCAAAAGCGACCAAAGCGTCAACGGAGAGACGCGCCGGGGAATTCTCGGGCAAGGACGTCACCGCCGTTGAGCTTAACGAAAAAAATTACGAAAAAAACCGCATATCTTCAATAAGGCTTGACTACGACTGCTTCCCCACCAGGACAGGCGAGCTTGTCTCACGGGTCACGTATACCAGAAGGTATGATATTGACGCGGAATTCGATTCCGAGAGCAAATATTACAAGATTCAGGAGTCCGTCACCGCCGGCGTCAGGAATCTCGTGGACAGCCGCAGGCTGCCTCAGAGCTATCCGCCCGGAAGGCCTCCCCGCAAGGACCGCTCTTATCGCGAGATAAGGGTATTCTCCGGCAGAAAGCTGATTTCAAGGCTTGTGGAAAATGCCGGAAACAAAGACGTTTTCGAGGAACTGGAACGCATTCTTTCCAGGTCCATCGGTTGATTTATTTTAATGGAGTGAAATATGAAAAAGGTTAATTTACTGATAGTCTTGGCGATAATCATCACCGCTCTTGCGCTGATTTTTGTCGCGTGCAACAAAGACCAGCCCGATCCGGTTCCGCAGGATGTTACCGCTTCTCCCGCAGGCGAGACGCCCGAAGAGACAGCAGGCAACGAAACCGGTGACCCCGAAGCCACAGAGGAAGCCACCGAAGCAGCGGAGACCGGCGATCCTTCTGCCACAGACGAAGAGCCCGTTGAGACGCCTTCCGGGACTGATGAGAATCCGGAGGACTCCGAGCAGCCTACCGACGTGCAGCCCACCGACGAGATCCCCACGGAGGATAACACCGGGGACGCGACCGGAACCGAGCCGCCTGCGGACAGCACAGCGACTCCCGCCGGAAATACGCCTACCCCGACGCCGGCCAATCCGACGGCCACGGCTTCCAACCCCACAGATCAAAATCCCCCTGCCAATCTGGTAGCTCTCGATTTCCCGGCCAGCAACACCACATACTCCAAGGAGTTCGCCAAACAGGTGCTCAGCCTCAACATGGGCGCCGACAAGCAGGGCGTTGCCAACATACTGACAAGCATCGGCCTTACCGTGAAGCCCCAGTACCAGGTGAACTATGACAAGGCCGCCGACGACCAGTCCCACACCGCCGCATTCACCTACGGCATAGGCAAGGTGTCCTACAAGGGCGCCACCAGGGACGTGCTGGTAGTGGTCATAAGAAGCACAATGTCGGCCGGTGAGTGGCGCTCCAATTTCGATTTCGCGCCTTCGCACGACGATAACACCAAATATTCCGAGAATTTCCTGCAGTGCGCTCAGAACGTCTACTCATATGTGAAGCCTGAGATCAACAAGCTTTCCAACCCGCTGGTGCTCTTTACGGGCTTCAGCCGCGGCGCCGGTGCGGCCAACCTTCTCGGTACGCTTTACAACAACGACTTCGGCGCAGCCAACGGCTTCATTTACACCTTCGCGGCGCCCAACACCATCAGGAACGTCACCCCCTCCGCTTCCAATGTTTTCAACATCATCAACCCCGCGGATCCGGTAACGATGGTTCCCTTCAAGTCCCTCAATTACAAGCGCGCCGGCAAGGATATCGTGCTCGCGGATTCGCAGAATCTCGCTGCCAGCACCACCGCGCTGATCTCGCACCTTGACGACCTGTCCAAGATGGGCATCAAGGCAATGTACGAAAGCAAGTACAAACTGGACGGCCCCGGCATCGACAACGAGGAAGGCATGACTGTGTTTGAGCTCATCGAAGACATTGCCGTGGGAATCGGAAGCCCGACGGATATCGACACGACGGTCCTGATGAAGGTGCTTGGCAAGATCGGACAGATCACCGAAGAATCCCAGCTCTACCCGTTCGTCGAGTTCGCGTACGAGGCAATGGCGCTTTACACCTCTGAGGGAATGCTCGAGAAGATCGCATCGCAGCATCTGCCCACGACATACGCCGCCCTTCTGGATGCTTCGTGATAAAAACGCGATAAGCACTGACCGAAGCCGAAGCCGCGCCGCGGTGTGATCCGCTGCGAGGGCCGCGGTTCGGACGCAACAAGGGCGCGCCGCAGACAATTCGGGCGCGCCCTGTAGCCGCGGCCGCCGGTTCGGTAAAACGTGCCGGATGCATTCCGGCGATTGGCCGCATTACGGCGGCCGGGGAGTTTTTCCCGCGGCATGCGTAACCGGGTATTCTTTACGTGCACAGCTGAGGTCTTGTAACATATGACTGAGGCTCTGCGACGCACGGCTGAGGTTCTGTAACGCGTGGCCGCGCTCTTGTGACGTATGACTGATGTCTTGTAACGTATGACTGAAGTCTTGTGACGCGCTTAACCGAATTATAATCGGAGGTATGTATTATGAAAAAAACGTTATTGAGGTTAATAGCCTTTGTAGGAGTGATGATCATGCTGACAGGCGTTTTCGGATGTAACACAGAAAAGCCTATTGAGGTACCCACTGCGGTTCCCGAAGCAACTGCAGCCCCGGAAGTTACCGCGGAGCCTTCCGATACGGCCCCGGAGGGCATAGTCCCCACTGAGGAACCTACCGAAGAGCCCGTGATCGAGCCCACCGGGGAACCAACCGAGGAGCCAACCGAAGAGGTGACCGAGGCTCCCACTGAAGCTCCCACGGCCGCTCCGACTGACGCGCCTACGGCTGCCCCCACCGCGACGCCTACACCTACACCTACCCCGGCTCCCACGGATCCCCCGTCCACGGGTTACAAAAAATATTTCACAATGAGCTTTGACGACGGCACTGTCCAGGACGTCAGGATCATCGAGATACTCAAAAAATACAATATGCCCTGCACTTTCAACATCAACACGGGCCGTTTCGGCCAGGTCTGGACGTGGGTCGGAGAGCCCTACGGCAAGCCAAACGTGCACACCTGTCTTACCAGGGCGCAGGTCCAGTCGGGCCTCTATAAGGGTTTCGACGTTGAGGTCCACACCCTCACTCATCCCGATCTCGCCGCAAATTACGTAAATTACGGCAAAAACAACGTCATTAACGAGGTCAAGAAAGACGCCGAAAACATCGCCGCCCTTACCGGCATCAAGCCCGTCGGCATGGCTTATCCCGGCGGTCAGGAGGCCAACACCAGCGACGAAGTCATCCGCACGATCCTCGAGAATACCGGCGTAAGATTCGCCCGCATGGCCGTAAACCAAAAGAGACCTTCGCAGTTCGCCCTTCCCGAATACTGGATGAAGTGGTATCCCACCACGGCTTTCGGCAACGGTTTTTCAACGGTGAACAGCTACGCCAAAAAATTCATCGCGGCTGAGCCCACCGACAGAGACCTGCTCTTCTACGTCTGGGGTCACGGTTTCGAATTTGACCTGAACAATACGTGGGACGAGTTTGAGGCCTTCATCAAGATGATGAGCGAACAGGAAGGCATAGAATTCGTGACCAACGCCGAATTCTACGAAATCTTCAAGGACCAGATCCCTTCCTGGAAGGATTGACCTTCCCTGCTCTTAGTCTGTGGGCGTAAGGCTATAGCCTTAAAGCTGCAGGCTTACTTCTATGGCCTATAGGCTTAAAGCTGCAGGCCGAAGCTCTTAGAACACATTGTAAAAGCATTGTAATAGCATCTTAAAAACAGCCGGAGGCTTTAGGGCTTCCGGCTGTTTTTGCTTTTGTTTTGCCTTCTGTGCAGCCTGGCAGCATGCCGTGAAAGCCAATGTGGCGCAAGATCCCATTCGCCGCGAAACCCGCAGGCCGTGAGGACAAACCGGCAGCGATATCCAGCCGGCCGTGAAACTCCATATGCTTTGATAAGCTCAGCCAACAGCCCCCGCCACGTCGCGCAGAAAATTAGACGCATTCAGGTATTCTATCCCTTGATCGTTGCGGCATTTTTCGCCGCGGTATATTATTGCCTTATCGGTTATTTTTCCAAACAGCAGCTCGATCCGGGCGCATTCCTGCTCATTGAGCAGGTGTCTGCATTGCTCGATAACAGGCTTTACGGCGTGTTTGATTTCATAAAGCCGGCAGGTGTTGGCGAGGCTGTCGTATATGACCATATCGATTTCGCCGCCGTGGAAACGGTATCTGAACACGTCATACCGCCTGCCTGTGAGCGCGCGCCTGACGTCAGCCAGCACGATTTCTTCAAGCATGCGGCCCTTGACCTCCTCGAGAATCCTGCCTATGACGTAATCCTTTTCGGTCTCGGAAAGGGCCGCGAACAGGGTGTCCTTCCCCAGCGACCAAACCAGTGCTTCTGCCTGACAATACCGTATGCCCGGCTGCGTAATTATGACCTCGTCCGCATCGGCTTCCGCTCCGTAAGCGTACCTCACGGGCACGTTGTCGATAAGGTCCAGCGCCGAAAGGTAGTCCCTGATTTCGGCCGCGTGAACAGGCTTCAGCCCGACTCCTGTGTCATGCTTGTTCTTGACGTGTATGACCTCCATCAGCCTTGCGGTGATCGTGGCGAGGTCAACTTTCTCGAGAATATCCGTCCTCAGCGCGGGGTTCTTTTCGCGCAGAAGATTCTTTCGGGCAAGGGCAAAGTCAGCGGACACAAAATCGTTCTGCAGGACCGATAATACGAATCGGTGGTTCATGTCCTCGATAACGCGGTTGATTGCGTTCGCGAGCTCCCCGGCCTCGTAAAGCTCCTGCAGATGCAGGAAACGCGTGCCGCTCTCGTAGCATTTGAGACTGTGCTGAATGTTCATGCAGATCGCGGTGTCAATGTACCTGCGTGTGCTCTCGTCGTCGCGGAACGAAATCGACTCGTCCCTAAGCTCCGGGTCGTCGAAATCGTATTCACCCGCCCTAAGAGTGCCCCCAAACCGGATATAGTCATCCACGTCTTCGGTATTCAGTAGCTTCGCGTGCTCCGCATAGGAAATCCTCGTGGTGTGGATGGTATAAGTCCTGTCATAAAGCTCATTCTGCCCCGCAAGCCAGAGGCCCAGCGAATCCGTGCCTGAGATTACAAGCTTCATGCCCATGGCGGCGTAAATATCAGCAAGCACTCCCGCGGTATCAACGAAATCATCGATGAAGGTTATCTCGTCAATGAAGCCGTACCTGTAACCGCTGCCGTACAGTCGGTCGATATCACGGTACAGGCCCGCCATCGTCTGACCTTTGCGCGCCTTGATGTAAAAAGCCTTCGCCATGTCCTCCGTCTTCATGTGTCCGACAGCCTGCAGAAGAAGCGTTGTTTTCCCTGTTCTCCTGAGCCCGTAAATCACCATAATGCGCGGCGATACCGGCCCGTAAATATATTTCTCAATGTCCGCGAAGCAATCCCGTGTTTTCAGCTTCATCGGTCCCGCTGCGATATTCTGAAGCCTCATCCCGGTAAGAGCACCCGGAGCGCTCCCGTATTCTAAAGGCTGCGGCTCTTGAACAACAGCGGCGTATTTTCTGAGACTCTCTGCAAGCTCCTTGCGGCGTGCGATCTGCGCCTTCACGTCCTCATATTCGCTGTCCTTAATATAACGGCTGCGTATTTTCCCTCCGTCGTTCCACTGCAAATAGTGACGGACCTTTCCGCCGATGACCTTGTTGGAAATGTAACCCTTAGGGAGACTTTCAAACTCACGCAATGCCGCTTCTCTGTCGAAATAATTTTCCGCAAAATAATCGTGTTCGTCCGCGCAATAATAATCCGACAAGAAATCCCCCACTTTTACACCTCCTTCGCAGCAAGCATGCCGCAGCGGAATCCGCTCAATCTCCGCATGATTTCCGCATAACCTATTATAACCTATTTTAACCTATCTGCCAAGGGTTATTTTTGAAAATACTTGAAATTGACGCGTTTTAGGCAGTTTTCTTTGAGTGATTTTCAGGCGTGTTTTCACTGCGGCCGCAGTCTTTGGAAGCGGCGGCAGTCTCAGGCAGCGGCGCAGTTTCTGACCCATAACGAAGCGCCGCGCTGTACGCAGTGCCTCACTCTTTGTCGCGCCACGGTGCCGCAGTGCCGCCGCGCCTCACTCTTTGCCGCCGCAGTGCCGCAGTGCCTCACTCTTTGTCGCGCCCCGGTGCCTCCACAGTGCCACAGTGCCGCAGCATTTCACTCTTTGCCGCCACAGTGCCGCTGCGCCTCATTCTTTGTCGCGCTGCGCAGGGCCGCGCCTTGCCCGGCCGGCGCACCATACGTCAAAACAGCCGGAAGCCAAAACCCCCGACTGTTTTTCGCTGTTTTATAACTTTTTATCCGTGCGGATCGCGGATCAATTGTCGCGGAATTATAGCCCGGACACGCAGGCCGACAGATTCCGCCCCGGTGCCTCAGATCTTCTTCAGCAGCATTAAGCCCGAACCAAACGGGAGGCAGCCCTCCTCGTCCAAAGCCAGCTCGTCCCAGGAGGACTGCGGTCTGCCGAACAATTCGCGGGTCTCGCCGGTGTCGTAGTAGTACTTGCCGTTCACGGCCTTCCAGGGCTGGCTGTGCATGCAGAAGAAGCCGTCGCAATAGTCCTCGATCTCGCCCGCCTTGAGCGCCTCCTGAATCTGCTCCTCGGTGACGCCCGCAGGAAGAGCCTGCCACTGCTTGACCTTGTGGGATTCGGTGATTTCGAGCTTCATATTGAAGAGCCCCAGCAGCTCACCGATCTCAGAAGGATCAGCCTCGCCCGCCGCGACCTTCTTCTCGAACTCTGCAGTGACCTCGTCTTTCGTGAACATCCCGAAATCGTCACCCACCATTGACAGGCACTTGAAGGGCACGTATTCGCCGACGATCCCCATCAGCTTTTCGTCCTCGGGAGAAGGCTCAATGTCGCCGATGTCCGGCTCCGGTGTGACGGTGCCGTCCTCGAACTTCTTCATCGCAATCGTCAGGAAGCCCAGCGTAAAGCAGAGATACCCGTCCTGCACGGAAAGCTTCTCGACGTTTTCCTTAAACGCACCCTCCGGAATCTCCAGGAATTCGTTCAGCGTGTAGCGGTAATCGAACCCGTAGCTGTCGACGATCTCCCAGGTGCCCGGGACCTCCTTGCCGGAGGACTCGTCGCGCATGACCATATTGTAGTCCTCGGTGAACTCGAAGGTGATCGCCGAGAAGTCCCTGCCGTCCTCGCTCTTAAACTCGGTGGCCGGAATGTGCGCCAGGTCGTTCGAGAAGAAATTCACGAGAAAATCAACCCGCCACTTGCCGCAGATGAATTCAAGTCTGTCTAAAATGTCATTCTTATCAAGAGCCATAACGTTTGCCTCCTTCACTTGATAACAGGGCGCCTGAAGCCCTTCCCTTACGTCCGGTGCTTGTGACCGGTCTGATTATCCCCGGCTTTAGGCGCGCCCGTTTGCGTCGGAGCTCCGAGCCCGTTCTCTGAGTCGGGCCTCACCCTTTAGCTCACGCCAAGCAAGGCCTTAAGCCGATTACATTTTCCGATAATATTTTACCCTAAAAGCGGGATTTGCGCAACAAGTCATCGAATTTAGTGCCGGTGCCCGGCGCCCCGGATTCAGGCTTTGTCCCGTGGCCCCAGGAACCGCTTGCCGTTCTCCGAAGCCTCCAGAAGCCGCCCTTCGCGGTCGTACACAAGCTTCATGGTGAAGAATTCGCCTTCATCCCGGATCCTCTGCAGGAAGAACCGGTCGCCCTCCCAGATGTCCAGCTCGAAAAGGCGGTCCTTGTCGATAAACTCCAGCACGCCCTCGTCGCATTCGCGGAGCTCGCCGCTGAAACGGTCGCACTTAAACAGGAACATCTGCTCGCATTCGCCGTCCTCGATCACGAAGGTGACAACGGCCCTGAGCTTTGGCTCGTGAAGCACAAGCCCCGTCTCTTCGAGGGCTTCCCGCAGAATGCAATCCTCCGGCGACTCGTCCTCCAGGAAGCCCCCGCCAATGCCTATCCATTTGTCCCTGTTGACGTCGCGCTCCTTTTTGACACGGTGCAGCATCAGGTACTGCCCGTCCTTCTCAACGTAGCAAAGAGTAGTATTTCGCATTGTGTTCCCGCTTTCTGCGCAGCCGCCCCGGCTGTGGAATTTCATTGTCGCGCCGCCGCTTGAAAAAGGCTTTAAAACAGCTTTCGGCCTGTTTGAATTGTAGCAAACGGGCGTTTTTTTATCAATTTTTTTGTCATCCCTTTGCGAAGCATCGCGTGAATATCAAAAATCCGGACAGCTTCCTTGAAAACCTCCGTATAACCCTCCGTGAAAACCTGCTCTTTTTCGCAGTACCAAACGGCGCGGCGATGTGGTATAATATCGGCGCGGAGAGATTTTTAACAGGCCGGCGCGGCCGCTTTCGGAGAAGGCGCAGGTGCCGGAGAAGACCCGGCTGCCACAGAAGACCCTGCTGTCACAGAAGACCCGCCTGCCATAGAAGACCCGGCTGTCACAGAAGACCCGGTTGCCACAGAAGACCCGGCTGCCACAGAAGACCCTGCTGTCACAGAAGACCCGGCTGCCATAGAAGACCCGGCTGTCACAGAAGACCCGGTTGCCGGAGAAGCCGCAGTTTTTATCGTCGCGGCAGACGGAGCAGCCGCAGTGTTCATTGCCGCGGCAACCGGCACAGCCGCAGTATTCCGGGTAACCGCCGCAGCTTAAGGAGGCGCGCAATGCCATACGTTGTTTACCTCAAGAAAAACGAAGAGAAAAGGCTCCTGAGGGGCCATCCCTGGGTGTTTGCCAACGAGGCCGCACGAATCGAGGGCGAAGGCAAAAACGGTGACCTTGCCACGGTTCTGACGTCTGAGGGCCGCTTCGTCGGGAAAGGGTTCATCAACCACCTTTCCAAAATTCTGGTGCGCATCTTCATCCGAAACGAGGCGGAGGTGCCGGACGAGGCGTTCTTCACGGGGAGGATCGAGGCGGCCAAAAGGTTCAGGGAACGCACAGGCGTTGCCGCTGAGGACTGCTGCAGGGTGGTCTTCGGGGAAAGCGACGACCTGCCGGGGCTTGTGGCTGACAGGTACGGGGATATTCTCGCGGTGCAGCTTCTCACGCTGGGCATGGATATGCGGCGCGATATTATCGTGAAGGCGCTGGTGAACGTTTTCAGGCCGCGCGGGATCTACCTCAGGAACGACGCCCCGGTGTCCGCCAAGGAAGGCCTTAAGCCCTCGAAGGGCCCTGTCTACGGGGAGTTTGACCCGCTGGTGTGTATCACCGAGAACGGGCTCAGGATGCGCGTGGACGTGGCCGAGGGCCAGAAAACGGGATACTTCCTGGACCAGAAATACAACCGGCTGGCCGTGCGCAAATATGCCGCGGGCGCGGACGTGCTGGACTGCTTTTCGAACGTAGGGGGCTTCTCGATAAACGCCGCAGCGGCGGGCGCAGCGACTGTGACTGCTGTCGATATTTCGGAGCGTGCCATTGCCGAGGTGCGTGAGAATGCCGCGCTGAACGGCTTCCCGGACGTTGTAACGGGCATTGCCGGGGACGTGTTTCAGGTGCTTCGGGACTTCAAGAAGGAGGGCCGGAGGTTCGGCCTGGTGATCCTTGACCCGCCGGCGTTCTGCAAGTCCCGCAGCGACGTCAAGGACGCGCTGAGAGGCTATCGGGACGTCAACCTTCTCGGGATGAAGCTTACCGCGCCCGGGGGATTCCTGGTGACTTCCTCGTGCTCGCATTTCATTTCCCTCGCGCAGTTCGAGAATATGCTGAAGGAGGCCGCCGAGCAGAGCGGACGAAGGGTCCGGCAGGTGGAGATCAGGTCGCAGGCGCCTGACCACGCTCCGCTTCTGATCGAGGAGGAGAGCTCGTACCTCAAATTTTTTGTGCTTGCGGTGGAATGAGCCCCGGGGCCTGAGCCTTCGGCGGAAAGCAAACCCGCGCAATTCCATTCGCGGATATATTCTCGCGAACAAAACCCCGCACCGGTCTTCACGACCAGATTGAGAGGACAACATGTTAGACATCAAGCAATTATCGATAGACCATCAGGATCTTTACCTGCCCGCGGTGACGGACAGCAGGGCGCCCGTGTTCAGGTGGAAGCTCGTTTCGGACGTTCCGGGAGACACGCAGCGAAGCTACAGAATGATCGTGCGCTCGGAGAACGAGATATTCTGGGACACCGGCACGGTCAATTCAAAGGCCTGCGAAGCAGCATACGGCGGCCGGCCCCTGCCGTCCCTTGAGACACTTTTTGCGGAGCTTTACGTGACCGCGAGAAGCGGCGACGACGCCTGGACCGAGAAGAGCTTTGCCACCTATACCGACGGCTTTGACTTCCCGTGGATCGCCTCCGCCAACGACGAACCCCGCCGCGTGGTGAGATTCCTCAAAACCGTCACGGTCGACACCCGGAAGGCGCTGAAGTCCGCCTTCGCGATCTACTGCGGCATTGGCTATTGCACGCTTTTCGTAAACGGGCGGCGCACCAATCCGGACATTGCGCTGGATCCGGCATTCTCGGACTACACAAAGACGTGCTACTACGTTATCGACGACGTCTACTACAGCGCGGAGGATTCCCGGCAGCTGAAGCTGGCCTTCGAGGTGGCGGACGGCTGGCGGGCCTTTGACAGCCCCTACCTGAAGGAAATGGGCGTGGCGCGGCCTGTCTTCGCGGGCGGAAATATGCTGTCTGCGGCGATCGTTATCGAGTATACCGACGGAACGCGCGAAGTCACCGTGACCGACGAGACCTGGCGGTGGACCTATTCAAACACTGTGACGGCCTCGATCTACGACGGCACGGTATACGACGCGGGCGCCGCGATAATGGGACGCCGGCCTGTGCGGCTTTGCGGGGCGCCGGGAGGCGAAATGAAGCTCATGAATATTCCTCCGGTGATGAAGCAGGAAAAGCTTTCGCCGGTGGAGGTGACGAATGCCGGGGACGGCGAGTGGATACTGGATTTCGGCCGCAACGTCGCCGGCGTTCTCTCCGTTGAAATTCCCTCTTATCTGGAGCCCGGAAGCGAGATCGTCCTGAGGCACTCGGAGGAGCTCACGGAGGACGGCAGGCTCTTTACGGACACGCTGCGGAGCGCGCTTGCCGAGGACAGGTATATCACAGGGGAGCCCTCCCCTTCGCCGGTCTTCTGGTCGCCCGATTACACGTACCACGGCTTCCGCTACGCCTCCGTCAAGGGCTACGGCGGGCCCATTCCCGACAACGCGATCAAGGCAGTTGTGCTTTGCACCGCCGTCGAGCAGGTGGGCGATTTCAGCTGCGGCAGCCCCGTTCTTAACGCGATCCACGCCGCCAACGTGGCCACCGAAAAGGCCAACGTCCACTCGATACTCACGGACTGCCCCCAGCGGGACGAGCGCATGGGCTGGATGAACGACGCCACGGTGCGCTTCGGCACCTTCCCGTACAATTTTGAGATCAACCGGATTTTCCCGAAAATACTGCGGGATATCTCCGACGCCCAGGGCGAAGACGGCGCCCTCACCTGCACCGCGCCCTTTATTATCGGCAGCCGCCCGGCGGACCCGGTGTGCAGCGCGTTCCTTGTGGAAGGCTATGAATATTACATGCGCAGCGGCGACAAGGCAACCCTCCGCGAATACTTCCCGCGCTTCAAGGCCTGGGAGGAATGCCTTCTCCGGCACTCCGAGGACTATATCGTGAATTATTCCTACTACGGCGACTGGGCGGGCCCCGTTTCCTCCTGCATGAGCGACGAGGACGCGCGCTCCAAGGACACCCCGGGCATTCTCATGTCCACAGGCTATTCGTATTACAACTGCCGCCTGCTGGCATTCTTTGCCCGCGAGCTGCGCCTTTACAAGGAGGCTTCGCGCTACGAGGAGCTCTCCGACCGCATCAAGGACGCCTTCCTCCGCAGGTGGTTCACCGAAAAGCCTCTCGCCGTGGCCGGCAATTCTCAGGGCAGCATCGCATTTGCGCTATATTTAGGCATTATTCCCGAGAAGCACCGCGCCGGGCTGGCCGAGCTTCTGAACCGTCTGGTCACCGAAAACGGCTTCAAGCTGAGCTGCGGCAACCTCACTTCCAGATATATTCTGGAGGTGCTTTCGGACTACGGCTTCGCGGACACCGTGTACAGCGTGATGACCGACGACGCCTACCCGGGCATCGGCTACATGCTGCAGAACGAGGCCACCACGGTCTGGGAGCGCTTCGAGCTCAAGAAGAACCCGTCAATGAACTCCCACAACCACCCGATGTACGCGGCCTGCGACATATGGTTCTACAAGTACCTTCTGGGCATCACCAACGTCAAGCCTGGCTTTTCGGAGTGCGTCATTGCGCCGGTCATGCCCGGGAAGCTCCTGTCCGCACGCGGCTCCGTCGAGACGCCCTTCGGCAGGCTTTCGGTGCGCTGGGCGAAGCGCTACGGCAAGACCGTGATCACCGTGACGGTGCCCTTCGGCATGAAGGCGACGCTCAGGGCCGGCGGACTCGAGAAGGCGCTGACGGGCGGGAGTTGGACGGTTTCGTTTGAGTGCCAAGGCTAAAGGCGCTTCGCGGCTGAGCGGCGAGCGCGCTGCCCGACGAATCTGATCCCGCGTCTGCATTTTGAGACACGAACGGTTCACGCGCGAGCGTGCTTAGTGAGGGGCTCAATATGCTGCGCGGTGGCCGGAGGGCCGCTTCGCGGCTGAGTGGCGAGTTCTTAGCGCTGAGTTACGAGTCTGCTTCACGGCGGTTGCGCGCCGGTAAAAAATAAGCCAACGGCACGGGGTTTAATTCCCCGGCCGTTGGCCTGTTTTTCATTGTCGGGCATCGGTCAGACAATTCCCTCAAAGGCAGCGGGCTCTTCAAAGGTCATTTCAACACCCTTGGCGGGATGAACGAACGTGAGGCGTACGGATTCGAGAGCCACGAAGCCAAGGCCGACGCGGGAGCCGTATTTTCGGTCACCCAGTACAGGCCAGCCGCGCGAAGCCATTTGCACCCTTATCTGGTGTGTTCTGCCCGTTTCGAGGGTGACGCGGACTCTTGTGAAGGGCTCGCCCTCGTAAATGTCCCTGTCCGCGACAACATAAGAAAGCGCCGCCTCCTTGACGCCTTTGCGGGGGCTTTTGACGGCATACACCTTGTTTTTTGAGCTGTCCTTGAAAAGGTAGTCGGTAAGGCGCGCCGCATCGGGGGTCACCTCGCCTGAGACCAGCGCTTCGTATTCCTTGGTGACCCCGCGGCCCCCGAATTGCGCAGAAAGGGCCGCGGCGGCCTTCCTGTTAAGCGCATACACCATAAGGCCGCCGGCGTCGCGGTCCAGCCTGTGCACGGTATATACCTCCGTTTGAGCGGCGTCTTTCCCCTGCTTTGAGGCAAAATATTCGCGCAGCTTCGCGGGCATCGAAGAGGGGCCGTCCTCGGAGGACAGGCCGTGAGGCTTCACGCATACCACTATATCTCTGTCTTCATAAAGTATCTTCACGGTATCACCCCGCATCCGCCGCCTTTGCCGCCGCATTCTCGAAGAGCGCAAGAATCCTGCCGTACAGACCGGGATCGAGCGTGTTTTCCCAAACGCTCCGGTCAAGGTTGTCGGTGATGAAGGCGTCGATTTCCTCAGGCGTGACGTTGCCCGAGGCCTTGAATTCCTCCAGCGCCCAGTCAAAGGCCTTGACGTATTCCGTCGCTTCGAGGGAAAAGTCCACGCAGTCGTGGCCGCGGCCGGTGAGCTCGACGAACTCGAAGTCCTTGTCGCCCGCGGCGGCCTTCAGAAAGCGCTCGAAGCCTATCGAAAAGGGCACGTTGTCGTCGTCCGTGCTCTGAGCCACCAGCACGCCGGCGTCCGATTCGACCAGCCGCCTGACGCCCTCACCGGTGGAAAACCTGACGAATTTTATGCTCTCCCAAAGCTTCACCAGCGGCGAAATCAGCTTCACCAGCGGCCCGGCCAGCTTCGCGCCGCCTGCGTTGATGAGGTCGATGCTCTTCTCGAACCCTGCCAGCAGCGCCGCCGAGCTCACGTCGTCCCTGAAATTGAAAACGTTGACGGCCGCGTACGCACCCATACTGTGCCCGAGAAGCATCACCGGCAGGCCCTGCATTTCCGGGAGACCCTTGGCAAAATCGATGGCCGACATGAGGTCCATCGTGTATTGGGGAAAGCCGCCCGCGCCGCTGCCGCCGCTTTTTCCGCTTCCCGTGACGTCGAAGGAAAACACCGCGAAGCCGTTCCCCGCGAAGAAGGCCGCCGAGTCCATAAACTGGTTGGCGTCGCCGCCGAAGCCGTGGCAGATCACCACCAGGCCCTTCGGCTCTCCCTCGATGCACTTGTAGAAGTAGCCCGAAAGCTCGGTGCCGCTGTTGTTGGTAAACTTGACGGTCTCCTCCGTGAGGCCCGGGAATTCGTCGGCGCTGTATCTGTATGCCTGCCCGGTCTCAAACCTTCTGGCGAAGATCGTCGAGTAAACGGTGGCGGCAGCGGCCATCTGCGTCACGAACAAAACCACCGCGGCAAGCGCCGCAATGACAAGGACCCGCATCAATATTTTCCGTTTTCGAGTCATGTTCTTCACGCGACAATCGCCTCCGGGAATAATTTCCACAGTTCAAGCACTTTTTCCGCGGCTCGAGCACTTTTTCCGCGGTTCAGATCTCATTTTCCGCCGCTCAAATCTCATTTTCCGCGGCTCAGAATTTTCCGCGGCTCAATCGCCTCTCCCGAAGATCCATTCCAGCGCAAACCGCACGTACACGTCCCAGAAGGCCCACTCGTGATTGCCGTGGGAGTCGCGCCAGCAGATATTGTATCCCAGGTCCCTGAAGTGCGCGCAGAGCCTCTTGTTGGCGTCGTAGAGGAAGTCCTCCGTGCCAACGCCCATGAATACGTCCGGCCGCAGCTCGGAATCCTTGTATTTATCGGCCAGCAGGAAGAGGTCGTCGCCGGCGTCCACCTTGTCGCTCTCCCCGAAAATGGCGCCGTCCGGGTCAAATACGCCCCGCACGTCCTCGATGTCCGCGCACGCAGAGAAGGCTGCGATCTTCGAGAACCTGGCGCATTCACGGAGGCCGATCTTGAGCGCGCCGTAGCCGCCCATTGAAAGCCCTGCAATATAATTGTCGCGCCTTGCCGCGGAAATGTTGAAGGTGTCGCAGATCCTTGCGGGCAGCTCCTTCGCCACGAAGGTGTAATAATTCTGGCCCTTCTTCATGTCCGTGTAAAAGCTTCGGCCGCCGCAGGGCATTACCACGGCAATACCGTATGCTTCCGCGTACCGCTCGATGGACGTTCTGCGCATCCAGATGGTCTGGTCGTCGCTGAGACCGTGAAGCAGATACAGGCACTTAAACGGGCCCGACCTTGCTCCGCTGTCGACGCCGATTTCACCTGCGGTTCCCACCTGCGGAAGCAGCACCAGCACCTCGGTCTGCATCCCCAGCGCCTCGCTGTAAAACCTCAACGTGTTAAAAATCATGCAGAATTCCTCCTTTTCGTCACGAGGTTTATCCCATTGCGGTTATTTTACCACATTTCCCGCCAAGATGAAACGAATTCCGAAATTTTGCAGGTTTGCGGACTTTGAGACTTCGCTGACTTTGAAGGTTCGCTGCCTTTGCCGATGCCGCGAGAAGCTGCCGGAAGTCGCACAGGCAGCGCTATAATTCTCGTAAAGAGTCGCGTGAGAATCCGCGCGAAGCCCTGAGAAGCGCCTTTGAAGTTGCGATTGACAAACGCCCCTTTGCCGTGCTATGCTGAAGCATCGGCAATCCGCCCAGACCGCCGCCGCGCAAAACCAAGGCCTCGCGGCCCGGTAAACCGGCCGCAGGTCAAAACAAGGCCGCACGTTAAAACCAAGGCCTCGCGGCCCGGTGCAGGATCCACGGCACGTAAAAACCTGACGTTAAAACCAAGGCCGCACGGCCCAACCGCTTTATTTTGAGAAAATCCATGAAAAACACAACCACCCACCATTGCCTGAAAAGCTTCGCGCTGCTGCTCGCATTCGCGGTCACTTTTTCCGGCTGTCTGACCTTCACGGTTCACACCGGGGCGGATGCCGCGGAATGCACGCCGGCGTCTCTTATCGCGCAGGGATACTCCGTGCTCGAGCTGACGCTTGACGGCTATCAGGAGTACGACATCGAGAAGGATTCCTGGAGAAGGCTCACCTGCAAGCTGTCCTTCGACGGCCGCTCCATTGAGCGAACCGCGCAGATCAAGGGCCGCGGCAATTACACATGGGGTCAGCCCAAGCGCCCCTACGCCATCAAGTGCGACGAAAAAACCAACTGGTTCGGCTTCGGGGCGGCCAAGGACTGGGTGCTGCTGGCGAATATCACGGACCAGACCAAGCTCCGCAATTACCTCGCCTTCGAGCTGGCCTCGAAGCTGCGCTTCGGCTTCACTCCCAAGGCCCGGGCGGCGCACCTTTTCATTAACGGGAACTACAACGGCCTCTATCTCATCACCGAAAAGGTGGAGATCGACGACAGGCGCGTCAATATCAGCGTTTCCCACGGGGACGTTCTTCTCGAGCTTGACAACAACTACGGCTACGGCGAGCCCGAAAATTTCAGCACGCAGTTTGGCAACCTTTACGTGGTGAAGGACCCCTCCAGGGACGAATTTGAGCGGAAGGCCGCCGAGAAGGGCACCGACCTCACCTTCGACAAGGCTGTGCGCGACGCCAGGCAGAACCTCAGGAACTTCGAGAATTCAATTACCGAGCGCAAAACGCTGGATATTATCGGAAAGTACATGGACCTCGACACGCTGGTGGACTGGTACATTTTCAACGAGATCATGAAGAACGACGACACGCTCTTCAATTCCAGCATCTACCTGTACAACGTCTACGGCGACAAGCTTTACATGGGGCCGGTGTGGGATTACGACCTGGCGCTGGCGGGCATCGACCGCTTCAACAACCTTGACACCACCGGGCTGCACTTTCTGGACAACAGCTGGGGGCGGCCCAACTGGTTCATCGACCTTCTGAACCGCAAGGACTTTGTGAACCTGGTGAAGACGCGCTGGACGCAGCTCAGCAATCAGGGCATTCTGCGCGACTGGCTGGCGCTTGTCAGCACGGCGGCGGCCGAGCTTGCTCCGCAGGTGCAATACGACGTGGACGTCTGGAACAACACCGGGGTCTTTGTGCTCTCCGACAATTACGCGGAGTCCGTGAAGCTCCTCTCCGACTTTATGCAGGCGCGCGTCAGCTGGCTGAACGGCGAGTGGTATGACGAAAGCGTCACACCCGCAACGTCCGGGCCCACTCAGGCGCCCACACCCACACCGACTCCCGGGTCTACGCCTGCTTCAGCTGCTTCGTCGACTCCCACCTCTGATCCTTCAACGACTCCCAAGCCCGGCGGCAATCCCACCGGGAAGCCCACAGGCGACGGGGAGCCCACGGGCGATGCCTCCGGATCGCCGGGAGAATATCCTTCGGGGGCTCCCACCGGGAATTCAACCGCCAATGCCACCGATGATTCATACGCGAATACCGGCGGCGCACAGGGCACACCGAACGGAACTGATTCACTGTCTGATTTTTCGCCCGGTTTGCAGTCCGCCACGCCTTCTCCGGGACAGGCGAATTCAGGCGAAACGCAGGATAATTCGGGCGAAGGAGGCAAACCGCGGATACCAAAGACGTTTTCGGAGTTGATGACCTCTGCAGCGCTGCCCGCGGCCGCGGCCTTGATCGTTTTGGGCGGGGGCGCGGTATTGACTGCGGTGCTGGTAACGAAGCACAAACAGGGCGCCAAAAGGAAGCGCTGACAGAGCCGCTTACAGTAAGGCCGCAAACAGGACGCGCCCACAGGTTCGCTGAAAAAGTGCCGAAAGGAAGCACTGACAAAAATTCACGGAAATATCGATCAGCAAAAGAGCGAAGATCCGGCATGGTTCCCCGCTCTTTCGCTGACTGTCGCTGTCAGTCACAGCCTGTAAGTCAAACGACGTTTAATTAAAATAATATCCCTTGTCAGCTTATAGACTGTCCGCATTGACGGATTTGATCCACGCGCACCTTGCGGACGAAGCCGCGGCCCGAACCACGCGAATTTGATCCACGCGGATTTGATCCACGCGCACCTTGCGGACGAAGCTGCGGCCCGATCCACGCGGATTTGATTCACGCGCATTCGATCCACGCGCATTCGATTCACGCACCCTACAGCCAGAACAGATCCTTTATCTTGCTGTCCTCGCTGCGCTGCCACTGCTTCCTGACCTCCTCATAGGTCTCGTCCGGGATCTCGGGAATCGGATACGACGACTTCGGCAGCAACGCATCCCCCGCCACGCTCTCGGTGCAGCAGGCGTTGTCGTGCCTCCACTTGTCCCTTGCCGCGGGATCGCGCAGATCCGGTATCTCCATCGGGACGTTGCCGGCCAGCACGGAGCGCCAGGCCATTATCCCGCAGAGGCCCATATTGGCGGCGGTGTACACGTCAATGCACCACTCCCCGTCGGGCTTGCCGAGTATCTTCTCCACGAAGCAATGCGTGGTATAGAAGTCGCTGCCGCCGTGGCCGTCGGACTTCTCGGCGATCCAGCTGCCCACGTCGTTCTGCGGGTCGTAGTTCTCCCACGTGCCCTGGCAGACCTTGGGGCCTTCCTGATAAATATTGAACTCGGCGGAGCTGTAGCGCTGCGATTCCATCATGCCCTTGGTACCGTACACCTGATAGTTGACGCTGCCCGGCTCCATCTTGAGGCCCCCGTGAATGCTCTTGACGACCGCGCCGTTTTCGAGCGTGATCATCTCGATGCCCGCACGCTCCGGAATTCCCACGCGCATCTGCTTCTCGTTCAGGTTGAGATTGGTCTCAAAGCCCACCACCTTGACCGCCCGCAGCCCCGAAATCGTGATCAGCGGTCCGCAGGAATGCGTACAGTAGAAGGTCGCGAACATCTTGTTGCGCCAATGGTCCCTCTCGCCGTAGGTGATATCCGGCCAGATGACCGTGCAATCGTGAATGTATTCGCCCTCGCCGTACTGGATCTCGCCAATGTCGCCGGCCCGATAACGCTTCCACATCTCGAAGGGGGCCTTCATGTAGCAGTAATTTTCCGCGTACGTATAAATGAGCCCGGTCTCCTCGACTGCCTCAACCAGCGCGACAAGCTGCGCCGGCGTCTCCCCGGGAAGAACCTCCGACATCACGTGCTTGCCGGCCTTCAGGCATTTCACCGCGTAGATCGCATGCTCGTTGGCATAATTGGCGAACACCACTGCGTCCATGTCATGCCTGATGAACTCGTCGAACGAGGTGTAAAGCGCCACCTGTATGCCCGCCTCGTCAGCGGCCTTTTTACAGTTGTCCAGCAGCGGCTCGTATTTGTCGCAAACCGCGACAAGCTCCGCATCCGGGTGGTGCAAAAGCTGGCTCACCATGACAAAACCTCTGGCACCGCCGAAGACGCCGATCTTAACTTTTTCCATTGTAACCTCCTGAAATTGTATATGAAAGGGCTGAGCTTGACCTCCCGGCCCCTGAAAAGCTCACGCGCAACGGCCCGGTTTAACCTACCGGCCCCTGAAAAGACCCCGCGCAAAAGGTGCGCTGATCGCCCAGCCTCCTGAAAATCTCCGCCACGATCCTCTCGTACCGTGCCTTGTCCTCAAGATAGCTCAGCCCGTGATCCGCATTGTCGAACACAAAACGCTCGCAATTCCGGTTGTCCCCGGGTATTTTCGCGCTCATCTCGCAGGGCACTAGCCCGTCTTCGCGCCCGTGAATTATCGTGACCGGGAGGCCCGTCCTTGCCACGCTGTCCCTTGCGGTGATTTCCCGCAGATTGAAGCGCCCGAAAATTCTCGCGGAAAGGTTCACAAAAAAGTAGAAAAACCCCGCCGGCAGCTTCATTTTCGCGATAACGCTCTTGATGATCTCCTCCGGAGCATTGTATGGACAGTCCGCGACAATCCACCGCACGTTCGCGGGAAGAGCCTCGCCCGAAGCCATCAGCACCGTGGAGGCGCCCATCGAAATGCCGAAAAGAACCGTCGGCACCGCCTGCCCGAACCGCCCGGCGGCATATTCCGCCCACCGAACGCAATCCCGGCGCTCCTTAATGCCGAAGGTAATCGTGTGCCCCGCGCTCCGACCGTGCGCCCGCTGCTCCACCAGAAGCACGTTGAAGCCGGCCTCCAGCATCGAGATCAGGCCGCCGCTGAAATCCCTTGCGGGGGTACCCCTGTACCCGTGGAAGCCAAGCGCAAGCGGCGCGCTCTCAGGATGCCTCACATAGAGCCTGCCCCGAAGCCGCAGACCGTCCTCCGACACGATCTCCACCGTCTCGAAGGGCTCCCTCATGGCTCCCTTTATCATATTGACGGGCAGCTCGCCGTACGGGCTGTAATCAATGCCCGGCGGCAGCTGCAGGTCGTCATTCTGGCCCTTGTGGGGCGAGTAAAAAACAACGAAATAAAGCGCGACAAGCCCCGCCGCCACCACTGCCGACAGTGCGCCAACGATAATCAAAACAGCTGTCAAAACTTCCTTCATGACGTCGCACCTCACACCGGGAAGCCTATTCCGGCCACCCGAAAGCTACCGCAAAACACTGTTCCGCCGAACGGTATTATACCCGATTTCATGCCCGAAAATCAATCACGCCGCGCCTGTCATTTTCCCCCGCCAGCTGCGGCCTCCGCAATAATCCCCCCGATCTTCTCACCCTAAAAGTCGCACAACAGTTACCCAAAACCTCATCTTGCCCCTGATTGAAGCTCTGAACCTTGAAAATATCAAGGCTTTACTCCTCGAATACCGCCGGGTTTACAACTCATTTTTTGATGGTAAAATACCCTTGGAGGGCAATGCCCGCCAGCCACCGCAAACACAGATCCGAAAGAAGGTCAAACAATGGTTGACTCCGAAAACATTTTCGACAAGATAAAAGCCGCCTGCCCCGAAGCCTCTCCCTCCGCGTCAAGGCGCTGCAATTTCACCGTCATGCTCCTCAGAAGCCGCGACTTCCCGGACGGCGACGACGTGTGCATCCGTCGGCTGGACTGTGTCGCAAAAATCCCCAAGGCCGGCAGCCGCGACAGTGCCATTGTCATCACCTCCGACAACAAAGCGTTCTCGGTCAATATCCTCTCCGAAACCGAAGACTGCATCTACACCCGTACGCTTCAGGAAATCGCCCTGTAGCGCATTCGCCGCAGTCGGCAACACCTGACACCTGACGCAGCAGAGGGGCGCCCTGCCACATCACGGGGCGCCCCTCTGCTGTCTTTTTTATCCCGCGTCAGGCCTTCGCGAAGCCATCCCCACCGGCGAAGCCATCCCCACCGGCGAAACCATCATCACCGGCGGATCCGTCCCTTCGCCTAAGGCATATCACCTGCCGGGATTGAGCTGTCCGAAATCGCCCGGAGCCACTTCTCCGGAGCCCATTCCGTCGGGATTGTCTCCGTTTGGATCGTCACCGCCGGGATCCTCCCCTGAACCGCCCGGGTCGCTTCCCGGATTTTCGCCCGGATCGCTCCCGGGATTGCCGCCGGGATCAATTTTCCCGGGATTCCGGCCGGGATTCGTTCCTCTGCCGTTGCTGTTGTAAATAAGCGAATCAAGCTTGATCTCGCTGCTGAAGCTTCCCGCGGTAACCGTGTACGTGCCTCCGGCCTTGAGCTCCGGCGAGCTCACCAATATGCTGCCGAACTGCTTCGCGGGCGTGAAGGAAGCCAGAACCGTGCTGCCGCTTAAAAGCCTGACCTCCGTGCCGCCCTTGACGGTGCCGCAATTCACGAGAATCGACCCCTGCGTGGATTCGCTGCCGAAATTCTGAGCCATTTGAGAAGCTCCGCAGGCAATGACCGTGCCGCCCGTGATAACGCCCTTCCGGTTGTAGTCAACAGCGCCGTTGTTGCTGCTTGTGGGGCCGGACACGAAGATCGTGCCGCCCTTAACTTCAAGCGTTCCGTTGCTGTCAAGGCCGTCGCCGAAGCAGTCAACGAAGACCTTTCCGCTGAGAAATCTCAGGCTGACCGGGCTTTCCTGACCCGGCGCGCCGTTCGTGCCGCCGCCTTCGCTTTCCTGACCCGGCGCGGTCTGCTGTCCGCGATTGCCGCGTCCGCCTGAACCTCGTCCGCCGTAGCCCATTCCTCCGGGCCCCGGTCCGCCGAATTCATTACCCTGTCCGTTCGATGCGTTGAATCCGTCGTCGACGGCCTTCACGGAGACGGTCCCCGGTCCCGCATTCACGGTAATGGACGCACCCTCGATGCCCTCGTAGCTGTTGTTGATCCTGATGTCGCAGCCCTCCGGCGTGTGAATCATCACCTCCGAGTCCGCGTGAATTCCGTCGTCCCCTGTGCTGATATCAAAGCTGCCGCCCTGAATAAGTATCCTGCCGTTTGAGTGAACCGCGTCGTCCTCGCAGACAAGCCTGAAGGAACCGCCCAGAATATCCACCTCTTTGTCGGCCTTGATGCCCTTGGTGCTGGCTGTATTTGTCTCCGACCCGGAAACAGCTCCACCAGGGCCCGTCCTGCCGGATTCCATTCTGCCAAAGCCTATTTCTCCGAAATCCGCGCTCTGCTCCGGATCCCGGTAATTTCCTGATTCGATATCAAACGCTCCGTCATCGATTCTCACGATGCCTGACGCGTCAATTCCGTCGCCGGCGGTGACAAAGCTGAAGCTGCCCTTTGAAATGTAAATATTGCCGAGGCTGATATCCTCGGTATTCTCGCAATGCAGCGCGTCCTTGCCGGACTTCACGGTGATCGATGCCCCGTCGATTTTGATGCTGTCATTGACGTTGATTCCGTGATTTCCCGCGGTAATTTCAATGCCCGTCCCGGACACCGTCAGGTCGTCCTTCGCCGCAATCCCGTGGCCGCTGTCGCAGCTTACAACAAGCCTGCCGCCGCCGTTAAAAGCAATATCATCCTTCGAATACACACAGGCATTCACGTTGTTTTCGTCGATCTGCACAAAGTCGCCCTTTGTCGCCAGCCTGTTCTCGGAGCCCTCCGCCAGCGTCACGATCACGTTATTGGCAGAGAACACGTACAGTGCCGCGAAGCCGTCATTCTCGATATTCACACCGTCAAGAACCAGCTTCACGTCAGCCTCTTTGGAAGCCTTTACGACGACCCCGCCCCCGGCAAGGTCTCCCCTGACAATATACGTGCCGCCCGCGGTAACAGTAACCGTGCCGCCCTCAACGGAGATGCCTTCTCCTTCCGCAGCAATGCCCCTGCCCGACAATACGATCACCGCCGCGCTTTCGCTGTCATAGCCCGGATCCGCGTCCCGGGGCTTGATTTCCGTATCAATCTCGGCAGGTAATACCTCAGGATCCTCGATTATCGCCTCACCGTCCTCAATCCCGCCGCGCGGCAACGCGGTATTTATCCTGCATCCCGCGGCACCGGTTATCAGACAAACCGTCACCGAAAGCACCAGCGCTCTGACCAACACCGCCAATATTCTGTTTTGCGTCAAATTTTTCATAGCCGAACTCCTTCTATGCCCGGAGATCCCCGAATACTTGCGGCAGCCTCTGACCGTGCACAGCGACAAGGTCTCTTCCTCTGCGCCGAATAAACTCCTTCAAAGCCGTAGCGTTTATTCCGCCGGGACGGGGTCTCCGGACAGCCGCTTCTTCCTGTCCGGAAAAGGAGCGCCGTTCCTCATAGATCATTTTAACCCTCATCCTGAAAAATTCCTCAAACAGTATTGAGGAACAATATCTGCAAGCGCTGAGTACTGAGTGCCAGGCGCCGGGTGCCAAGCGCCAAGCACCGGGCACTTGGCACCCGTTGACCTCGCCAACCCCCGCTCACTGCGAATTCACGTACGAGATCACAACCTCCACCATATCCTCCGCGCCCATGAGCCCGGACTTTCCCCTTATATCCACGTCCGCGATGAACCCGACAATATCGCCGAGCGCGTCCCGTGTATATATCTTGCACTGCTTGAGATACTTGCGGACGATAAACTCCTGAAGCTTCAGCTCCGCCGCCATTCCCGCGGTATTCATGCCCTTCTCGCTCAAAACTGCCACGTTGTACAGCCCTCTGAAATGGTAGGCCAGCGAGACCAGAAGCCTCTGGGGAGGTTCCTTCTCGGCAAGCAGGCTGTAATACTTCTCGTATGCGGCCTCGGGCTTCTTTTCGGCCACAGCGTCCGTAAATTCATATATCCTGGCCTCCGGCGAAAGCTCCGTGGCGGAGCGCACCGTGTTCTCGTCGATCATGCCGCCCTCTTCCACCAGGAAGCTCAGTCTGTCCACCTCGTTCACCAGCATATAGAGGTCACGCCCTTTACCGCGAATAAGCTGCGCCACGGCGCCGGTGGATATCTGACGCCCCAGCGACCCGGCTTTGCGGGCCAGAAGCCTTGTAATTTCGGAATCCGGCTGCTCGCCGCACATTATGGCCATTCCTGCGCTTTCGACGGCCTTGAAATTGCCGTTGCTTCTGTCGACGTCTGTCTCCCGGAAGATCGCAAAGCTGTCGCCCTCAAGCTCTGCCAGAAACGAAAAATCCTGCGTCCTGGAGGAGCCCTTGAATATGCCCGAATCCCTCACTACCACCGCGGTAACCTCCGCCAGCAGCGGCGAAACGTCCAGAGCCGCGGAAAGGTCCACCGGCGACACCTTGCCGTCGAACCAGGTGACGCTCTCACGGCTTGCGCCTATTCGCGCGAGCACAGACTTAGTGAAAAACGACTTGAGATATTCCTCCTCGCCGTAGAAAAGGTAAACGTTTTTGATTTCACCGCTCATGACCTGCTTTGCCAGCTCAGAGGCGCCTATAGTATTATCCCCTTTTTTCGCCATAGCAAACTGTACTCCCTGCCGAAAATCCCCGCAAAAGCGACCACCCTCACGGCGCCGTCCCTGTCTGTGCGGCAGACGCGCCTGTCGGTCACACCGTATTCCCTGAGCGTATCCAGCACCTGTGCAGACGGATGCCCGTAGCTGTTGCGATACCCTGCGCTAATGATAACATATTTCGGCCTTATCTCCCAAAGGATTTTTTCGTCCCCCGAGGTTTTGGACCCGTGGTGAGGCAGCGCGTAAATATCCTCCTGCGCGATGATCCCCCTGTCATAAAGCTCCAGCAGCTCCCCGTTTTCGGCGTCTCCCGGAAGCACAATGCTCCCCCACCGCCCGCTGAGCCGCACGTATATCGAGCTGTCGTTGAGATTCTCGCGGTCAGTACCGGATTCAAACAGCTCCATCACCGTATGTCTTCCGAGTCCGCAGCAATACTCCCCGCTCACGCGCACCGCCTCCGGCATGCTCTCCGCCAGCATATTGCAGTACCCGTCGAAGGTATTGTCGGGCACGAAAATCACCTCCGGAGCGTACGCCGAAAGCACCTCCGCCAGGCCCCCGTAATGATCCGAGTGACCGTGCGAGATCACGATGAAATCAAGCTTTTTCACACCCTCCTTTTGCAGCAGCTCCGAAAGCCGCACGTCTCCGGTGCCGGTGTCCACAAGCCCGGTAACGCCGTCCGGAGTCCTTACCAGCGCCGCGCTGCCCTGCCCCACGTCGAAGAAAAGCACCTCCACGCCGGGAAGCATTCTCGCGGCTGCCACCGCAAGCACCAGCCCCGCCGCCAACGCCGGCTTCAGCCGCCCCCTGAAGTCCGACAACGCCCACAAAAGCAGTGTATAATACACCAGGAAGAAGACCACCCCCGGCGACCCGCATTCCACCCTGAAGAAAAACCCGTTCCCGGTGCTTATCCGCTCCGAAATGAACTCGAAAATGCGCACAAGGCTGGCCACCGCCCGGCTGCCCACCGTAAGCGGCCCCCTGAAGATGAAGCTGTCGAGAAAAAAGATCAGATACCCCCCTATGCACAGCGCCCCGGCAATATATGAAACCACCGCCGTAAGGAGCATCCCGCATATCGAGAAGGAATTGAACAGGTACATCAGGAGCGGCAGAACGCCCAGATTCACCGCGAATCCCGGAAGGAAGACCCTCGCCGGGCGGCTCTCCCCGAAGGGCAGCTTTTTCAGCATGGGAAGTATTACCGCGATGGCAATGACCGCGCCGTAGGACAGCAGGAAGCCGCTCCCAAACACCGCATAAGGATTGAAGGCCAGCTGCAAAAGGCCCGCAGATCCGATAGTGTTTTTGAGATTCGGCGGCTTTTTAAGCACAGCCGTCACCGCCGCCGCAATGCCCATGACGGCGGCCCTGGTGACCGAGCAGGAGCCGCCCGCCGCAAGCCACAGAAACACCATGGGCACGATCGTTATCCACCTTCGGCGGCGGTGGCTCAAAAGGGACCTCCTTAGGGCCGCCGCCACAGGCCGCGTCAGATAGCTCACGTGGGCCCCGGAAACCGCCACCAGATGCGAAAAGCCTGCGCCCATTAAGTTATTTTTAACCTCATTATCCAGCGCCCCTGTCTCCCCCGTCATGACCGCCTTCACGAGCCCGGACGTCTCACGCCCGAAATAGCTGTCCACCGTCCCCAGGATCCTGTCCCGCAGCCACCCGGAATAGTACCCCGCCGACCTCAGAAACTGCCTCTCCCGCCCCGCCGTATCGGTCATTTTCACCGAGAACACGCCTCCCTCCGCGTCCCCGGGCACGAAAAGCTCACCGGCCTTCAGGTAAAAATAGTAATCGACGTCATGGGACTTCAAATACTTGCAGTAATCGAACCCGTGAAAATTCCCCGCAATCTCAGGCACACTCACGTATATCCTCCCCGCTGCGCAGAACCCCTTCCCGAGAAGCTCACTGCGCTCCGCATACGGCGCATAGTCGCCCTTGACGAGAATCCTCAGCCGCTCTCCGCTCGCTCTCACCGGCTCGAAAATGAAATCACGCTCACTGTTCCACGGCTCCCTAAACACCTCTCCTGACACGTCCGCCAATTCCGTTCCGGTTTTATGCCTGTTCTTCACGCAGACCTCGATATTCCCGAAAAGCATGCACCCCGCAGCCGTCAGCGCAAAAATATAAAACAACGGCGCAGTCCGCAGCCTTCTGATAAACCTGATAAACGTATTCTCCAAAAATAACCACCTCCCCCTCAGCAGTGTCATTCTGCCGTACAGTTTGAATCTCGCCGGGAAGTCTAAACTCCGCCGCAAGGCCTGAACTCCGCGAAAAGCCCGGCTCCGCCGCAAGGCATGAACTCCGCCGCAAGGCCTGAATTCCGCGAAAAGCCCGGCTCCGCTGCAAGGCCTGAACTCCGCCGCAAGGCCTGAACTCCGCGAAAAGCCCGGCTCCGCCGCAGGGCCTGAATTCCGCCGCAAGTTCTTGCGCTCAGCCTGTCTGTTTTCGGGCAGCGCGAGCTCCGCCGCAAGGCCTACTTCCGCCTCTTTTTTTGCCCGCTCACCCGGCTCTGTCATTCTATCAGACCCCGGACTTTTCCCAAAATCCGGGAAATATTTTTTAAAAAATTCTTGACAAATTTTTTCAGAATGCTATACTTGCACAGCGGGCATTTCAGTGCCCACGTACGCGGGTGTTGTTCAATGGCAGAACGTCAGCCTTCCAAGCTGAACATGTGGGTTCGATTCCCATCACTCGCTCCAATATGATAAAATAGACATTTTGTGTAAGATCGCAAAATGTCTTTTATTTTTCATAATTATAAAACCTAACTTTTTGCAAATTTCGCTATAATAAAAACCTAACTTTTTGCAAATTTCGCTAAAATAAAAACCTAACTTTTTGCAAATTTATATCGAATCTGTTATATCTCTATTATG